>CAZRHN010000001.1:0-12962 GCA_964599925.1 uncultured bacterium
TTTACTTAATAATTCTTACTCGTCTAATTGGCCAATAAAGAAGTAAGGCGCGTCCTTTAAGATACTTATCCGGCAAGGGTCCCCAGAAGCGTGAATCAAAAGAACTATCCCGGTTATCGCCGAGGACAAAATAGCATCCTTGAGGAACTTTTACCGGACCGAAATTATCCCGCACCGTTCCCCCGCTCATTTGTGCAAATCTACCTTCCTCCCAGGATTTTTGATAATTTTCTGAATTAGAAGGAAAATGCGGTGCCGGATAAATAATCTCTTGATTATAAAAAGCATAAGGTTCATTTAACTCTTTACCATTTAAGTAAACTTTTTTATTTTTGATTTCAATAACATCACCACCTAAACCGACGCAACGTTTGATAAAATCTTTTTTTACCTTTTTTTCTTTTTCAATTGGCGATAATGCTTGTGGGGGACAGGAAAAAATGATTATTTCACCTCGTTTAACCCGTTCTAAAGGTAAAAATCTTATCTCACTAAAAGGTATGCGCAAACCGTAGATAAATTTGTTCACAAATAAATGGTCTCCCTCAAGTAAAGTTGGACGCATTGACCCGGATGGAATTTTAAACGCTTGAACTACAAAATTCATTATTAAAGCAGCCAAAATTACTGCAGAGAATAAAGTATTGACCCAGTCAAGAAGCCACACCCGGAACCGTTCCAGTTGTTTACTTTTAACCTTCGGACGGATTAAACGCAAAGAAATTGTTGCTATCCCGAGCCCAAGAGCAAACCAAATAATTTTTGTTTCCATTTCTTTTAGAATATGATTACAGCGATTTTTTTAACTACCGATTACAGTGATTAACACTTCGTTTATAGTCAATGGATAACAATATTGATTTATCGCTGAAATCGGTTTTTTTATCGTTGAAATCATTTATTTAGGTTTTTAGTATTGCGTAAAAGGCTTCCGGTGGAATATTTATCTTACCAAATTGTTGCATCTTTTTCTTTCCTTCTTTTTGTTTTTGCCAGAGTTTCCTCTTCCGAGTAATATCACCACCATAACATTTTGCGGTTACATCTTTACGTAATGCCGGTATATTTTCACGGATAATAATTTTATTATTCACCTGCGCTTGTATTGGGACAACAAATAAATGCCGCGGTATAAGTTGAGACAATTTTTCTACCAACTTTTTTGCTTTTATATAAGCGCTATCTTTATGAATAAGGAAAGAAAAAGCATCAATCACTTGGCGATTAACCAAAATTTCTACTTTTACCAGGTTACTTTTCCTGAAACCAATTAACTCATAATCAAAAGAAGCATAACCTTGTGAAACTGACTTTAACTGGTCATAAAAATCATAAACAATTTCTGCTAAAGGTAATTCATAATAAAGAACAACCCGGCTTGAAGTAAGGTAACGCATACTGATAAATTTCGCTTGTCGTTGGTCAAGCATTTCCATTATTGCTCCGAGATATTCTTTTGGTGTAACGACCATCGCTGAGACATAATTTTCTTTAATTTCTTCAATTTCGTTTAAGGAAGGGAGTTGTGCTGGGTGGTTGATTTCTATTGTCTCTCCGTCCCTTTTTTTTATTCGGTGAACTACGCTCGGCGCAGTTACTAAAAGGTTTAAACCAAATTCGCGTTGCAACCTTTCTTTAACAATTTCTAAATGTAATACCCCCAAAAAACCGCAACGAAAACCAGCACCTAAAATCTGTGAATTCTCCGGGGTAAAATGAAATGCACTATCGGTAAGATGTAATTTTCCTAAGGCTAACTGTAAATGTGAATAATCTGCTGGATTCAGGGGATAAAAAGCACTAAAAACATAGGGTTTGACTTCGCGGAAACTCGGATATTTTTTTTCTAACTTTGAATCTTTTTCAATCAAAAGGTCACCAATTTTTACCTGATGAATATCTTTGATTCCGGCGATACAATAACCCACTTCACCTGCGGATAAACTTATGCTCTTTACCATCTTTAACTTTAGATATCCTACCTCGCTTACTTCATAGGTATCCGGAGAAGAGATAAACTGCACCTTCTTCCCGGCTTGAATCTCTCCATCAAGAATTTTGAGATATAATACTACCGCCCGAAAAGGGTCGTAGAAAGAATCAAACACCAAAGCCACTAAAGGGCTATCAGGATTACCTTGCGGGGGAGGGATTCTTTTTACAACCTCTTCCAGAACTTGTTTTGTCCCAATACCTTGTTTTGCACTAACCAAGATAGGTTTTTCTTTAATACCTAAATTTTCATGAAGTTGTTTTTTTGTTCCTTCAGTATCTGCCTGGGGAAGATCAATTTTATTAATTACCGGAATAATTATTAAGTCATTTCTTTTTGCTAATTCAAAATTGGCTAAAGTTTGCGCTTCCACGCCTTGCGCAGCATCAACCAAGAGAAGACACCCTTCACAAGCGGCTAAGGCACGGGCTACCTCATAAGTAAAATCCACATGCCCGGGTGTATCAATAAGATTGAGAATGTACTCTTGTCCATTCTCGGCTAAATAGTTTAAACGCACGGTTTTTGCTTTAATCGTGATTCCTCGTTCGCGTTCTAATTCTAAACCATCAAGAACTTGCGGTTGATGCTTAGATTCGGCAATTAAACCAGCATATTCCAAAAGACGGTCGGCAAGGGTAGACTTACCATGGTCAATATGGGCGATAATTGAAAAATTACGAATATCTCTCATTGATTTTATTGGATATTTTTTCCAATATTTCTTTATCTGCTGAAGCGAAAACTTCTTCGGTCAATTTTTTTACTTCTTGATGAGAAACTCCCCGGATAATTTTTTTAATTCTCGGCACCAAACTTGGCGGAACGCTTAATCCGTCCAAGCCCATACCTAAAAGGAGCAAAGCAAAGACAGGTTCGGCAGCCATCTCCCCGCAAGTTCCCACCCATTTCCCGGCTTTATGTCCGGCATCAACAATTTGCTTGATTAAGCGCAGAATTGAAGGGTGCGACGGCTCGTATAGATTAGCCACATTTTCATTTCCCCGGTCAACCGCTAAAGTATATTGAATCAAATCATTGGTACCGATAGAAAGGAAATCTATTTCTTTAGAAATCAAATCTACTATCAAAGCCGCTGCCGGAACTTCAATCAGTACGCCTATTTTAATTTTTTCATCAAAAGGGATATTTTTCTCACGAAGAGAAATTTTTACTTCTTCAAGGATATCTTTTGCTTGTCGTAATTCATCAATTCGGGAAATCATTGGGAAAAGTATTTTTAATTTTCCCTCTGCGGAAGCACGGAGTATCGCTCGGAGTTGTGTTTTCAAAATTTCTGAACAACGTAAACAAAAACGTATTGAACGTAAACCAAGAAAAGGATTCCGTTCTGGAGATAAAACCATTTGTTTGAGATTTGATACCTGAGGAAAAATTTTATCACCCCCTAAATCCAGAGTGCGAATAATTACTGAATGGGGGAGAATACTTTTTGCTACTTGTGAATAATTTTTATACTGTTCTTCTTCACCTGGTAAATCCGCGCGATCGAGATAGAGAAATTCAGTTCGGTATAAACCAATTCCCTCAGCACCATATTTATGAACCAATTCAATTTCTTCTGGTATCTCAATATTTGCGGCTAAATTAATTTGATGCCCGTCAAGAGTCACTGCAGGCAAACTAACCAGTTTTTGCAACTCCTGCTTTTCTTCAAGAATCTTTTTCTGTAATTCTTGGTAATTTTCAATAGTTTGTTTATCGGGGTTAACAATTATTATTCCTTTATCACCGTCAACAATAATGGCTTCACCAGTTTTTACTTGCTGAGTAATATTTTTTAAACCAACTACACAGGGTATTTCGAACGATTGTGCCAGTAATGCCGTATGACTGGTTCTTCCTCCCGCATCGGTAGCAAAACCGATTACTTTTTCTTCTTTTAAACCAACCGTATCGCCGGGAGTAAGATTATGAGCAACAACTACAGTATCAGGCGGTAAATTACTAAGTAACATTTTTTCTTTACCTAAAAGATAACGAATAATTTTTCGTCGAATGGTGAGGATGTCTTCTTTTCTTTCCCGAAAATATACGTCTTCCAATGTTTCCAGGGTTTTTATTACTTTTTCAGTTATTTCGTAAACTACCCATTCAGCATTAAGAAAATGGGAAATAATTTTTTTTGGCACATCGCGAGTCAAAAGCGGGTCATCAAGAATCAAGAGATGCGCCTCAATTAAACGACTATGTTCTTTGCCTAAAAGTTGGAGCACCTTCCCCTTGGTTTGGATTATTTCTTGTTTGACCTTGTTTACCGTTTCCCGAAAACGATGTAATTCATTCCTTATTTCTTCTTTGTTTAAACTCCGCGGATAAATAGGTAAATCTTCTTCTTCAAGAAAAAGGAACGCTTTCCCAATAGCAATACCTGAAGATGCAGGAATTCCTTTAAACATGATTAATTTATCCTTTTTTCTAACTTAAGAAGGGACTATTCTTCATCAAATTTATTTTCAATTAATTCGTTAATTTTATCTAAAACTTCTTCTTCCTTTTCCCCTTCAATAATTACTTTTATTTCCGAACCACAACCAGCAGCTAAAGTTAAAAGTCCCATTATTGATTTTCCGTCAACCATTTCATCATTTTTAACCACTCGTATTTTGCAATTAAACTTGTTTACCGTCTGGACAAAAAGTGCTGCTGGACGGGCATGGAGACCAAGTTTATTTTTAATTCGAAAAACTCGTTCTTGCATATTTTTTTACTCAAAAAAATTTGTTATTTCAAACCCCAAAACCGCTCACAAAGATTCAACCCCAATAGTAAATCGAGTTGTCCAGGTTTTTTTCGGTTTAAGGGTTATTTTCCAATGAGGAAGAAGAATTGTTCCCTGATAGGTGCGTTCAAAACCTGCTTCAGAAGAAGAAACAGTTTCCAGCGAATAATGCCAGATATTTATCGGTTGGAGGAAATCAAATTTAATTTTTATTTTTTGATTTTCGTCGATTCTTTCCCAGTTATTTTGAGCGAAAAGTTCGCCACCTTCTTCTGAAACTCCGTTCGACTGGGTAGATTTTTTTGAAAAAGCAAAATTAAATTCGCAAGCGAACCACAAAGAAACTAAAGAATTTGAATGGTTAGAAAGACGATAATTTATCGTGAGTAAAGAAGAAGTATCAAGGACAATTTCTTTTTCTAAGAGGAGATTTATTTTTTCTTCCCCGAACCAAACTTGTCCCCGACGACGAAATGAAAGTTTAAATTTTTCTTTACTTTTTTTTGTCTTCGCCTGATAGGGTTGATTAACAAAATCACCTTGTTCACCGTACTGGCATTTGCGAAAATCTTCCCAAGAAGTTTGGGGATGGAGAAAATGGTCAATAAAACAAGTGCGGTTATACCAATCATAATAGAGATAGTTTTCCAATCCTTCTTCTTTAACTCGTACTAATTCGTGAATAGTTTTTATTTTTTCTGGTTCTTCACTACGAGTTTTGAGATATTCTCGTAACCGTTTATGATAAGCTTCGGGGCGACGGCTCAACACATTAACCAAATTTACTCGTCCCGGAATAAAATCCCACTCGAAGAGAGAACCGCCTTCTGCTAAATTAAAATATAAATTATATACGGATGTTTCTACAAGTAGATCTTCGTTCCCATCACGGCGAAAGTCAATCTGCTGGAAGTGGATTCCCTCTTTTTCTTTTTTCATTAAAATATCCACAATATTTTCTGCTTCAATTAAGTTACGATACACTGCTTGGCGTAAATGGGGTAAATAAAGTCCCCCAAACACACCATGCCAATATGCACAATTGCACTGTCCAGCATAGAGCAGATCTAGCGCTCGCTGGATTTGTGGTTCTTTGAACTTTGCGCTTTGGACTGCATTATTCACTTTTTCACTTACATAAAGCATCTTTTTATGCATATTATTTGCTTCGGGATATTTAACTAAAAAATTACGCCAAAAACCTCCTTTAAGAAAAGGGCGCAACTTTTCTTTTGTTCCTTCCGGTAAACAATCTAAATTCTTTAATACTTGAGTAAATTCTTCACCAATCTTCGGGTCAGGTATCGCCCATTCAGACATTTCAAAATATGCGGTTGTAGGAAGATAGGCTCTTCCCCGAGGAGGAAACTGATCTAGATATTCGGAAAAAGTTAAGGAAACTATCCAATCCGAATTTGCTTCTAAGAGAGTAAAAAATTTATCCAGCCACTGATCTTCATAGACATGTTTATATGTCTCAGGCCAGATACCAAATTTTTCACCGTCATCAATTATGGTTAAAGCAACGTCTTCTTTTTTTTGAGTAAAAGAACGCAGGTACTCAATTATTTCCTCAGGAACACCAAAAGGTATTAGGTAACGTAAACGTTGGCTTATTGGAAAAATTCTTAATTTTTTTCCCTGTTCTTCGGTAAGAAAATAACTGGTAAGTTCTCCCGCTGGTAAACCGACGGAAAGAAAATGGGCGTCATCAAGAATTATATATTCAATGTTGCTTTCGGCTAAAATTTTTGCTAAATGTGGTTCCCAAACTCTCTCCGCTAACCAAGCACCCCTTGGAGTCACCCCAAATTCTTGCTTGAGGAAATTAGTCTGTTTAGCAATCTGTCCAAATTTATCGCTATCTGGTATTGAAGGAAGAATTGGTTCATAATATCCACCAGTAAGAAGTTCAACTCGACCCTCCTTAAGCAATTCTTTTAGTTGCGCAAAAAAATCAGGATGTTTTTCTTTTATCCATTCAAAAAGAATCCCACTAAAATGAAAATTAAGTTTAATTAATGGATGTTTTAATAAAATTTTAAAAAATGGCGCGTAGGCTTTCAGGTAAGCATTTTCAAAAATTTCAGGAAAATTACCTACCGGTTGATGAATGTGAGTCCCAAATAAAAAATGTATTTTTTTCATCTTTAAGGTATCCGACGAGTAAATAGCCAATAATCAATTTCTGGAAAAGGGTTATCAATTTCTTCAATTTCTTGAAGGTAATTGACCATTTCTTTGTTTTCAAATTCACCTTTTTGTAAAGCGTCAATTAAATGACGGAATCGTTGATAATGGAGAAGAAAACGTTGTGTTCCATATTCCTTTGCCTGCTGGGTAGTAACCAGAAAAGGCCAGTCTGATGCCTGAAGAATTAAAAGTTCACGTGCTGCTTGATTAAGCATTCCTCGTAATAATCCTTGAGTTTGAGGAAATTTTTCTACTATTTCTTCCATTAGTCTTTCAGATTCGTAAATATATCGCCAGAACCACTCTGTTTCTGGATTACACCAGACATAATGTTTTCCTCCATTACCCCAGGAAGACTCTGGCAATTCAATAACCTCTTCGGGAAGGCAACAATTAAGGTATTCGCTTAAAGTCATTTGTTTAATGTATGGATTTTGAGATATTTTTTCAGCAATACACTTTAACCAAGCAATTCCTTCAAACCACCAGTGACCAAAAAGTTCGGTATCATAAGGTGAAACCACAATTCCATAACGATTAGTTTCTTGATTAAAATTACGAAGGAGATTCTCAACTAAATGGTTAAAATGGTCAGCATTTTCGTTAACTCTTAGAATTGTATTTTCAGGTATATATATTTCCTTCATTCCTAAATCAATTTTCCGGTCAGTAATCCGCCAGTATTGCAGTCCGGAATCAGCATCTTTCTTATGAAATTCGCGATAGTTACCGTCGCCCGGATAGCCCCATTCACCAGACCAAACTTGTAAACCAGTCTCTTTATTCCGGGAGAAAACCACACAGCCACTTTTCAAAAAATAGGAGAGGAAACTCCTCCCTCGCTTTTTTTTCTCATATTCAATTTTTGGTGCTTTGACCTCCCCGTAAGGACCTATTCTTTTTTCTGCAAGATATGTTTCCATACCTTCTAAAGCATGAGTATCACAAATGAAGTATTCAATCCCTTGGCTAACCAAAAATTCATCCAAACTTGGCCGGTAATATCTTTTCTTACCACCCTGAAAATAATATCCCGGCCGATAACCGCATTCAGGCAACCAAAAACCACGTGCCCTTCTTCCAAAATATTTGCGATAGACTTCTGTTCCTAACTTAATCTGGGCATAAACAGAAGAATCGCGCTCAAACAATGGTAAATAACCGTGCGTTGCTGCACTGGCTAAAATCTCAATACAACCATCTTCTTGAAGTTTACGAAAAGCATTGATTAGGTCGCGCTGGTAACGCTCATAATAACTTCTTTTAACATTTAAAAAAAGTTCCTTATAAAAAATGGCTAACCGCTGGTATTCCGGCTCTTTTCTTGCAGCAAATTTTTTAATATCATTTTCCGTACGCTCAATTTCTTTATTCATAAATTGTTCAAAACCGTTAAGTAAATAACGGTCATTCAGTTGTTCTAAGAGTATTGGCGTAATACTTAAACACCATTTTGTCTTAATGCCTTTCTCTTTTAAATCATAGAGAATGTCCAATAAAGGAATATATGTTTCCATCAAACCTTCATACAACCACTCTTCGCCAAAAGGCCAAGCACCTGCTTTGCGAACAAAAGGAATATGGCTGTGCAGAACTAAAGTGAAGGCACCATATGTCTTGGTTTCTTCTTTTTCATTCATTAGTTAGTTATCTCCTTTTTCTTGTAAGAAAAATTCTTTAGCCGCAAGAATATTTTTTCTTCCATTATGTATTGCTTGGGTAGTCAGTTCTTCTAAGGATAAATCAGCACGTTTACTCAATACCGAAATAAGTAAATAAAGGTTCAACCCACTAATAATTTCACATTTTATATTTTGCTTATTTAAATCTTTAACCACTGAAAGAGCAATGTTACAGGGTGTACCTCCGCACATATCAGTAAGAATAAGTATCCCCTCAGGACATTGCCATTCGTATATTTTCTTAAGGATTGCTTTTTTAACTATTTCCGGCTCCTCGCCCGGAGAAAAAGAAAAGGAATAAACATAATCTTGGTGTCCAAGAATTTCTATTGCTGATTCCAACATTTTTTCACCAAAATTACCCCGGGTAAGCAAAATTATACCAATCATCCTTTAGTAATATCCCGATGCCAAAGTTTAGAAGTAAATTTTTTCTTTTCTAAAAAGTCTTTTAATGCATTAGCCACTACAACTGAACGATGTCTGCCACCGGTACACCCAATGCCAATAGTTAAGTAAGACTTACCTTCTTTAATATAATAGGGGATGAGATATTTAATTAAAGAAAAAAATTTTTTCAAGAATTGCCGTCCAGTAGAATTCCCCAGAACATATTTTCGGATAACATTCTCGTTGCCATCAAGATTGCGCAAGGAATTTTCGTATTGAGGATTAGGCAAAAAACGGACATCAAAAATTAAATCCGCATCCGGTGGCAACCCATATTTATAACCAAAAGAAACTACGGTTAAATTGATTGCACCTCTCTTTCCGGGTTCTAAAAAACGGGTAATAACTTCTTTTAACTCACTGGAAGTCAAATTGCTTGTGTCAATAATCTTATCCGCTACCGCCTTAATTTCGGTTAATCTTTTTCTTTCTTCACGAATACCTTCCACTATACTTTTTCCCAGGGGATGCCTCCGTCTCGTTTCGGAGTAACGCCGAACCAAAATACGTGTATTTGCATCAAGAAAAATAATTTGATAGTTAAAACCCTGTCGCTTTAATTCACTCAAAGAATCAAAAAATGTATCCAAAAATTCACCTTCACGAATATCGATTCCTAAAGCAACTTTATCCAATTTCCCTTCCGATTGACTCACAATTTCACCAAATTTTGGAATTAACATTGTAGGGAGATTGTCCACACAGAAAAAACCAAGGTCTTCAAAACATTTTGTCGCTTGACTTTTTCCGGCACCTGATATACCAGTAATAATAAAAAAATTTGCTTTCATTCCTTTTTTTTTTGCATTAATTCAATCAACCGTCTATCCAATTCCCGCGCTGAATAATACCCTCTACTTTTTAGACGTTGATTCATTGCTGCTACTTCAATTAATATTGAAATATTTCTTCCCGGGCGCACGGGAATGAGCAGCTGGGGTAACTTCACTCCTAAAATTTCAGTATAACTTTCTTCCAGACCTAACCGTTCATATTCTTTTGTTTCATCCCACTCTTCTAAACGTACAACCAATTCAATTCGTGTCCGTTCTAATACCGCTCCCATACCAAAAAGTGTACGCACATCAATTATTCCCAAACCCCGAATTTCCATATGATGAGAGACAATTTCTTTGCCTGAACCAATGAGTATATCACCGGGTTTTTGGCGGATCTCCACAACATCGTCAGTAATCAACATGTGCCCCCGTTTAACCAATTCCAAGGCAGTCTCACTCTTCCCGATGGCACTTTCACCAAGAATCAATACTCCCAAGCCATAAACATCAATTAATGTTCCATGTATTATTGTCAGAGGAGCAAGTTTTTCCTCCAAATAAGCAATCAATTCAGCAATGAGATGCGGTGTTGGCAAAGAACTAACTAAAACCGGTATTTGAGACTTATTTGCGGCATTAACTAATTCAGGAACCGGTGAAAGATTATAAGTAATAATTACACCGGGTATTTCGTATGAGAAAAACTTTCCCAAAATTTCAATTCTTTTTTCTTTAGATAAGAAGTTGAGATAAGAATGTTCCCCCCGACCAATAACCTGTATCCGTTCGTAACGAAAGTATTCAAAATACCCGGTAAGAGTTAACCCGGGACGATTAATTTCCGAAACTGTAATTTTACGTTGTCGCCCTTTTTCACCAGCAACTAATTTTAGATGTAGACTTACTTCTTTTTCTTTTAATAACTCTTCAACAGTTAAGCCCATCTTCAATATTTATCTTCCTCCTCAATAATTTTAATCACTTCTTCTGGACTCTGTGTTTCTCGTAATGCCTGTCGGAAAAATTTATCTTTCAAAAGACGCGAAATTTTTGCTAACGCTTTTAAATGTGTTCCTGCTGCATCAAGGGGGGCAAGCAAAAGAAAAACTAAATATACCGGTTCACCGTCTAAAGCATCAAATTCAATACCTTTTTTGGAAATGCCAAAAGCGGCAACGATCTCGCTAACCGAATCGGTTTTTCCATGGGGAATGGCTACCCCTTGGCCAATGCCAGTTGAACCCAATTGTTCTCGTTCCACAAGAGTTTTTACTACTTCGGATTCATTTTTTACTTTTTTTGCTTTTGCTAAAAGTTCAACTAATTCATTAAGTACTTCTTTTTTCGTTTGACCTATTAAATCAGCAGTAATTGCCTCCCTGCAAAGAAAATCTAAAATTTTCATTTTACCTCCGGGGAAGAGATTTTAAAGTTGAAATTTATCTCCAAAATATAACTTCCGTGCCTCAGGATTAGTCAAAAGTTCTTCGGCGTTGCCCTGAAAAAGAATTTTTCCCTGATAAATAAGGTAAGCACGGTCAGTAATTTTCAAGGTATCGCGCACATTATGGTCAGTAATTAAAATTCCGATGTTTTTTGTTTTTAAATAAGCGATAATCTCCTGAATTTCACTCACCGTAATTGGGTCAATTCCAGAAAAGGGTTCATCCAAAAAGAGAAAATTTGGTTCGGTAACCAAAGCCCGGGCAATTTCACAACGTCTCCTTTCTCCACCAGAAAGGAGACTTGCTTTTTGTTTAAGCAAATGGGAAAGACCAAATTCCTGAAGTAAAGTATGTAATTTTTTTTTACGTTCTCTTTTGTCCAGCGATAAAGTTTCCAAAATGGCTAAAATATTTTCTTCTACATTCAACCCACGAAATATTGATGATTCCTGAGGTAAGTAAACGATTCCTTTCCTTGCCCTCTGATAGGTAGGTAGGCAGGTGATTTCTTCATTTTCTAAATAAATTTTTCCTTCCTCAGGGTAAACCAGACCGATAAGGATGTGAAAAATTGTTGTTTTGCCAGCACCATTGGGACCAAGGAGTCCTACGATTTCCTTTTCTTTTAGTTCAAGATTAACTCGGTCAACTACACAGCGTGAAGAATAATTTTTAACTAAATTTTCTGCTCTAAGCCTCATCATTCGTAATTAACCATGAATTATTATGGTTCATAGTAGGTAATTACACCTTGAACATTGCCTTCAAAAGAAATACGTTTTTCCGGGAGATAAAAAATAACCTTCTCCGCTTGATATTCACCTTTTCTTTTTTCCTCTTCTTGATAGACGAAAGGAGGACCACCGGTAAGAAATAATTTTTCTTCTCGGTTATAATAGTGCGCCTCCTCGCCAGTAGCATAATTTTTCCCCTGTTCAATTTTCACTTTTTCCTGAGCATATATCTTTTCTTCTTTTTCAAAAAAGGTAATTCTTTGCGCATTAACTTTTATTTTTTCACCCTCTTTGCTCTCAAGAAATAGTTCGGCATTTCCTCTCGCTTCCATAATTCTTTCTTTTTCATCATAACAAAGATAATCAGCGTTAAGAAAAGAGCTTTCTCTTTGAAGTCTTACTCCGTTCTTAAATTCGATAATTCCGTGAGCCTGTAAAATTTCCATTTTTTCACTACGAACATTAAACTTATGCGCCTGGTCATAAGCAGAGACTTCCTGTAAAATAGAAATTTGTGAAAAATCGGGTGTAGATTCTAATCCTTTTCCCTTGATAATCATTTTATTTCGTTCTATTTCCAGAGGAGATGAAGAAAAAATTTTTTTTTCCTTGCTTGAGTATCTAATTTCTTCAGTAGCAATTTTTATTTTCTCTTTTAGTGATTCAATCTGTGCTTTATTTTTACCTTCTATCAGTTTGTTATTTTGGTCAATTTTACCTTCTTTAGCAGTAAATCGTGAAACCATTTTGTCTTCAGAATAAAATTTGACTAAAAAATCTTTCAAATAGATTTCATTTTTTTCTTTATAAATTTCTCCTTCTCCAGCAGTTAATTCCCACTGTTTCTTGCCTTCCTCGAGATGGCTAAAATGAAAATTCTTCAGTGTTTGTTCCGCTGAAAAATTCTTTCCCACAGTTAAGATTAAAATTGAGATTGAGATTG
>CAZRHN010000001.1:13062-19784 GCA_964599925.1 uncultured bacterium
ATTGAGATTGAGATTGTCCAATTTTTAATTTTTTCCTCCAGAGGCGGATCCGCCTTTGGCGGAAATTTTACATTTTGCATATTTGTTTATCTTAAATATTCACTAATTGTTTTCCGCCATAAACCCTTTGCTTTAAGGACGATTTCAATGGTTTCCCGGAATACCCCCCTTCCACCTGGGTAAAATGAAATGTGATCAACAATTTTTTTCAATTCTTCTGGAGCATCGTTTGGACAAACTGATAAACCTACACGTTTTAGTACCGGTAAATCCATCAAGTCATCACCAATGTAGGCGATTTCTGTTGGGTGTAAAGAAAAATTTTTAACTATCTCTCTGTAGGCAGAAAGTTTATCATAACAGTTTTGATAAATACGGTCAATACCAATTTCTTTGGCTTGATTTTCTACTTCTTTAGACTCTCTTCCAGTAATCCAAACGAATTTTAATCCACTCCCGGACTTGCGAGCTAAAGCAAAACCAAACCGATCTTTCACATTCCAAAATTTTATTTCTTCACCGGAATTCAAAACTACTATTTCCCCACCAGTAAGAACCCCGTCAATATCCATACCAATTAGTTTAATCTTTTTTGCCTTTTCTAAAATTTTCTTATTCATTTTTTATCCCTTCAACTTTTTCACTTTAAACTTTGAACTTTTAACTTTTTAAATTATCCCTTCCATTAAAAGGTCGCGTTCGTCAATTATTCCGATAACTTTACCTTTTTTATTTACAACTGGCAGGTTGTCACAATTTTTCTCTTTCAACAATTTACCGGCTTCAATAGCCAATCGGTCAGGAGTAATTGTCACTGGATTTTTTGTCATTAATAAAGAAATTCTTTGTTTCAGTATATTTTCACCCTTCTGTAAATTGCGTCGCAAATCACCGTCAGTAAAATAACCAACTAATTTACCTTTTTTATTTATTATACTCACCGCGCCTAAACGCCCCGTAGTCATCACCAAAAGTGCTTCCTTAACAGTTTTGTTCTCAAGAATTACGGGATTATCTTTATCTCTACGCATCATATCTTTCACTCGCCAAAGAAGTTTTTTTCCGATTGTGCCTCCCGGATGAAGATGGGCAAAATCTTCTTTCCTTAATTTTTTCTTGTTCAGGAGACAAATCGCTAAACTATCGCCCACCGCTAAACAGACAGTAGTAGATGCAGTAGGAATTATGTTATAAGGACAGGCTTCACGCTTTACGCTAACATCAAGAACTACATCGCTAAATTTAGCCAGACGGGAATTTTTATTTCCTGTTAGGGTTATGAATTTTAGTCCCATCTTTTTTATTACTGGAATTATCGCTGACATCTCCGCAGTTTCACCGGAATAAGAAATCGCTAAAACACAATCTTCTTTCATTAACATTCCTAAATCACCGTGTAACCCTTCAGCAGGATGTAAATAAAATGCCGGCGTGCCGGTCGAGGTAAAAGTTGCCGCAATTTTCCTTGCCACTAAACCGCTTTTACCCATTCCGGTTACAATAACTCTTCCGCGGCAGGAAAAAAGTATTTCAATTGCTTTCTCAAAATCTTTACCAATGCGAGGGAGCAAATTGCGTATCGCTTCAGCCTCAATTTTGAGAACTCGTTTTGCTTGTTCAATAATCATTCTTATTCTTTACCAGTTTTCAACAATCGGACGAACATATGGCTTAAGAAGTAAATTCAATAAGAAAAAAATAATAATTAGAATCAGATATATTATTCCCAATACACGTAAATGCCATTTCCAGGTTGGCATCCAAAAAGGTATAGCCTTCAGGCTCGTTCCACATTTAGAACAAAATTTTGCCGTCTCTTTATTTTCCTGACCACATTTAGGACATTTCATCGTTTACACTCCGAGTTATATTTTTCTTCACTAATTGGTCAATTGATTTTAGAAGCATTAAAAGATCAAACAAGCGGTCTAACTTCAATACGGTCATTCGGTCAGATAATGCTCTTTCCGGCCGAGGATGAACTTCCAAAAATATACCGTCTATGCCGGTAGCGATTGCTGCCCGACTAAGATACTCAATAAATTTTCTTTCTCCGCCACTAATTTCGCCCCCCGCCCCTGGTAACTGAAGACTATGGGTGGCATCAAAAATTACCGGGTAACCAAAAGACCGTAAAATTGGTAAACTACGAAAATCAACAACCAAATTGTTGTATCCGAAACAACTACCTCGTTCAGTTAAGAGAATTTGTTTATTTCCCGTAGATTCTACCTTTTCAATAATATTCTTCATTTCTTGTGGACTCAAAAACTGCCCTTTTTTTATATTTATTGGTTTACCGGTAGATCCGACAGCCAAAACTAAATCAGTTTGCCGACAAAGGAAAGCAGGGATTTGTAAAATATCAACTACTCTGGCTACAGGATTTACCTCCATAACTTGATGGACATCAGCGAGCAAAGGGACTTGTAATTCTTTTTTTATTTTCTTTAATACTTCTAAACCCCTTCTCAATCCTAACCCACGGAATGATTTTATTGAAGAGCGATTGGCTTTATCATATGAAGATTTAAAAATCAAAGGTATATTTAATTTTACCGTAATTTCTTTTAGTTTCTCCGCAATTTCAAAGGTTAGTTTTTCGGACTCGATTACACAAGGACCAGCAATTAAAACTAATGGATAATTCCCACCGATGATAAAATCACTAATTTTTATTTTTTTTGTTTTCTTGTCCATTCCACTATTTCACTATTTCACTATTTTTTCTGACTTTCTAACATTCTTTCTATTTTCTGTAAATCTTCTGGTGTATCTACACCGTAGGAATCATCTTTGACCGAGGCAACTTTGATTTTATACCCCAATTCCAAAACTCTCAATTGTTCAAGTCCTTCTATTTTTTCTAAAGTTGTTGAAGGTAAACTAACAAATTTAAGTAAAGAGTTTCGTGGATAGGCGTAAATACCTAAATGTTTATAAAAGAAATATCGTTCAGCCACTCCTCCCTGAGGATAAGGTATGGGAGCACGGGAAAAATATAGGGCATAACCATTGCGGTCACAAACTACTTTAACTATGTTTTTATCTAAATACTCTTCGCGATTTTGCATTTTTATTGCCACGGTAACTAAAAAAGCATCCTTTTCTTTAAAAGAAAAGGTTGTTACTTCGTTGATTGTTCTTGGTGAAATGAGCGGTTCGTCTCCCTGAATATTTATAATGAAATCAGCATTTATCTTTTTTGCTACCTCAGCGCAGCGTTCGGTACCATTTTTGCATTTCTTTGAAGTTAACACCGCTTTTCCACCAAATTTCTCTACTTTTTCAACAATTCGTAGGTCATCGGTAGCAACAATTAAATCGTTAAGAAGAGTGGCTTTCTTTGCTTGGTTCCAAACCCATTCAATCAAAGGTTTACCAAGAAGTAAAGCCAACGGTTTGCCTGGATACCTTGTTGAACCATAACGAGCAGGGATAATACCTACTATTTTCATCCTTTTATCCACCGCTGATTACCTCTTCCAATTCTTCAGGAGAGACGGTTGCCGTACCAAGTTTCCCAACGACAATACCGGCAGCATAATTCGCTAAATAGGCTGCTTCACGGATGCTTAAACCGACAGCCAACCCTAAACTTAAGACACTTACTACAGTGTCGCCGGCACCAGTGACATCATAAACTTCTTTTGCTGCCGTAGGTATATAGGTGATTTGTAACTTTCTTTTACCCCTTCCTTCAAAAAGGGTCATCCCTTTTTCTCCACGAGTAATCAAAACTGAAAGACAATTTAGTTTCCTTAAAATTATTTCTCCTAATCTTTCTATATCTCTCTCCGAACTTAAGTAATGCCAATGAATTCCCGCCATCGCTTCAGCAAGATTAGGAGTGATGCAAGTCACTCTCTGATAATGAAGGAAATGTTCCACCTTTGGGTCAACAATTATCGGTTTAGAATAACGCTGAGCAAGAGAAATAACTCGCTTTAATAAAAAAGGAGTAATTACACCTTTTCCGTAATCAGAAATAACTATCGCGTCGATGGGACGAATGATACTTTTTAGATAGACAAAAATTTTTTCATTTAATAAAGGGTTAATCTTTACTTTATCTTCCCAGTCACAACGCACAACCTGTTGATGTTCAGCAATAATCCGTACTTTCAAAGTTGTCGGACGTGAAAAGTCAGAAAAAATTCCTTTCCCGTTAATTCCGTAACTGGTTAGGTCTTTAACCAACTTCTCTCCTGAACTGTCTTCACCAACCACGCTACTAAGAAAGACTTTACCACCTAAAGAGGCGATATTATTGGCAACGTTCCCCGCGCCACCAGGAACAATTGTTTCTTTATTAACGTCAACTACTGGCACCGGTGCCTCAGGAGAAATTCGTGACACCTTACCGTAAATATACCTATCTACCATTAAGTCACCAAGAACAAAAATTTTCGCTTCCTTAAAACGCTTGACAAATTGGGCTAATTTTTTTCTTTTTTCAATTTCTTTCATTTAAAGCGTAGTATAAAAGAGGGAATAGAAATTCATGGTGTCCCAAAAAGATGTATCCTTTACCTCCGGTTGGACGCCGAACTACATTTTCTCGAGGACGGTAGTGGTTATAAAGGTCAAAATTGGCAGTAATAAAATTTTTCACTTTGTAACCTAAGTTACGGGCTAAATTTAATGCTTTCAAAAATACTTCCGGCAGAATTACCGCCGAACCAAAATTGACTACTACCCCGCCATTATTTAATTTTGCCACTTCTTCTGTGAATCTTAAAAAATCAAGATAACTACTTTTCCCCCAAGCACCAGCATCACAATTAGGGTGTTGATAAATTATATCCGTCCCAATAGCAATATGCACAGTTACCGGGATATGTAGTTTTGCTGCCTGGGCTAAAATGCTGTATTTAGAGTAAGGCAATTTTTTATCCAGAATTTTTTTTCCAACCGATTCTCCGATACCAATATTTTTGCCTGCCGCTTCACTCACAGTTTGATTGAGGAACTCGGCAGTTTCTTTTGCCATACCAAATTCTCCGGTTTCCAAGTTTTCGCTCACATCTTCCGAAGTTTCTCCTCGGTATGCAATTTCAAAATCGTGTATCGGACTAGCGCCATTTAATGCTAAAAGGGAAACAAAACCTTTTCGCATCAAATCAATAAGCAAAAGGGATAGTCCACACTTAATAATGTGCGCACCGCACATAAAGATTATTGGTTTTTTCTTTTTTTCTGCAATGGTTATTGATTTTACAAAATTTTTAAAATCTTTTCCAGCAAGAATGTCCGGCAGGGATTCAACGATTCTCTTTTTTCCTTCTTGGATTCGAGCAAAGTTTTCTATTTTTACTTTACTTTTTCTTTCTTTCAAAGGATAAGTTTTAATTTTTAATAAATCAATTCTTTTCATTTAAAAATCTTCCCTCAATTTTAAATTTTTAATTTTTAATTTTTAATTTCTATTAATTCAGCATTAATTGAACCTAAGGGTATCTTTGTTTGCAGCAAGACTGGCATTTTCTTTTCATCGGCGGTTAACCAAATTAAAATGCGTCCTCTATGTTGGAATATACCTTCTTCCCTTAAGAAAGGTTCAATTAACCAGCAATCAAATTTTCCTGAAGAAACTTTTATTTCTTTACGATTTAAAACTTTTACTACAAGAGGCCAGTTTTTTCTATCGCTATTTACATCAATAGAATAAGTTTCTCCAAGTTTTAAGTCTTGAGTCCGCATAAAATAAAGACCGGAGAGCACATCGTGCACAAATGAAGAAATTGGAATTTGTGTACTTTCTCCTTCAATTAAAGCGATGCTTTTTTCCTGGTCGAAAAGGGCTTTTTCGTCTTTTATGTAACCACCCTCGCGCAAATGTTTTTCATAACCAAGTGAACATAAACTTTCCACATCCAACCAAGATTCGTTACGGTCGCGGACCTTATAAAAGATGTCAAAAAGTGAATTAGACCAGGCGTGGGAGACAATTCGGTAAGCCTGACGTTGATTAATTTCGATTACTTCAGGAATTTCTAAAGTAGCATGACCAGCAGGAATTATTCCCCACTTAATTGCGAAGAGTAACTTTTCCCCAATGGTAAAACTTTTATTTTCTATTTTTCGCCAAGAAAAAATTGTTTCTTTGCTATTTTCTTCAGCAAAAGTTATTCCAATTAAGAAAAGGAACAAAGCTAACAATTTTAAGTGAAATTTTATTCTCATTTAATCTTTCGGAGTATCCATTTCACCGCTTGATAAAGGTTTTCAGCAATATATTCCGGTTCTTCATTCCAGGTGTTCCGCATATATTCGTATTCTCCTTTACCGTAACCGGTCAAAACCAAGATACCCTGTGCACCAACGCGATGTGCCCATTCAATATCTTTAATCCGGTCTCCAACGACAAAACAGTTTTTTAAATTTAAATTAAAATCTTTTGCTGCTTGGTCAAGCATACCGCTCTTGGGCTTGCGACAAGGACAGTCTTCCCCCGGATGATGAGCGCAAAAATATATTTTATCTAAAAATGCGCCTCTTTCTCTAAGTAGTTTGACCATTTTTTGATGAATAATTCCAACCATTTTTCTGGGGAAAAAACCCCGTGCCACCCCGGACTGATTAGTAGCCGCAATTACCAAAACCCCGGCTTGATTGAGTTTTTTTATTGCCTTGGTTGCACCGGGAAGTAAATGAAAACGGTCGGGATGGTTTAAGTAACCCATTTCTTCGTTAATTGTTCCATCCCGGTCCAAAAATAC
>CAZRHN010000001.1:19884-38832 GCA_964599925.1 uncultured bacterium
GATGGTTTAAGTAACCCATTTCTTCGTTAATTGTTCCATCCCGGTCCAAAAATACAGCAATTTTCTTTTTTACCATTTTTCTATCTTTTACCAGTTCAATTTTCTAACTCAACTTTTGCATTTTTGCTGAAGTGAACTTTAATGGAGAACGGAAGCAAAAACTGCAAAAGTTCATTTTTAATTTTAGTAAAAAAATGAGATTAAGTAAAGTGAAGATGTCCTATCTGCAAAATTGTTTTATTTTTTCTTCCCAGACATCTTTACCTCGAACAATCTGCAATTCCACCTCCAGAATATATGTCTTTTCGAAAGAAATGCTCAATTCAGAGGAGATAAATTTTTTTAGTTTTACCTCATCTTTCTCTGTGGTTAACATTAAGTGATGTCCTTCACGTAAAGGAAGCAAATCCCTTTCTTTATAACAGTAATGATCAGGAAAAAAGTAATGTTTAATAACTTTCACATTTAAGTGTTCTACAATTTTTTTAAAAGCGTAAGGATTGGCAATTGTAGAGAAAAGAATCACTTCCTTGTTTTTCAAAAATTCAATACCTATGAGTGGAGATTCGTTACTTAACTGATGCAATCTTAGCGGTTGATAAATTCCTTCAACTATTGGCACTTGCGGACAAACTTTTTTCAAATACCAATACCACCAATTTAACTCTTTTTCACTAATCAAATTGACATGGTTCAAAAGAATTAAACCAGCACGTTTTAATGCTGAAGGGGGTTCCCGCAGAGTACCTAAAGGAAAAATAGGTTCCTTATCTAAGGGGACCAAACTATCCAGACAAACAATATCCAAATCTCTTTCCAGAGACCAACGTTGGAATCCATCATCAAGGAGCACCGTTTCCGAACTAAATTTTTCTTTTGCCAATAGCCCAGACCTATATCTATCCTTGCCAATAATTACTGGCACACTCTTCAATTTTCTTGCTAACAGGTGAGGTTCATCGCCGACTTCTTCAGGAGTAACTAAAATTCTTTCTCCATCCGAAACAACACAAGGGCATTGGACTTTGGACTTTGGACCTCGGACTTTACGCCCGTACCCTCTACTCAACACACTGACCTTATGTCCTTTTTCCAATAGCATTTTTGCTAAATAAATCACCACCGATGTCTTCCCAGTTCCGCCGAGGGAAATATTGCCTACGCAGATTACTTTTATCGGAAGTTTTTTTTTCTTTAAGAACCCTGATGAATAGAAAAAAAACTTCAATTCTATTGCCAGAAAATAAACCAAGGATAGAAACCACAATAACGGCATTAGAAGGAATTTCATAATTTCTTAAGCAAAAAAATTTTATATCTCATCAGTTCAGTAAATTTCTTACTGTCAAGTTTCTCGGGAGTGTGCCTATAGATATAATTCTTCAATTTGTTTATTTTTTTGCGAAAGAGAAAACTTGTAATTTTAGATATAGCGGGGTGCTCGGATTGAAAATACGCTCCCAATATTTCAACGATTGGTAATCCGTATCGCTCGTATAACATTTTTGCTAAATCCAGTGTTGGTATAACATTTTGCGTAATATCTTCAGATTTCAAAATTTCAAATTTGTGTCTTTCTGATTCTTGTAAAAATTCGGTTAGAACTTTTGTAGTTTTGTAGTAGTCTGTTTTTTCTTTCCTAAAATAATCACTGACAAGAACATAAGAATTTGGTTTTAGTAACTCGGCACATTTAGAAAACAGTTTATCAAGTCCAATGTACTGTACGCTTTCACAAAATAATAGTAAGTCAAATTTTTTATCACTTTTAAAATCTTCAAATTTCGTTTTGTAAAAAGGTATTGTCTCACCGTATGTTTTCCTGAATATTTCTTCCTGATCTGAATCAGGTGAAATACAAATAACCTCGTATCCTGTTTTTTTAAGTTCGCTTGCAACAACACCTGTGCCACAGCCAACATCAAGCATCTGTTTTACTCCCTGGGGAACGAAACTCACCAAATGGTAAATATACCGATGTTGTGCATTTTTCAGTCCCTCAATTGTAAGCGGTTCGTTTCCTACCCAATATCCAAAATGTAGCGACTCCAAACCAAATATTTCCCGATAAAATTTCAGTCCGTAATCAATTTTTGATTTCATACTTTTCAGTCGATATCGTTATTTTCCACCGGTTGTGTAGCCAGAACCACTGATCAGGATATTTCAGTATCCAGTTGCCAATGATTTTATTAAATATTTCTGTATTGGTTATTAAGTCCTCTCGGTGATTTTCAGTGTTTTTTAGTTCAACGGGTTTCTCAAATACAATTTTTATTTTTCCAGAGGCTAATCTAAAATTATACAAAGGAACAATTTTTGCTCCGGTTTTCTTCGCTAACAAAGCAATAATTGGTGATGTTGCCGCTGGCCTACCTAAAAAGTCTACGATAACATTTCCTTCAGTTATATGTTGGTCAAGAAGAATTCCGACACATCCATTGGATTTTAGCCACTTGAGAGATTCTCTAATTCCCTTGTGTTCATCAACAATTTTTTCACCAGACAATTCTCTGATTCTGTTTACTTCAGTATTAACATACTTATTTTCCAATGCCCGAGCAACAACCATAATCTTATATCCGTGCAAAGATAGCGCCGCACCCATAAGTTCCCAATTGCCGAGATGTGCGGTAAGCAGGAAAACGCCTTTATTCTCTCTAAGTGCATTTTTGAGATACTCTTCATTTTCAAATTCAACAAATTTAGTATAGTTCCCTTTGTTGATATGTTCAATTTTGATAAACTCGACAAGATTAAGACCTAAGTTCTTCCATACATTCTCAGCAATTGAAAGAATTTTATCGCGTTTCAACTCTTTAAACGTTTTACTCAAATTTTCAAGAACTAACCTTCTGCGTTCCGGTAGAAAAATTTTGACCGAAAGTGCCAACGCTACTCCAAGTTTTTTTGCCAAACAAAAAGGCAACTGCAAAAAGATTACCTTTGCTAATAAACATAAATAATACCCTAACTTAAAAATTACATCCATTCACAGTACTTTTATGGTATCGCGGTGCCGCGGTTGTGACCCTACCACAACATCGCCTCTGTGGTGGGGTGATACCATTACTTTCGGTCAGAATTTACTGGTTAAGACAAACTTAGTTTGTTGTGCTTTTCGTGAAGAAAGGAAAATTTCACCCGGCGAAAAGTAGGACCAAATGATTTCAAAATTAACTTCGGGAAGAATCAACCAGAAAAAATGACAATCAATTTCCCAGCCGAGTTTTTTGTTGTCTGAATTGCGAGTGAAATCACAAAATTTAATTGCACCCCGGATGTTTGGCAATGGTTTGAGTATTATCCCCAAAAAATAGGCACGGAAATCGGTATTTGTCTTTACCTTTACTCCATCAGAACCATCAGAACCATTAATCAAATCAACAATCTCAGCATACACTTTATCCTCATATAAAGGATTAAATTCTTCAAAGTTCGTGCTTCCAGAATCATCACCGCTGTAATACTGGTAACCTATGTTCATCTCAAGATGAGGATGAAGCGAAAAGGAAAAATCAATTTCTCCTGCCCAAGCATCAAGAAGAATATCATCTCTTACCGTGGAATCAGGAAAATGGTGTCCCCATTCTCTTACTAATGTAGTCTTAAATTTTACATCTTTCTTAAACTCTTTTTCTCTATGGAAGACCAATGCCAACACATAAGGATAAAGGTCGCCCGAAGTAGAACCTGTCGTAAAATCAACCCACTGGACATGGGTATCTTGAAGAAAAAGACCAAATTCAAGTTTTCCTTTTTCCTGTTTACTTTGTAAATTTATACCTAAAAGGTTGTCTTCGTTAGCGTTAATATGGGTATAAGTTTCTCTTCTTTTAGCAAGGGCAACAATATCTAAGAGCAATTTGTTTCTTTCAAAAGAAATTTTTATTGCATCAAAAGATTTCATTTCCGTTTTGGTATACATTGTCTTTGCCAGGTCATTCCGGGAATTACCAACAACAAATCCGTCAGCGAAATTAAGTTCTTGCCTTCCGAAAGTAAAAAACAAATTTTTTAAAGGGTTGAATTTCAAGTACAGATTTTCTATTTGTAAATCATTACGCCATTCCTTTATACCCCAATCTTTACGGTAAAGCAAGCGTGTGTAAATTTCCGTAGAATCACTTTGTAAACGAATTCCTATCCGTGAAACCATCTCATAAGCGTCCTGATGATGCTTATAAGAAGTAAGGAAGGTATAAGTCGTAGGTTCATTGAGCTCTTCCACATTTATACTTTTAAGTTCTTCCTGAGTAACCACTTTCAATTTGAACTCTTTTTCAATTTCCACCGCAACTAATTCAGTAGTAAAAAAGAAAAAATGGAGAGTAAAAAAAATTCGTTTGAACATAGTAAACAATTTTCTATACTCCGAGGAGTATTTTTAAATAAAACATCTTCAAATTCCAAAGGTCACGCAAAGACATTGCTTTTACCTCTTTCCATTCAATTCTGGGTAAAGCATAGAGGTCACTATGAATATTAACTAATCCTGGTTTCGTAGTGCAGGCACCCCGGTAACCAACTTTTTCTACCCGGTTCCTTATTTGCAAATTGTATTCTCCATAAGGATAACAAAAAAGAACAACTTCTTTCTTGGTTAAATTTTTTAGTTTATCCCGAGACATTTCAAGTTCAAGGTCTAATTCATCAGCAGAAATTTTAGTCAAATCCTGATGGCTAAGACTATGACTTTCTATATCCCAGAATTTATTTAGGTTGTTTATTTCTTCCAACGAAAGGTGTTTTTCTGGTGCACTTCGTGGATAGGTAACAGTTTTATCAATTTCATTAATGACAATAAACACTGTAGCCGTAAATCCATATTTATTTAAGATCGGGTAGGCATAAAGGTAGCAATTCTGGGAACCATCATCAAAAGTAATAGCAAAAGTTTTTTTCGGTAAAACCTTTTTGTTGCTAATCAGTTTGACCAATTCTTTTAAGGGTAACGATTTATATCCTTGTTTTTTAAGAAAATGCATCCGTTTCTCAAAAACAGAAGGTGAAATATACAATGACCTTAAACCATATTTATATTGCGCAACATTGTGATAACAAAGGATAAAACTTTTATTTGCTAAATCTGAGACCAGCCACCAACTAGAAAATAGAAGAATCGCAACTATGATAATTGAAACATAAATTTTTTTTCTCATTTTGGGAAAAATCTTAATTTAAAAACAAGTAATAATGCTTCAAAAATAATTTTTTTTGAAATTTTGGATTTTCCTGCGATTCTATCAATAAAAACTATCGGCAATTCAGAGATTTTGTAATTTTTTTTAAAAACTCTATACTTTAGTTCAATCTGGAATCCATATCCTTCAGAATGAATTTCATCTAAATTTATATTCTTAAGAGCACCTGTGTCGTATCCTACGAATCCTGAGGTACAGTCTTTTATAGGCAATCCGGTAACAGTCCTCGCGTATAAGTTTCCCAGATGACTTAGAATCTTTCTGTGCAGTGGCCAACCAACAATTCCCCCATTGGAGATATATCGTGAACCGACCACAAGATGATAATCTTTAAGTCGGTTAACAAACTCAGGAATATATTTAGGGTCATGGGACAAATCAGCATCCATCGTTATTATAGAATCATAATCATACTTTAAAGCGAACTTAAACCCTCTGATATATGCTGTTCCAAGTCCAAGTTTTTTTTCACGATGAATAATTTTTAATTTTTCATTTCTAACTTTCAACTTCTCTACTATATCGCCTGTACCATCGGGTGAGTTATCATCAATAATTAACAAGTCAAGATTGAAATTAAGATAAAAAATTTCTTTGATAAGTTTTTCAATATTATCTTTTTCGTTATACGTTGGAATAATAACTAAAGATTTCATAGTAATAATTAAATTACTATAATACACAATTTCTATTGATATTTCAATTTTTATCTTGTATAATTTTCAAGGAGAACAAACAATGAAAAATATTACTGATTTGGCTAAAAAAGAACTATTTGTTTTTTCTATTATTTTTGTATTTGCAGTCGTTGGGATGTTCGCCAAATTAGGAGAGGATGATTTACCTCCTCTCGGTTCTGCTCAACATGCCGCTGTATCCCGTGAGATATACCGTACCGGTCAATGGTTTACTCTCCGTTGGCCCCACTGTGAAACATTTAATGTTTTCTTTCAACATCCACCATTATTTTTCTGTCTTAATGCAATTTCTTTTAGATTGTTCGGTGAAACCGACTTTGCGGCAAAATTTGTATCAGCGTTATTTGGAGTTGGTGTAATTTTACTTACTTACTATTTAGGTAAACTACTCTTAAATAAACAGGTTGGTTTTATCTCAGCAATGGTTATAATATTGACACCACTTTTTTTCAAACATTCAAGAAAATGTGAACTTGAGTCAATATTAATATTTTTTATAACTCTTGCTTTTATATTTTTTATGCTCGCTAAAAAAAATAACGAAAAATATTATATTTTTGTAGGACTTGCAACCGGGCTTGGATTTTTATCAAAAGGCCCACCTGCATTAGTAACTTATGGTGCAATATTTATATATTTAGCATTGACAAAAAGGTGGCGAATATTTATAAATAAATATTTTTTATTTGGTATTCTCGTGTCAGTTATTACACCCCTCGTTTTGTGGATTATCCCTGAGATATTGAGCGGTGAAGATATGTACAAAAAATATTTTATAAATCAGATATTGTGGTCAATAAAAGGTAGAAACCTACCGCTGGCAACATTAGGAGACAGATTAAAAAATTATTTTTATTTCCTCCCTGTATTTTTTACTTATTACCTACCATGGAACATCGTTGGTATTTTTGGTATTTACAGGTTTATAAAAGAAAAAAGGGTTGAATTGTATTTATTGATTTGTTGGTCAGCAGTTGTATGGCTGGGGTTCACTATCGCTGGATGGAAAGATAACTACTACTTACTGGCTTTTTGGCCCGGGTGGGCAGTTCTTTGTGGATACATATTAGATAAATGGTTTTCATTAAGACAAAAAGAAATTATTGTCTTAGGTTCTGTTTTTTTACTTATAGTATTTATTTTAGTTCTGGCTTTTACGCCGGCAAAACTTGGTAAATCAAGAAATCCAGAATTTAGAATCCTCTCCCCTTACATAAAAACTATAGTTCCAGAAAATGAAAAAATAATAATTTACAAATTATATTACTGGGATATGATATCTCTATTTTCATGGTATATTGATAGAAGCACAACTCATACTATTGAGAATGCAGATGAGCTCAAAAAAATATTTTTTACTAAAGACAAAAAATTTCTTTTTATCCAAGCGACCGAATTGAACAATCTTCCAACTGATATCAAAAATAAAATTTATCCACTTTATATATGTGGCAAATTTACATTTACCAGCAACAAAAAACTACAGGAACCAAACTTACTAAAATGCAATTAAAGGACAAAAAGATATTAGTTACGGGTGCCGGTGGATTTATAGGGAGTCACTTAGTAGAAGAACTTGTAAAGAAAGGCGTTAAAGTCAAAGCATTAGTGCGCTATAATTCAAGAAATGATTGGGGAAAATTAGAAGAATTGCAAGATGATATTCTTTCCGAAGTGGAAGTGATTTCTGGAGATATAAGAGATGCCTATTTTTGCCAAAGAATTGCCAAAAATATAGATCTGATATTCCACCTTGCTGCTGCTATCGCTATACCTTTTTCATACATTGCACCATCCCATTATGTTGAAACCAATATTATTGGTACGTTAAATATATTAGAATCCGCCCTAAAAAATAATATTCAAAAAGTTATACACACATCCACAAGCGAAGTTTATGGAAGTGCAAAATACACACCTATAGACGAAAACCATCCACTTAGTGGACAGTCTCCTTATTCTGCAACAAAAATAGCAGCTGACAAACTGGCTGAAAGTTATTACTGTTCATTTAGTTTACCGATAGCGACAATTCGTCCTTTTAATACATTCGGTCCAAGACAATCAGCACGTGCAATAATACCCTCCATTATTGCACAAATATTGCTAAACCCAAAAAAGATAAATATCGGTTCAACCCATCCTGTAAGGGACTTTACTTATGTAAAGGACACAGTTGATGGATTTATCAAAGTAGCAGAATCACATAAAACAATAGGAACTGTTACAAATATAGGAACCGGGATAGGAGTGAGTGTTGAAGAATTATTTCATACTATTTGTAAATTGATGGATAAAAAAGTTAAATTTTCAAAAGATATTAAAAGAATCAGACCAGCAAAAAGTGAAGTTGAACTTTTAATTTGCTCAAACAAAAAAGCAAAACAACTTTTAAACTGGGGACCGAAATTTTCACTTGAAAAAGGGCTTATTGAAACGATAAAATACATAGAAAAAAATATAAATAAATATAAAAGTGACATTTACAATATATAAAGATATGCAAGCAGTAATTTTAGCCGGGGGTAAAGGTTTACGATTTAGACCGTATACAACTGTAATTCCAAAGCCACTTATACCAGTGGGTGACTATCCAATACTTGAAATTATTATAAAACAACTAAAAAATCATAACTTTAAGGACATTGTTATCTCCACAGGGCATCTGGCGGAACTGATTTATGCATATTTTGGGAAGGGTAAGAAATGGGGTGTAAACATTAAATATATATATGAAACAAAACCATTAAACACTGCAGGTGCATTAAAATTAATAAAGAAGCTGGATAATGACTTCCTGGTAATAAATGGCGATATACTGTGTGATCTAAATTACAAAAAGTTTTTTAACTATCACTTAAAAAACAAATCTATTGCAACTATAAGTGTAAAAAGACAAAAAACAACCATTGATTTTGGAATTGTAACTATTGATAAAAACTCAATATTGATGGACTACACTGAAAAACCGGAATATGAAATCCTTGTAAGTATGGGGATTTATGTTTTAAACAAAAAATGTATCCGGTATATAAAAAAAGATGAGGTCATAGGAATGCCCGATTTGATGAAACGGCTAAAAGAAAATAATGAAAATATTTGTTGTAAAATTTTTGATGGTTTCTGGCTGGACATCGGGAAGACGGAAGACCATCAAATTGCAACAGATTTGGTTCTGGCTGGGGAAATTAAAATATAAATGAGAAATGGCAAAAACATACTAATAACTGGGATCGGTGGCTATATCGGCAGGAACTTCACAGAGATAGCTTCAAAATTATTCCCGAATAAAAAATTTTACGGCATTGACAAAACCATATCCCAAAACATAAATATAAAATTCATAAAATGTGATTTAACGGACAAGGAAAAACTAAAAACAATTCTCGTAAGCTTAAAACCTTCCATAATATTCAATTTAGCAGGTACAGGCATTTCTATAGATTTGAACTTGCAGCAATTCGTTAATGCTAACTTACTGCCAACAATATCACTACTTGAAACAATAACAGAACTGTCTAGCATCAAACCAAGAATTATACTAATTGGTTCAGCCGCAGAGTACGGCAGAATACCAATAAAAAAACTTCCTGCAGTTGAAAATTATCCACTAAACCCACTTACTAATTATGGCTGCGCAAAAGCTCTGCAAAGTATTCTTGCAAACTACTACACAAATTTAGGAATGGATATCGTTATCGCCAGATTATTTAATATAATAGGAAAAAACATGTCCAAAAATCTCTCTATAGGTTCATTCATAAAACAGATAGAAAAAATAAAACGAAATAAGATTCCGCCTAAAATATTTGTTGGTGATATAAATGTTAGACGGGATTTTATAGATTTGCGAGATGCAATTAAAGCCATTTGTTTAATCGCAAAGAAAGGGAAAACAGGAGAAGTTTATAATGTCTGCAGTGGAAGAGCAGTCTCTGTTAGAAATATTTTAGTTAAACTATGCAAAAGTAATTCAAAAAAAATTAAAATTGTTGCTGACCCAAAAAGAATAAGAAAACATGATGTAAAAAATATTTATGGAAGTTATAAAAAATTATACTTACACACCGGCTGGAAACCAAATTTTACAATAGAACAAACTTTAAGAGACATTATTTATTAGAAAATAGAACAACGGTCTCGGTGAAACCAAGGATATTTAATTTGTGTCTTTTTAATAATTTAGTAACATTTCCAAAATCATCTTTGAATAAAACAAAAAAATATTTTCCGTTTGAATTAATTTTATCTAAAATTTCTTCTTCAGAATTTCCAATAATCCTTCTGTCTGCATAAAACAATATGCCATTGCTAAAATACCAAAAATGCTCGTTTGTAGTAATGATATCTGCATTTATTTTTTTAACAGTCGGTATCAATTTCATTATATCCTCATAGTGTCCATGATCAAGCGTTTTTGGTGCTATCGGAAAAACCAAATGAAGAATTGTCAATAATGATAGAGATATCACCACCCACTTTATTATCTTTTTTTTTACTGACTGAGAAAAAGTATCAAATGTTCGCGCAACAACTACGGCAAACGGCATATAAATAGGCAAAATATATTGCCCTCCTTTAACTTTTGCCATCTGAAATATTAAAAATGGAACAAAAGACCATGATAAAACAAACAAGATTTTTTTTGTTTCTTCATTAGAATATTTTCTTAAAGTTAACATCTTTATTTCTCGGTAAAAACCTATAACTAAAAACGGGAGCCAAGGCCAGTATGTCAATAGTATTCTTTCAATAATCAAGTACCACGGTGTGTAAATATCTTTTTCTGTAAATCCCAGACGCAAAATAATACCCAAATATGGTTGAACGAACTCCATTTTGTATTTTATAATCATCCATATATGCCATGGTAAAAAAATTGCTAATGATAGCAAAACACCAAGATAAAAATGCGGATCTTTCAAAATCTTTGTCTCTTTAGCAAGCAAAACATATGTAAAAATTACGACATAGACTAACAAACCAGGAATGTTTCTTGTCATAAGAGCAAATCCCACAAAAATTCCCATCAGGCAATAAAAAAATGGTCTATTTTCTTGATGTGCCATCCAGAAACTCCAAAGTGCAAAAGCAAAAAATACCGAGAAAATCACATCGGGCTGGGCAGTTCTTGAATGACGAAGAAATTGCTGCGTAAAAGTTAAAACCAATGCTGATATAAATCCAACATAAGAATTGAAATATTTACTGACAAAAAATAAAGTTGATATTACTCCAATAAAACCCATCATTGCAGAACCAAACCTCATAGCAAAATTATTAAAACCAAAAACACTTCCAAAAAATGCTAACACCCAGTGATAAAATATTGGTTTACCGTCGTGAACATTGAATTTATAACCATAGGTAGGAACCAGATAATTGTGAGAGCGTACCATTTCCTTTGCCTTCTGAGCATAATAGCAGTCATCAAAAATAAGAGTTACTTCGTTCAGGCGATAGAAAATATTAAAAAAAGAAATCAAAGCAACAAACAAAATTTCATATTTTCTTAGCATCCCAATACCCAAAAAATTAATGTAAAACTCTATATCATTTTAAAGAAATCTCTGAAACCCATCATAAAAATATCCTCAATCTTTAATTCATACCTTTCAAAATGTCATTGAGAAGTTTTTGATAATTTTCAAGCATCTTTTCTTTTGAAAATTTCTCTTTTACTATCTCAAAACCATTTTTGCCCATTGATTTACGATTGGATTTTAGAAGTTTAATAATGCTCTCGTAAAGAGATCGGGAGTCCCCCGCTGAAAATAAATAACCATTAATCCCATTCTTAATAATTTCAGGTATTCCACCGACATTACTTCCTACAACAGGCTTCTCAAGACCACATGCCTCAAGCACGGTTATCGGAATATTCTCATAAAGTGACGGCTGAATTAAGACATCAATGACATTAAAAATTTTTGATATATTGTCAACAAAACCGGTCAAAATTACTATGTTGTCTAATTTTTTTTCCTCAATTCTCGCTTTAAGTTTAGCAGTATAATTCGCATCACCGAAACCAACAATCAAAAGTTTGATATTTTTATAGATTTTACAGACATCTGATATTGCATCAACGCAAATAATCTGTCCTTTATTTTCTTCTATTCGTCCTATCATACTAAAAACTATATCATTTTCTCTTATTCCATACTGCTTGCGTATATCTAAAATCTCGTCATTAGTGATTTTTTTTACTTCGCTAAACAGTCCATCGTATATTAAAACAACGTTTTTTATTTTATAATCATTTTCCAACTCAGTTTTTATTCTATTTGAAAGTGATATAACAGTATTACAATGGCTGTATAAAAATATTTTATTCAAAAATCTTTTCAGCCCTTTTTTTCTATAAGGTACATTGCGGGTAAGTATTACTTTTATTCCAAGAATTTTTGCAGCATAAACACCAATCCAGTAAAATTTAGGTGAGTTAATATCAACAATGTCAATTTTATATTTTTTCAATGCACTCAATACTCTGAAAAAAGAAAACAAACCTATATCAGAATATGGTTTTATATTTATAACTTCCAATTCATTTTTTTTTGATTCTTCTGAAAGTTTGCTCCCCGGCAAACAGATAATTAAAATTTTGCTTCCACTTCTTGAAAGTTCTTTTGCCAAAAACAATATTCTATTTGCTCCACCAGACCATACCGGCGTTGCGTCAAAAAACGCTATATTCGCCACGCCTCTTTTGCCAAAATGAGCATACGTTGTCCTAGGAAAATTATGGGTTCTATCTTCGTTCATCTCAGTAAAAGGGGAGGTTCATAATGAAAACAATATTCCTACAAGGAACCAGAACAAATAGGCTGTCTCTCCCCGGAGAGTGTTATCCACCATACCATGTAGATAAAAATCTACAATACCACCTGTTATACCTAAAACAATTGGCAAATTCGTTATATCAGAAATCTTTATTAAATTTATCGCATATTTTAAAATAAAAATCAGTATTAGTGCTAGTAATATGCTACCTAAGGTACCTGTTTCAACTGTAGTATTTAAAAATATATTATGCGAGTGAAGATGTTCTTTTTTTACACCGATAGTTTTCTTACCTTTTTCATCAAAATATTTTTCATACAACAATTTCTGAAAAGTACCAAGTCCGTAGCCGGTGATAGGTTTTTCCTTTATCATCCCAATTGATTTTTGCCACATGTATATTCTGGCCGGGTCGGGATCGATTAAAGTATCATATAATCTTTTTCTCACTGGCTGAATTAACAGTACTAACGGTAGAAAAAATATTAACAATAATGTTTTCCACTTGTATCTGGATGTCAGAATTACAACCATTCCTACAAATGTGCCTATCCATGCACCACGAGTTGAAGTGAAAATTAACGCTAAGGAAAGAACTATAAAACTTATACTGTATAAAACCTTTTGTTTAATTTGTGAGCTAAAAATTGTGTAACTAAGCATAATCGGTAAAATCATACCAAGAACTCCTCCTAAAGAATTCCAATGACCTAAAGTTCCGTGAATACGAGTGAACGGTTCTAAATGAGTTCTATGAGTTATATCTATACCTGTAAAATACTGCAAAACTCCATAAATAGACTGCAAAACACAAAAAATCAGCAGTAGATTTATTAGTTTTCTTCTAAATTTTGAGCCTTCATTTAGTTTTATATTAAGCACAACAAACATTAAACTTATTTCGCTGAGAAATCTTATAAATTCTTGACTACTTATTCTTGCGTCAATACTCAATATTGTTGAAACCATTGCCCATAAAATAAATACCATAATTAGAACTGACAGTTTTTTTGATTCTTCGTTAGTGTAAAAAACTATTCGTCCTTTTTTCAGTAGCAAACCTATTATTCCTAATAGCGCTATGGATACACCAATTTGTATTCCTGATATTCCCAAACAGGCAAATACAACATAAATGATAAGCCCTGTTTTTATCAGCCTGCAATTATTCATTTCTGGCTTTAACTTTTTAACCCCGCACCTTTGTAGAGGGTAGAATTTATTGCATTGTAAACTTCATCAACAGTTATAGATTTCATACAAATGTTATTTTTACATCGTTTCATTTTATGCTGATTACATGGGGCACAGTCTATGGATTTTGTGATAATTCTAATTTTTTTTCCTTTCGGTCCCCAATACAAATCATCACCAGGAGGATACAATCCTATAATATTTGTTCCCACAGCACTTGCTATATGGATTCCACCGGTTGCAACTGAAATGTATAATGAAAGTCTTTTTACACAATTAGCAAATTCAATTAAATCCATCTTACCTGTAAGATTAACTAAATTTTTGTTATCTATATTTTTTTCAATTTCTGCTGATTCGGTTAAGTCATTTTTTGTACCAAATAAAATAATTTTTATATTTTTATTCAGTAACAACTTTATAAGTTCAATCCAATTTCTATTAGGCCATTCGCGTGCTTTTTCGCCAGCAACGCCAAAACCTATACCGATAACAATATCTGATTTTGTGATTCCATATTCATTAAAATTTTTTTCACTGATGGAAAAACTATTTTCCGGTAACCATAACTCTAAGTCAACGCTATCTATTTTGGCTCCTATGTCTCTTAGAATATCCAACAAATATTCAACGCAATGTTTTTTTTCAAATTCTTTTACCGGATGAGTAAGTAAAAAACCTCTGTGGTCATGGGGATAGCCGATTCTTCTTTTAATTCCAGCCAGATAACAACTCAAAGCTGATTCAAAACTCCCTGATAAAATAAAGGCGACATGATAGCCGTCATTTTTTAACTTTTTTATAAACTTACATTTTTGAAATACCGTTTTAGCGTCATACAGGATTACCTCATTAACATAAGGGCAACTTTTAACTAAATCATAAACTAATGGTTTGACACAAACAGCAATGTATGCCTCAGGAAAGCTTTTTCTTAACTCGCGGTAAAATGGAGTGGCAAGAACAAAAGTTCCTATGGTATCTACACCCCGCACTAAAATTTTGCTATTTTTCTCCAGCAATAAATTTTTCAATTTGATTCAAAACCTCATTAACGGTTATTTGATCCATACACAAATTTTTGTTTTCCGTCAGCGGACAAACATTTTTATAACAAGGGGAACAAGATAATTTACGATATATTATTTTGGCATATTCAGGGTAAGGTCCATATTTTTCTGGGTTAGTTGAACCGAACAGTCCGACAGTTTTTTTATTAACCGCTATACTTATGTGTAGCGGACCCGTGTCAGGCGAAATAAAAATTTCTGATTTTTTAATAAGTTCAGCGGTTTCGGTCAGGGATAACTTTCCGGAGGCAATAATTGGTTTATACTGACAAGCATCATATATTGTTTTACAAACACCAAAATCTTTTTCAGAACCAATAATCACAGTTTTGAAACCATACTTCAAAAATACTTTATCTATTAAATTAGGATAATTTGCCACATTCCACATTTTTGAGGTCCTTGTGCTAACGGGGTTTATAGTCACGAATTTTCCGCAGTCGTTTTCAGATAAAAACTTCTTAACGACAGACTCATCAGATTTAGATATGCAAATATCCATATTGTAGTTTTTTTCATCAGCCTTACAATTAAAAGCGTTCTCAATAGCAGAACAACATACCTCTTTGTATGATTTTGCAATAGTATTATCTATTTTTATTATTTTTTTAGCCCCGATAAAAAAAGTCAACAAACGGTTAAAAACTGTATCGCGAAAAAGAACAGCAAAATCAAACTTTGAAAAAGTAAGATTTTTAATATCTCTAACTAACTTCAATCTATCGAAAAAATTTAGTTTGTCTTTTCGAATTATTATTTTTTCAATATTGGGATTATCTTTAATCACACTGTATGCACGTAGACTAACTAAAGCAGTAATTTTTGCTGTTGGTATAATTTTCTTTATTAACCTTATAGCCGGTGTTGTCATTAAAACATCGCCGATATAGTTTGGCAATATAACGAAAACTTTTTCAATTTGTGTTTTCATTTTGTATGTAAATTTTTTTGACCGCATTGAAAACTTCTTCTGGAGTAATTTCGGTCATACAGCGATAATTTTTGCAACTTGTTTTTATGCCGCACGGACCACAGGGTAGTTTTTTCAAAATTACAGTGTGTTTCCTTCCATACGGACCAACCTGAGTAGGATTGGTTGGACCATACAATCCAATAACCGGTATATCAAGTGCAGAAGCAATGTGGATGAGAGCGCTATCATTACCAATGACTAATTTACAGAACGAAATCACGCTACAAGCAATACGTAAGTCAGTCTTCCCGGTAAGGTCAATATATTCGCAGTTAAGACCATCGGTAACTTTTTTTACTAATTCGGATTCTTCTTTCATCCCTAAAAATATGGGTATTAGATTATATTCTTTAACTGCGAGATTTATTAATTCAATAAAATTGAAATAAGGCCAGATTTTATGTTCACCCCTGCTTGTAACCGCGAATAAAACAAAAGGTCGGTTAATTTTAATGCCGAAACTACCAATCAATTTTTTTGCAGTTTCTTTTTCCTCATCGGTAATATGTATCCAGGGTAAAAACGAAACCGGTTCCGGTAAGGGTTTTTCATTTGATAAATATTTTACTATTCTATAATTGCGCTCCACAGCGTGCATTTCAGGGTCAAACTTTTCTATCGGTTTTTCAAATAACCAAGCCCCTTCCCTTAGTAAACTTACCGCAAGCCGAGTTTTACCGCCAGAAAAAAAACTTATTACTGCTGTTCGCAGTAGACCCTGTAAATCTATTACTAAATCGAATTTCTCTTCTTTTACCGTTTTTATTACTCTTATGTATTCTTTAAGTCCGCCAAATCTATTCCACAAAAGAAGTTCATCTACCCAAGGGACATTATGGAGTATTTTCTCAAATCTACCGAACACAAGCCAGTATATTTTTGAATTTGGGTATAAATTTTTTAGTCCGTAAGCCGCGGGCAATGAATGAATAATATCTCCTATACCTGAGGGTTTGATAATAAGAATTTTTTTTATCTCTGTATATTTCCCCATTTTTAATTTTGAATTTTTAATTTTTTTAAGTATTTTTTCCACAATAAAAATAAACCCAATCCAAAGGAGAATAAACCAAACAAAAATAAAATTAGACTTATCTGGTTAATGGTTTTATTCCCGGTAAAAAATCTTGCCTTCATCAGAAAATCGTAACCTTTAAGAGTTAAAAAAATTCCACTGGTCAAAAAAAATAAAGAAAAAAACAAATTCCGTTTTTTTGCCGGTAAATGGAAAAATTTAATTCCTCCGATCAGCCAGACTGCCAAAGAAAATAGACGCCAAAAATTTAAACCATTAAACAGGGGGAAAGTTACTGCCCGAAAGGAAGTGATTTTTTTCTCCCGAAATAAGCCTAAAATTATTTTCAATTTTTCTTCATGGCTCAACTTCGTTCCATTGGCTAATTTCACTAAAGTCCAGAGATTGTTCGTCTGCCCCCAGCCATGCCAGTTTGTTCCGGCAATCATTACCAGACCATTTTTCTGACAAAAATCAATTAACCGTTTTTCGGTTTCTCGAGAGAGAGGTTGCTTGGTTCTACCTTTAACTTCAAAACCATCAACCCCAGCCTTGACTAAAAAATCCCAGTCGCTTCCCTTTTTATCCCATATATGAGCGACGATTACCACTCCTCCTTTTTGATGTGCCAGTTTGACGATTTCTTCCGTAGAACTGCCCGGGGAAGAAATTCTTTCTGATAAACCCAAAAGTAAAAGTTGGTTACCTTGATTGTCGTTAATTTCTTCCCCAGGAATTACAAGCATTTGTGGATAATTTTCTTTTGCTATTTTCTGAGTTAATAATGCACCTTTAATTTCTCCATGGTCGGTAATCGCCAAAGCATTAAATCCACTGGTTAAATGCCAGCGTAAATTTTCTTCCGGGCTAACCAGACCGTCGTGGGAATATAAGGTATGGCTATGAAAATCAACTACTAAAATTTCCTCCTTGTTGACAAGAGGTTTTACCTTTGGCAAAGGAAAAAAAAGGATATAAAAAATAAAAAGGGAAAAAGAAAAACCAATCAGAAAAAAACCCCAGAGAGTAGAAAAAAACCAGTGTAAAAAAGTTATTTTCTTTTGAGACAATTTCCATATTCGCAAAAAGAAATAAAAAATTAACATCCCCCCCAATAGAGAATAAAGTCCAGAGAGCGGATTGCGCAAAGAACTGAAGTAATAACCAATGACCATAAATGGCTCAAATAGATACCAACTTAAAGGGAACTGCCAATGCAAACTTTCCATTTTTCAGTGATTTATATACCTACGCTCTTCAAGCAATATCCTCAATTCCGGCGAGATGTCAATTTTTATACCATTTGCAATTTATCATAGTAAACTTTTGATTAACTCGAAATTTTTCTCAGTTGCACCTTGTTGAGCAAGAAGTATATTTCGAGCAATTTCGCCGATTTCTTCTCTTTTCTTTGAATTTTCTAACAAATTAATAACTTCTAATTTTAATTCTTTTTCATTTTTCACCTGAATTGCTCCATTCTTTGAAAGTAAAAGAGCCGCCGGTTCCTGGAAATTTTCCATATGGGGACCAAAAATTATTGGTTTACCTAAGGAGGCGGGTTCTAAAATATTATGCCCTCCTTTAGGAACTAAACTGCCACCGACAAAAACAATTGTTGCAATTGCATAGGCTTTCATCAGTTCACCGTAACTGTCCCAGAGAAGACAGTTGACAGTTAATGGTTGATGGTTGATGGTTAGCTGACTTTTGCGGAGGAAAGAAACATTTTTTGTTTTAAGTAAATTTTCAATTTCAGGAATACGGTTCAAGTGACGGGGAGCAAGAATAAGTTTTAAATTTGGATATTTTTTTAATATTTCCGAATAAACTCTAAGAATAATCTCTTCTTCACCTTCTCTTGTGCTCCCACATACCCAGATCAAATCATCATACCTAAGACCAAATTCTTGGTAACTGGTAATTGGTAATTGGTAATTGGTAATTTGGTCATATTTCATATTACCAGTTACTTTCACCTTTTCTTTCGGTGCACCCAAGGTAATAA
>CAZRHN010000001.1:38932-46279 GCA_964599925.1 uncultured bacterium
TATTTCATATTACCAGTTACTTTCACCTTTTCTTTCGGTGCACCCAAGGTAATAATTCGTTCAGCATCAAGAACACTCCTCATTACAAAAATATCAATAGGGGAGAAAACTTTTTTCATAAAGAAAGGAAAAAGATTCTGCCAACGGTAACTTCTGTTAGATATTCGTCCGTTGATTAAGATAATTTTTGCGCCCATTTTTTTTGCTCGCCAAATTAAGTTTGGCCAGAGCTCAGTTTCTACTAAAATCAAAATTTTGGGTTTAATCAGGGATATTGTTTTTCTTATCACCCAATTAAAATCTAAAGGTAAAAAAATCAACAGGTCAGCCAATTTTTCTTTTTTTACTAATTCTTTGGCCGCAGGGGTCATTACCGAAAAAAGTATTTCATTTTTAGGGAATCTTTTTTTTAAATTTTCAATTAAAGGTTGTACTATTTTAATCTCACCTACCGAGGCACTATGAATCCAGATCCAAGAGGTAATTTTATTCATTTTTTCTTTTACTTCCGAAGAAAAAAAACCTAAACGTTCTTCTAAATCAGAAAATAGACGATACTTATATTTACAGAAGAAAAAAAAGAAGAGAAATGGGAAAGATATATTCAGAAAAAAGTTGTATAGAAAAATATACATTTTTATTTAACTAAACGGTCTGCTTCCTGAGTGATTGAATTAATTCCTTTCTCTAATTCATTTATTTTATCTTCCCAACGGTCTTCCTTTTTAACTTCAATTGGATTACCATGGATTACTACTGCACGATTGAAAGGGAAAGGGAATAGATATTCATCCCAACTACGAGGAATAATTTTTTTATATCTCGCTGAACTACTTGTAGGCACGATCGCGCTACCGGTTATCTGGGCTAAATAGATAACCCCGGGTTTTACTTTATAAGCCGGGCCCTTAGGACCATCAGCGGCAAAAGCAATGTCTCTACCTTCCTTAATCTCCTCAGCCATTTTTCTTGTTGCTCCTAACCAGCCACGAGTGCTTGAACCACGTATACAAGAGTAACCAAACTTGGAAACTATCGCTGTCTGCAAGCTTCCGTCGCGTGAAAGACTGGTCATAATCCCGATATTCTGGAACCGATGAGTATAAACTAAGAAAAACTGTCTCCCGTGCCAGAAAGCATAAATAAAAGGTTTTTTCTTCTTTTTTAGTTCCTTAAAATTCGGATGGTCAATAAACTTTATTTTTGAAGTTTTTCCAACAAGATACATAAACAACCAAGCTAAACTGGACAAAATAAAATTTTTAACCACTTCTATTTTCTGATTTTTCTTTTCTTCGCCTTTTTATTAACCAGGGAATAAGTCCCACTCGCATGCTTAACTGAATTTTAAAATTATCATTTAAAATAACCCCAATCCGTCCTGCATCAAGTAATTCAAGGGTTTTTCCCACTTCTTTTTCTGAAGAAATATCTATCCTCGGACCAAGGATATGGTTTTCTTTTTTTGCTTCTTCATTAATCAAACGATAAACAAAACGTGCCGCTTGTTCGGCGGCACTCTGAATAACTGCCTGATAAATATGGGGATAAGAAATTTCCTCCTTAAATTTTAGTTCTCCACCAAGAGTTACCACAAAAAGGCTTAAAGCAATACAATCTTTTAAAGAGGGTTCTAACTCAACAGAAGCAACTAAAGGTAAAACTTCTTCCGGTTTGAAAGTTTCGTAAACAGTTGCCGGAAGAAGTAAATTTTCTACTTCTTGAATCTTTTCGCCAATTATTTTTTTTATTTCGGGCGAAGTTTGTTCAAGGCTCTGACTTTTTAGTTTTTGTTCTACAAACCATGGATTTATTTTTATTTTAAATTTTTTAATCTTCTTCACTTTTTGTTCATTTTCTTTTTTCTTAATTCCCATTCATAGACTAAGGGTGTAGCGATTGCAATAGTAGAGTAAGAACCAACTACAACACCAAAAAGGAGGGCAAAAGAAAAATCGTGAATCACTTGTCCACCAAAGAAAAAAAGAGCAAGAAGAACCAAAAATACAGTCAAAGAAGTTATAATTGTCCGAGAAAGCGTTTCATTTACACTGAGGTTAATCAACTCACCTAAAGGAAGATTACGACGTAAATGCAAAGTTTCACGCATCCGGTCAAAGATTACTATTGTATCATTGATGGAATACCCAGCCAAAGTTAAAAGTGCGGAAATTACCAAAATTGTAACTTCTTTATTTAACAAAGAGAAAACACCTGCGGTTACAAATACATCGTGGGCTAAAGCGATAACGCCAGCTGTACCCCAGAGAGCGGATTTAAACCGGAAAGCGACATAAACTATAATCCCTAATAAAGAAAGCAGAATTGCTAAACTCGCACGTTTAACTAAATGTTTACCAATCACTGGACCGACATATTCACTACGGATAATTTCAAAATAATTTTCATCAAAATTTTGAGTCAAACCTCTCTGGATTTTAGCAATTACTTCTGATTCATCTTGTCCGGATAATTTTGTCCTTAAAATTATACTGTGTTGGTAAGGAAAACTTTGTAATTCAAAAACGCTTATTCCCTGTTCAGCGAATATCTTTCGTAACTGTTCTAAAGAAGGAAGTTGCTGAAACTTTATTTCAGTTAATGTACCCCCGGTGAAATCAATTCCTAATTTTGGCCCACCTTTAAAGATTAACGATAACATTCCGCTAAGAATAAGTATTCCGGAAATAAAGAAAAAGATATATCTTCTCCCGACAAAATCAATACTTGTTTTCTTAAAGAGTTCCATTTTTTAAATACTTAGATGTTTAACTGTCTTTCCAGTAAGAATAAAATCATATGTTGTTTTTGTGGCGACCAATGCAGTAAACATACTGATGATAAGCCCTAAGGTCAAAGTTACCGCAAATCCCTTAACCGGACCTGTCCCAAACTGGAAAAGGAAAGCCGCAGCAATTAAAGTTGTAAGGTTGCCATCAAGGATAGCCGGGAACGCTCGTTGATACCCCAAGTCTATTGCTACACGCACAGTTTTCCCTTGACGTAATTCTTCACGGATTCGTTCAAAAATCAGTACATTAGCATCCACCGCCATACCGAGAGTAAGAACGATTCCGGCAATTCCCGGCATAGTTAAAGTTGCACGTAAATAGGCCATTGCTCCTAAAAGTAAAATTAAATTTAAAATAAGAGCAAGATCAGCAATTAACCCAGAAAGACGGTAATAAAAAAACATAAAAATGAAAACTAACAAACCACCAAGAATTGTTGCCTGTATTCCTCTCCGGATAGAATCTTCGCCTAAAGAGGGTCCGACGGTTCGTTCTTCAATGATTTTCACTGGTGCCGGTAAAGAACCAGCGCGCAGGACAATGGCTAAATTTTTTGCTTCTTCAAGGGCAAAATTACCTTCAATAATTGCATTGCCATCAGGAATACGAGTACGAATTACCGGTGCGGATTGGACTATACTATCAAGCACAATCGCTAAATTTCGTCCCACATTCAGTCCCGTGGTTTCAGCAAAAATTTTTGCCCCTTCTTTATTAAACTTTAATGCTACATAAGGGAAACCATATTCACCACCGATTTCTACCTTTGCACCAACCAAATAAGCGCCAGTTATTTCCGGGGTTGACTTAAGTAAGTAATACCCTTCCCGACCGGGAAGAAGCATGTAACCGGTAGGTATATAAGTTTTTAGCTCCTCTTCTATTTTAGGAAGGTCTTCCCAGGAAAGGTTAAGTTCACGTGCCCTTTCCGCAATCTTGCCAATCGCTCCACTATTATCTACAAGACGAAATTCTAAGAGCGCGGTTTTACCAATTATCTCTTTTGCCCGTTCCGGTTCTCTTACCCCGGGCAGCTGCAGAGCAATCCATTTATCTCCTTGACGAACAATTAAAGGTTCAGCCACACCGAACTGGTCAATGCGGTTACGGATAATCTCTAAGGCACGGCCAACTGCATCCGTTACATCCGTCCCTGGTTCAAGTTTTTCGGTATCTACCTCAAGGACTAAATGCATGCCTCCGCGTAGGTCTAACCCTAAATTCAAAATCTTATTCAAGATTTTATCTTTACCTTTTTCCCGCCGGATACGTTCACTTAAAGATAAACGATACCAGGTATAAGTAGGATAAAGGAAATAAATTGCTAAACCTAAGGTTCCTAAGACTAAGAAAAGTTTTACTTTAAGTTTAGTTGGCATCCCGATTATGTTTTACTTTCTTGAGAAACAGTTTCTCCCGCAGTAACCAGTTCACTTACCGCTGAACGAGCGAGTTCTATTTTTACATTTTCACTAATTTTTACTTCCAGGGTATTCCCTTTGATATTGACAATTGTCCCGTAAATTCCCCCACCAGTAAGAATACGGTCACCTTTTTTCAGAGCGGTAAGCATTTTCTGATGTTCACGCATTTTCTTCTGTTGGGGGCGAATAAGCAAGAAATAAAAAATGACAAAAATCAAGATCAAAGGGAAAAAACTGCCAAACATCCCTGCTCCAGGTGAAGCAACTTGCCCACCTTGGGCAAAAACATAATTATTCATTTCTCACCTCCGTATAAGAGAAATATTTATTAAGAAATTTTTCCTTTTCTTCCAAAAAGCAATTTTCAACAATACTTTTACGAATAAGACCAAATAATTTTATCATAAAATATAGATTATGTAAAGTATTTAGGCGTAAACCAAGAATTTCTTCAGCACGGTAAAGATGGGAAAGATAAGCACGGGTATAGTTCTGACATACCGGACAGAGGCACTCTTCGTCCAAGGGACGAAAATCATTACGGTAAGTAGCGTTTTTAATATTAAGTTTACCGAAGGTAGTAAATACTTGTCCGTTTCGTGCATTCCGTGTAGGTTGGACGCAATCAAACATATCTACGCCCATCCCTACTGTTTCCCAGATTTCTTCAGGCGTACCTACACCCATTAAGTAGTGTGGTAAATCTTCCTGGAGCAGGGGCACAATTTTTTCAACAATTTCATACATTTTTTCTTTAGGTTCTCCAACCGATAACCCACCTAAAGCATAACCATCAAAACCAATCTCTATAGTCTTTTCTGCACTTTCCCTCCGCAAATCGGAATAAATCCCCCCTTGAACTATTCCAAACAGAAGTTGATGGTTGATAGTTAATAGTTGATAGTTTTTATTTTCTTCAAACTTTAAATTTTCAACTTGAAACTTTTCTTTACATCTTTTTGCCCATTCTAAAGTTCGCTCCATTGAATTTTTTGCATATTCATAATCGCAAGGATAGGGCGTGCATTCGTCAAAACACATTAAAATATCTGCACCAAGGGCGAGTTGTATTTCTATTGACTTCTCAGGGGTAAAAAAATGTTCGCTCCCGTTGTAAGGATAACGAAATTTTACTCCCTGAGGAGTAACTTCTCGCAAATTACTTAAACTAAAAACTTGAAATCCGCCTGAATCAGTAAGAATTGCCCTTTTCCAATTCATAAAATTATGCAACCCTTCGGCTTTTCTAATTACCTCTATTCCCGGACGGAAAGATAAATGGTAAGCATTTCCTTGAATAATTTGAACATTTGCTTGTTCCAATTCTTCCGAAGAAAGAGTCTTCACTGTCCCCTGTGTCCCTACCGGAATAAAAACCGGGGTCTCAATTTCTCCGTGAGCGGTATAGATTTTCCCTGCCCTTGCCTTTGTTTCTTTATCCTTTTTAATAACCTGAAATTTTTTTTCCACGAGTTTTAGTCATTAACTGTTAACTGTCAACTAAATTATCAGCATCGCATCCCCATAAGAATAAAAACGATAATTTTTTTCTATCGCTTCTTTGTAAAGTTGAAAAACTTTTTCCCGTCCAACAAAAGCCGAAACTAAAATCAGATTTGTTGATTTCGGTAAATGGAAATTAGTAATCAATGCATCTACTGTTTTGAATTCATAACCGGGATAAATATAAAAATCAGTCTCACCTTCATTTGCTGATAATTTACCATTTTGTATTTGTGATTCCAGCACACGCACTACAGTTGTTCCGCAAGCAATGACTCGTTTACCATTTTTTTTTGTCTGGTTAATTTTTTCCACTGTTTCTTGAGGAAGGAAGAAATGCTCTTTTTCCATTTGATGCTGCCGAATATCCTCAACGCTTACTGGTTTAAAAGTAGCCATCCCGATATGCAATAAAAGATAACCAATTCCCACTCCAATTTTGTCTAATTCCGTTAAAAGTTCTTTAGTAAAATGTAGTCCAGCGGTAGGTGCCGCAATCGCTCCTTCTTCTTCCGCGTAAACCGTTTGATACCTTTCCCTGTCCAACTCGTGCCACGCTTGCCCCGTACCAAATTTGGTGCGGGGTAAATCTCGTGCCTGCCTCTTAATATACGGTGGTAAAGGCATTTCGCCAATTTCTTTTAATCGTGAACGAAGGTCAAAGTTAAACTCCAAAAGTAAATTTTGATTTTTCTTCTCTTTAACTGTTGCTTCTAAATCTTGCAAAAAAAATATTTTTTTCCCTGGAGAAATTAGGGAATTAACTGATACTTTCCAGAAGCGCGAACTAATTTCCCGTAGAAGTAAAACTTCAACCTTGCCTCCGCTTTCTTTTCTCCCTTTCAATTTCGCCGGTATAACCTTAGTTCGGTTAAGGACTAAACAGTCCCCGGGAGAAAGATATTTAGTTATTTCAGCGAAAATACGATGTTCAATTCTATTTCTTTTTCGGTCATAAACCAAAAGTTTTGCTTGGTCTCGCTCTTCCAAAGGATATTGAGCAATCAGTCCCTTCGGCAAAAAATAATCATAACTTTCCAAACCAAAATCTCTTTCCACCATTTCACTATTTCACTAATCCACCATTACACCATTCCACTATTTCACTATCCCACCATTACATCAATCCACCAATTCACTAATTCACCATTTCACTATTTCACTTTCTTCAGTTTCGTTCCCGGATAATAATATTCCAAAATTTGACGATAATTATAACCTTTCAGTCCCATCCCTCGGGCACCCCACTGACAAAGCCCAACTCCATGCCCCCATCCTTTACCTTTAAACTGATAAGTATCATTATAAGTTTTTATCTCAACAAAAGTACTGCGTTGATTTTCCGGATTGAAAAATAGACGAAACTGGTTAGCCAAAAGAATATATTTCTTTCCCCTGCCATCAATAATTTCCAGTTTGCTTACTCTCCCTCCGTTACCCTTTTTGTAGACTTCTATTTTTTTAATTTCTTTTATTGAGTATCCTTTCTTTCTTAAAACTGAGGCAATTTGTCCTTTAGTTAAATTATGTTCCCAATAATAGCGTGGGTCATCCGCACAAAATTCGCATTTTACACCTTGAAGATATTCCGGGTCATTAGGACTACCCCAGACATTGCTTGGTTTCTC
>CAZRHN010000002.1:0-5790 GCA_964599925.1 uncultured bacterium
ATTACTACTCAAAAAATACGAATACGGTTACGAGCATACGACCATAAAATTCTTGATGATTCTTTAGCTCGTATTGTTGATACGGCAAAAAGAACAGGGGCAAGGATTTCCGGTCCAGTGCTTTTACCAACGGAAATTAAAAAGTATACTGTTTTGCGTTCGCCACATGTGGATAAGAAATCACGTGAGCAGTTTGAAATGCGGATACACAAGAGGCTAATTGATATAGTTGACCCGACGCCAAAAACAGTGGAAGAACTAATGAAACTTGATTTGCCCGCTGGCGTAGATGTAGAAATCAAAACCTGAATCACGAATGAACGCGAATAAAAAGTCACGAATGACACAAATAAAACCACGAATGCTCACAAATATTTGTGTTAATTCGCATGAATTCGTGTAGTGAAAAGATGAAAGCAATATTAGGGACTAAAGTTGGGATGACCCAAATTTTTAATCAAAATGGTGAGGTGTTGCCAGTGACTGTGATTTCCGCTGGACCGTGTTATGTGGTACGGAAAAAAAATACTGAAAGCGACGGATATGATGCAATACAGATTGGTTATCAAGAAAAGAAAAAAAATGTTAACCATCCTGAGCAGGGATATTTTACCAAATATGGAGTTAAACCGTTAAAATTTCTTAAAGAATTTCGTATTGAGGAAAGCGAAATCCCGAACCTTCAGGAAGGGCAGGAGATTAAAGTTAACATTTTTTCTCCGGGTGAATATGTAGACATTTTCGGTAAAGTTAAAGGGCGAGGTTTTACCGGGGTGGTCAAACGTCACGGTTTTGCCGGGGGTCCAAAAACACACGGGCAATCTGATCGTTTACGTGCCCCGGGAGCGATTGGTTCCCAGCAGCCACAAAGAGTAAAAAAAGGCACACGTATGGCTGGGCGGATGGGCGGTAACCAAGTAGCAATAAAAAATTTACAAATTGTTCAAGTCGATCCAAAAAATAATTTACTCCTTATAAAAGGTGCTGTCCCGGGACCAAAAAAAGGATTGTTAATTATTAAAGAAAGTATAAAAAAATGATGGAAGCAATTCTATATAATTCGGTAGGTGAAGAGAAAGGTAAAGTCAATTTGCCGGCGATATTTTCCACCAAAGTAAATATACCATTACTTCATGAGGTAGTAACTGCCTATTTAGCTAATCGACGAAAAGGATGTGCTTCAACAAAGACGCGCGGGGAAGTTTCGGGTGGTGGTCGGAAACCTTGGCGACAGAAAGGCACCGGACGAGCACGCGCAGGTTCAATTCGTTCACCGCTCTGGCGTCACGGGGGAATAGTTTTTGGTCCTAAACCTCGTGATTACAGGCAAGATTTGCCGAAAAAAAAATTGAAAAAAGCGTTAGCCTGTGCTTTAGCCGCAAAAGCGGACGTAATCAAAGTTTTAGAGAATTTAGAAATTGTAGAGCCGAAGACAAAAAAGATAATTGAAATATTAAAAAAAATTGGTATCAACAGTGAAGAAACTGTATTTGTTCTGGAAAAAATTGAGGACAACCTTCGACTTGCTTCAAGAAATATAACTTATTTAAATTTAGTTGAAAGAAGGAATCTTAACGCATACGATGTTCTCAATTGTAAAAATTTGATTTTTACTCTTGAGGCACTAAAAAATTATGAATCCTTATGAAGTTATCAAACGTCCAATTATCACTGAAAAATTTACTCGTTTGAAAGAAAAGGAAAATAAATACATTTTCGTTGTTGATAAAAAGGCAGATAAACAGGAAGTTAAAAAAGCAATTGAAGAACTTTTTAAAGTGAAAGTGGAAAAAGTTAACACCGCAATTTTCTCAGGTAAAAAAAGACGTTTAGGTGTTCATGAAGGTTATCGTCCGGATTGGAAGAAGGCAATCGTTACTTTAAAAGAAGGACAAAGGATTGAACTTGAAGAAAAGGTATAAAACATGCCAATAAGAACATTTAAACCTTACACACCCTCAAGAAGAACAATTACAGTTGAGGATTTCTCGGAAATCACGAAACTCAAGCCGGAAAAATCTTTAACCATCCCTCTAAAGAAAAAAGGTGGACGGAATATTACCGGGCAGATAATGGTCCGTCACCGCGGTGGCGGACATAAACGGCGCTACCGAATTATTGATTTTAAAAGAGATAAATTTAGTATCCCCGGGAAAGTCGTTGCTATTGAATACGACCCAAACCGTTCAGCGAGAATCGCTTTAATTGAATATGAAGACGGGGAGAGACGCTACATCCTTCACCCTTCAGGTTTAAAGGTCGGGGATAGAGTAATGTCCGGTGCGGAAGCCGAAATTAAAGTTGGCAATGCTTTACCTTTAGCCAAAATACCTGAAGGAACATTGATTCATAATTTAGAACTTCTTCCCGGAAAGGGAGGACAACTTATTCGTTCAGCGGGGGCATCCGCGCAGTTAATGGCTAAAGAAGGTGATTATGCCCAGGTAAGAATGCCCTCCGGAGAAATTCGTCTTTTCCCAGTAAATTGTTTAGCTACCGTTGGTCAAGTAGGTAATTCTGACCACGCAAGTGTTAGTCTTGGGAATGCTGGTCGAAAACGTCATTTTGGTTTTCGTCCGACAGTAAGAGGAACCGCAATGAACCCAGTTGACCACCCTCACGGCGGTGGGCGGGGCAAATCGAAAGGGCACAATCAGCCGCGTTCTCCTTGGAACCAGCCGGCAAAGGGATATAAAACACGTAAGAAAAAAAAGATTTGGGATTGGATGATTATCCGGAGAAGGACAAAAGTATTAGAAACAGTGTGACACAGTTTTTTTATAATTCTTCTTAAGGGGGATACAGTGAACCTGTCTTTGGCTAACGAAGTGCCAAAGCAGGTGAACGCAATAAGGGGTCGCTGACCGACACTGTCTGAGCGACGAAAAGGAGCTCGTGTCTTGACAGGCCCGAAGGGCAGGAGGTCGGGACTTGCGACGGACGAAGTCCTTGATTATCCCCCATTGAGGATAAAGAGGAGGTTAGAGATGGGTCGTTCAACAAAAAAAGGCCCCTATGTGGATGAAAAATTATTAAAGAAGGTGCAAAAAATGGAGCAGGTTGGTGAAAAAAGAGTAATTAAAACTTGGGCACGGGCCTCAATGATTATTCCTGAATTTGTTGGGTACACCTTTGCTGTGCATAATGGGAAAAAATTCATTCCTGTGTATGTTACCGAACAAATGGTCGGGCATCTATTGGGTGAATTTGCACCGACAAGAATATTTCGAGGTCATGGTGAAGCACATACTAAGGAAGCGACTGAACTTACTTAGATGGAAGCGATTGCTCGTGCACGCTATCAGCGGATGAGTCCACGTAAAATAGCGCAAATCCTTGATTTAATTCGTGGTAAACCGGTATCTAAGGCATACCAGATTTTGCAGTTTATCCCAAAAGGAGGGAAGTTGCTAATTGAGAAAACCCTCCGTTCGGCAGTCAGTAATGCGGGGAAGAATATCTCCCCGGAGAATCTTTTTGTTGAAACTGCATTCGTTACCCCGGGTCCAGCACTTAAACGCTTTCGTGCCGGTCCCATGGGGCGAGCAATGCCTTATAAACGGAGAACCTGCCATCTGACAATAATGGTTAGCGACAAAAAGGAGAGGATATGGGACAAAAAGTCACCCCAAAAGCAATAAGGTTAGGTTACATTGAAGATTGGAATTCAAAATGGTTTACTTCTTTTCGTGAGTTTCCTAAACTTATTGAAGAGGATTGGCGAATTCGCCGTTATCTTAAAGAAAAACTCAAGTATTCCGCGGTTTCTCGTATAAATATTGAACGTGCAGGAACCGATCTGTTGCGGGTAAATATTTATACTGCTCGTCCGGGTATAGTCATCGGGAAAAGGGGCACGGATATCGAAAATTTGCGCCGTAGTTTAGAAGAAATAAGTGGAAAAAAAATAATGGTCAATATTCTTGAGATTAAACAGGCGGAACTTGATGCCCAACTTGTCGCTGAAGGAATTGCCCTTCAGATTGAAAAAAAAATTAGTTATCGCCGGGCAATGAAACAGGCTATTGAACGGGCAATGAACTCTGGGGCCCTAGGGATAAAGGTGGCGGTGGGCGGGCGGTTAGATGGTGCGGAAATTGCTCGTTCGGTGTGGTTGAAAGAAGGAAGGGTGCCTTTACAAACATTTCGTGCTTTAATTGATTATGGTTTTGCCGAGGCAATTTGTACTTATGGTAAAATTGGAGTAAAGGTTTGGATTTTTAAGAAGGAACTTTTTAAAAAATTAAAAAAAGATTTACTTGAAGAAGCGAAGTTAGTTGAAAAAGAAAAAATTGAAGAATTAACTGAAAAAGAGGAAGAAAAAATTAAAGAGGAAAAAGATGTTGTCCCCAAAGAGAGTTAAATACCGTAAACAACAACGCGGGCGAATTAAGGGTATGTCCAAAGGTGCGATAAAACTCAATTTTGGCGAATACGGACTTCAGGCTTTAAAACCGGCCTGGATAACCAACCGGCAAATTGAAGCGGTAAGAATAACTTTAACCCGTTTTCTCAAACACGGCGGCAAACTCTGGATTAGGATTTTTCCAGATAAACCGTATACAAAGAAACCGGCAGAAACACGGATGGGTAAAGGTAAAGGTGATGTGGAAAGTTGGGTGGCGGTAGTTAAACCAGGAAGAATTATGTTTGAATTGTCCGGTCTTCCTTTTGCTGAGGCAAAAGAAGCAATGCGTTTAGCGGCAGGTAAATTACCAATTGTCACACGTTTTATTAGCCGGGAGGTGCGTTGACGCTAAAACGCTAGAATATCCGCCAAATCGCTAAATCCTGCCGAAGCGCTAAAAAACTTTTGCGGTTTTGCGGAGATTTTCTTTGGCGATTTCGCGGTCACTCGGCGTTTTTGCGAAAGTAAAATGAAAGCGAAAGAATTACGCGAACTTTCTAAAACCGAATTGGAAGCAAAACTCAGAGAAACAAGAGAAAAACTGTTTCGCTTGAAAATCCGGCATAAGAGCGCCGGACTGAAGAATCCTTTAGAACTGCGTAATTTAAGACGGGATATTGCTCGGATTTTAACTATTTTCCATGAGAAATAATTGCAGTGATTTTTCGACGGTGATTACGGTGATATTGTCAATAATAATTTAGGAGGTTATGACTTATCACTGTAATCGGTTCTTTCAATCTGTGTAATCAGAATTTTAAAAAAAATGAGAAAAATACGTGAAGGAACAGTAATAAGTGACAGAATGAATAAAACGCGTGTAGTTTTAGTTACCCGTCGGGTGCCTCATCCTTTGTATAAAAAAGTTGTCCAGCAAGAAAAAAAATATTATGTCCACGATGAAAACAATTCTTCTCACGTTGGTGATAAAGTGAGAATTATTGAATCGCGTCCTTTATCCCGACTTAAAAACTGGTGTTTACTTGAAATTTTAGAAAAAGCAAAGTAAGTGGATAAAAATGATTCAAGAACGTTCAATTTTAAATATTTGCGATAATTCTGGAGTAAGAAAAATCAGATGTTTCCGAATGCTTGGAGGAACTAACCGCCGCTATGCCCGTTTAGGGGATGTAATTATTGCTTCGGTCCGGGAAGCGTTGCCTACAGCAACAATTAAAAAGGGTGAAGTTGTCCGTGCGGTAGTTGTCCGTACAGTTAAAGAACAACGACGCAAAGACGGAACTTATATTCGCTTTGACGACAATGCAGGGGTAATCGTTGATAATCAAGGTGAACCTAAAGGGACGAGAATTTTTGGTCCGGTGGCAAGAGAATTACGCGAAAAAAATTTTTTAAAGATTCTTTCCCTTGCCCCGGAAGTA
>CAZRHN010000002.1:5890-8258 GCA_964599925.1 uncultured bacterium
TATATGTTGACCATAAAAAAGAAAGATAAAGTTTTGGTTATTTCAGGCGACGAGAAAGGGAAAAAGGGTGAAGTATTAAAAGTTATTCCCCAAGAAGAACGGGTAATTGTGAGTAAAGTGAACTTGGTGAAGAAACACACTCGTCCTACACAGACGACACCCGGTGGAATAAGAGAAATTGAGGCCCCGCTGCATATTTCTAATGTGATGCTTATCTGTCCAAAATGTGAACAACCGACACGACCAAAATTTGATTTTCTCAGTGATGGGAAGAAGGTAAGATTTTGCCGCAAATGTGGCGAAATGATTATCTAAATACAATTTAAAATGCAAAACGCAAAATTAATCCGCCTGAGGCGGATGAATTTTTAATTCCCGAGCAAAGCGAGGGTGAGATGGCAAGATTAAAAGAAGCATATAAAAAAGTAATTATTCCGGAGATGATAAAAAAATTTGGATATAAAAATCCCTACCAAGTTCCGCGTTTAGAAAGAATTTTGATAAATATGGGTCTATCGGAAGCAAAAGATAATCCAAAAGCACTAGATAATAGTATTCAGGAATTAGCCTTAATCACTGGACAGAAGCCACAAATTTGCAAAGCAAAGAAATCTATCGCTAATTTCAAGTTGAGAAAAGGTATGTCAATTGGTTTAAAAGTAACTTTGCGCGGGGAGCGGATGTATGAATTTTTTGACCGTTTAATCAATTGCGCAATTCCAAGGATCCGTGATTTTCGTGGTTTAAATCCTAACAGTTTTGATGGCCAGGGCAACTACAACTTAGGCTTGAGCGAACAGCATATATTTCCAGAAATCGATTTATCTAAATCAGATAAACCACGAGGAATGAATATTACTTTCGTCTCTACTGCAAAGACCAATGAAGAAGCAAGGGAACTTTTAAGTTGTTTTGGTCTTCCTTTTCGTAAAAAATAAGCGCTAAAGCGCGAAATTCCGCCAAAGCGCCAAAAGTTTTTCGTTTTTAGCGTTTTGGCGATAAGTTATTTTTTGCGTTTTTGCGGAGGAAATAATGGCAAGAATTAGTTCAACAGCAAAACTTAAAAAAGAACAAAAATTCTCCGTCCGGTATCGCAACCGTTGTCGCCTTTGCGGTCGACCACGAGCATTTATCCGCGATTTCGGTCTTTGCCGAATTTGTTTCCGAACATTGGCTCATCGTGGAGAAATACCGGGAGTAACCAAGTCCAGTTGGTAGTAACCAATGAATCCGCCTGAGGCGGATGAATTTTTTAATTCCGAGCAAAGCGAGGCTATTATTATGTCAACTGATCCAATTGCTGATATGTTTACAATTATCCGTAATGCAAATCGTGTTTTTAAAGAAAAAGTGGATATTCCAGGTTCAAAATTAAAATTAGAGATTGTTCGCGTTCTTAAAGAGAAGGGTTTTATTTCTAACTATAAATTTATTGAAGACCGCAAGCAAGGAATTTTGCGTATTTATCTTAAGTATACTCCTGAACGACATCAGGTGCTTCAGGGCTTAAGAAGAGTTTCTAAACCCGGGCGACGAATATATTCTGGTTGGAAAGAATTACCTAAGGTATTTAATGGTTTGGGTTATGTGCTCGTTTCTACTTCTCAGGGTGTCCTCACTGACGACGAAGCACGAAAGAAAAAGTTAGGTGGAGAAGTAATCGGTTGTGTCTGGTAGCAAGCAATTAAAAATGCAAAATGCAAAATTAAAAATTGAGGTCTTCTATAAATTTTTCATTTTTAATTTTTAATTTTGAATTTCTGAACAAAGTGAGAACAAGATGAGCAGAGTTGGTAAAAAACTTATTCCTATTCCTCAAAATGTAAAAGTAAATGTGGAAAATAATTTATTGAAAGTATCCGGACCTTTAGGTGAATTAGAACATTTTTTCCCTTCAGGAATTCAAGTGCAAATTCTTGATGGACAAATTTCTGTTCAACGGAGCGGAGATGCCCCCAAATTGCGTGCGTTACATGGGTTAACCCGGACACTGATTGCCAATATGGTTCAAGGGGTAACTGAGGGATTCAGCAAATCCTTAGAAATAACTGGTTTAGGTTACCGGGCACTGGTAGAAAAAGATAAATTAATTCTCCGCGCGGGTTACAGCCACCCGGTAGAATTTCCCTTCCCCCCAGGTATACAAATTGGTGTGGATAAACAAATCATCACGGTTAAAGGTATTGATAAACAATTGGTTGGTGAAACCGCAGCACGGATTCGGGCAATAAGACTGCCTGAACCATATAAAGGCAAAGGAATTAGGTATTTAGGTGAGTATGTGCGCCGGAAAGTAGGTAAAGCTGCGGTAGCGGCGGTTAGTGCGAAGAAGTGACCCTTCAACTTTGTTCAGGGTCATCCTGAGCGA
>CAZRHN010000002.1:8358-27167 GCA_964599925.1 uncultured bacterium
GGCGGTTAGTGCGAAGAAGTGACCCTTCAACTTTGTTCAGGGTCATCCTGAGCGATGGTTCGACTTATGCTCACCATCGTCCTGAGTTTTTCGAAGGACGACTGGAAGGAGTCGAAGGATGAGAACTAAAGAAGAAAGATATCTTTTCCGTAAGAAACGGGTTCGAGAAAAAATTTATGGTACTGCTGAACGGCCTCGTCTTTCAGTATATCGTAGCCCGAAACATATCTATGCACAAATTATTAACGATGAAGAAGGTAAGACTTTAGTCAGTGCCTCAACTTTATCTCCGGAATTAAGAAATAAACTCAAGATAAAGGGAAAAATTGCTGCCGCGAAAGCGGTGGGCGAGCTGATTGCCAGAAAGGCTAAAGATTTAGGAATGAAAAAAGTTGTTTTTGATCGTGGCGGGCGAATTTATCATGGAAGAGTTAAAAGTTTGGCCGAAGGGGCAAGAGAAGGGGGGTTAGAATTTTGACCGACTCTAACGGATTAAATTTACAAGAAACGGTTGTGGCTATAAACCGTGTTGCCAAGGTGGTTAAAGGTGGGAAAAGGCTTTCTTTTAATTCTTTAGTTGTGGTTGGGGACAAAGCCGGGCATGTCGGTTGTGCTCTTGGCAAGGCAAATGAAGTTCAGGCAGCGATACAAAAAGCGGCAAAACGGGCAAAAAAAAATTTAGTTTCTGTACCGCTTAAAGGCACGACCATACCCCATGAGATAATCGGTAGATATGGTGCAGGTAAAATCCTTTTGAAACCGGCGGCGCCGGGCACCGGAGTAATTGCCGGTGGAGCTGTCCGTGCAGTCCTGGAGGCGGCAGGAATAAAAGATATTTTAACTAAGTCTTTAAGGTCAAACAATCCTTTTAATGTGGTTTATGCGACAATGGAAGCATTGAGGAATTTACGCACAAAAGAAGAGGTAGAAAAATTACGTGGACTTGAAACTGGGCCAACTTAAACTAGCAGAAGGAACAAAAAAAAGAAAAAAAATTATTGGTCGTGGTAGAGGAAGTGGACACGGTGGTTCTTCAACACGGGGGACGAAAGGACAGCGGGCGCGTTCCGGCGGCGGTCCTCGTTTCGGTTTTGAAGGGGGGCAGATGCCCCTCATTCGCCGAATTCCGAAACGTGGTTTTACCAATCCTTTCCGGAAAGAGTATGCGATTGTCAATTTAGAAATTTTAGAAAATAAATTTTCTCCCGGAGATGAAATTACACCTGAAATCTTGAGAAAATTGAATATTGCAAAAAAGAATTTACCAATAAAAATCCTTGCCCAAGGTAATTTAACCAAGGCATTGAAAATCAAAGCCCATAAGTTTTCCCAGACGGCAGAAAAAAAAATTCTTAATCTGGGCGGGACAATTGAAAAATGTTAAAATCTTTTACTGACATTTTTAAAGTTCCAGAATTAAAACGTCGTATTCTTTTTACCCTTGGCGTATTGGCAGTTTTTCGTTTAGGAGTAGCAATACCCGTACCGGGAATTGATGCTCAGGCATTGAAGTCATTTTTTGAAACACAGAGGCATACCCTTTTCGGCTTTTTAGATATGTTTTCCGGGGGGGCGTTCAGCAGGCTTTCTATATTTTCTTTGGGGATAATGCCTTACATTAATGCTTCAATCATTATGTCTTTATTGCAAACAGTAGTTCCCTATTTAGAAAAAATGTCCAAAGAGGGCGAATTGGGAAGAAGAAAAATTACCCAATTTACCCGATATGGAACAGTGCTTTTGGCTGCAATTCAATCTTTCGGGCTTAGTTTTATGATTATCCAGATGAAAGCACCTGACGGTTCAATGGTAGTACGTGTACCTTCTTTAGGTTTCCAAATTCTTACTCTTCTAACTTTGGTTACCGGAACAATCTTCGTGATGTGGCTTGGAGAACAGATTACCGAGCAGGGTATCGGGAATGGTATTTCTTTAATTATTTTTGCGGGCATAGTCGACCGTTTACCAGCAAGTGTAAAAGATTTATTTCGTCTTTTAAGTATTGAAGAAATTTCGCTTTTTCAAATTCTTTTTCTTATTGTTCTGGTATTAGTAATAACCGGCTTGGTTGTCTGGGTAGAAACTGGACAGCGGCGTGTGCCGGTACAATATGCGAAGCGGGTTATTGGACGGCGAATTTACGGTGGACAGAATACCTATTTACCAATAAGAGTTGATCAAGCAGGTGTGATCGCAGTAATTTTTGCCGTTTCTTTATTATCCGCACCTTTGACTGTGGCGCAATTCTTCCCTAATCTACCGGTAGCAAAAAAAATTATTGAATGGTGGACACGGGGACACCTGCTTTACGAAATTATCTACGCAGGGCTGATTATCTTTTTCTGTTATTTTTACACTTCAATAGTTTTTAACCCTAACGATTTAGCCGAAAATATGCGTAAATGGGGTGGATTTATTCCCGGGATACGTCCGGGAGAAGCAACCGCAAAATATATTGAAAATATTTTAAACCGGATAATTTTAGGGGGTGCAATTTTTGTTGCCGCAATCGCTATCCTACCGGATTTTTTGCGTGCTTGGTTTAAAGCACCGTTTTTCTTCGGGGGAACTGCCCTCTTGATTGTTGTTGGTGTTGCCCTGGATACTATTGGGCAAATTGAATCACATTTGATCATGCGTCATTACGAAGGTTTTGTTAAAAAAGGACGAATTAAAGGTCGTTGGTTTAACGTCTAAAATGAATATAGTTTTTCTTGGTCCACCGGGTGTTGGCAAAGGGACACAGGCAAAACGCATTGCTCAAGAGTATAATTTGGACCATATCGCTACCGGAGATATTTTACGATCAGCGGTAAATAAAGATACCGCCTTAGGAAGAAAGGTTAAAGAAATTATGAGTCGGGGTGATCTTGTTCCAGATGAAGTGGTTTTTAGTTTAGTTAAAGAGCGACTGGCTAAAGCCAGTTGTCAGAAAGGATTTCTTTTAGATGGTTTCCCGCGAAATATTTCCCAAGCGGTAGCACTTGGAGATTATCTAAAAGAAAAAAAGAAAAAGATTGATCATGTTGTTTATTTCGAAGTTACCGAAGAAGAAATTATTCGTCGGCTTTCGGCACGGCGTATTTGCAGTTCCTGTCAGGCAAATTATAATTTAATTACCCAACCACCAAAAGAAGAAGGTATATGCAACTTTTGTGGAGGTAAACTTATTCTCCGTCGTGACGATTATCCGGAAATAATTCGTGAACGATTGAGGGTATATCAAAAAGAAACTACACCTTTAGTTGAATACTATCAAGCAGAAGGTCTCCTTAAAAAAATTAATGGTAACGGTAAAATTGAAGAAATATATCAAGGCTTGAAAGAAATTTTTTCCGAGAAAAATTATGTTCGGAATTGAACTGAAAAACCAATGGGAATTAGAAAAAATTCGTCAGGCAGCAAAAATCGTCAGTCAGGTGATGCTTGAGTTGAAAAAAGAAATTAAACCGGGCATCTCGACAGAAAAATTGGACCGGCTTGCTTATGATTTGATTCAGAGTTATTCTGCTCAACCGGCCTTTTTAGGTTATCAGGATTACCCGGCAACAATTTGTGTCTCCTTGAATAATGAAGTTGTGCATGGTATACCAAGCCCGAAAAAAATTATTAAAGAAGGGGATATTGTTTCTTTAGATTTAGGTGTTCGTTATCAAGGGTTTTACGGTGACATCGCCGCTACTTTAGGGATTGGTGAAATTAAAAATAATGCAAAAAAACTTATTCGGGTGGCTCGGGAGGCGTTGAACCGAGCGATAAGTAAGATAAAAGTAGACAAACATATTGGCGATATTTGTTGGGCAATCCAATCCCATGTTGAAGGTAACAATTTTTCGGTAGTACGGAATTATTCCGGGCATGGTATTGGTAGAGAGTTACATGAAGAACCACAGATACCCTGTTTTGGTCGACCGGGCAGCGGAGTTCGTCTTTTAGCGGGTATGGTTTTGGCTGTTGAAACAATGGTAAATGCTGGTGATTGGAGAATAAAAGTTCTTCCTGACCGTTGGACAGTGGTAACCAGTGATGGTTCTCTTTCGGCACACTTTGAACATATGGTTCTTGTCACTAATGGTCAACCGGAAATACTTACTAAGCACGAATGAATACAGACTAACTACACGAATTCGTGATTAAAAAGTTATGGCTAAAGAAGAAAAGATCGTTGTCACCGGTAGAGTGGTAGAAGCATTACCAAGTACAATGTTTCGTGTTGAAATTGAAGGAGGACATAAAGTTTTAGCCCATCTTTGCGGCAAAATGCGGATGCATTACATTAAAATTTTGCCCGGGGATGTGGTTAAAGTAGAACTTTCACCATACGATTTAACTCGAGGAAGAATCATTTACCGAGAGAAATAACAAGATAATTAAAAATGCAAAATGCAAAATTAAAAATTGAAAACCAAAGAAATGAATTTTCACCCTTAAATTTTTCATTTTTAATTTTAAATTTTTAGTTGATTGTAAGATGAAAGTACGTGCTTCAGTTAAATTAATCTGTAAGAAATGTAAAATTATCCGCCGGAAAGGTGTTTTGCGTATCGTTTGCTCTGACCCTCGACATAAACAGAGACAAGGATAAAAAAATTCAAAATTTAAAATTCAAAATGTAAAATTAGTCAAAGGAGAAAATAAATGGCAAGGATTGCTGGTGTTGAGTTACCTAAAGATAAACGTCTCGAAATTGCTCTTACTTATATTTATGGTATAGGGCGAAATTTAGCGGGTCAGATCCTCACTGCTACGGGTATTGATCCAAATATAAGAGTAAAAAATCTTAGCGAAATTGAAATAAGCAAACTGAGCAGTTACATTGCCCAGAATTATAAAGTTGAAGGTGACTTACGACGCGAAGTCCAGGAAAATATTAAACGTTTGATTGAAGTTAGCACTTATCGGGGGATACGGCATAGACGAAATTTACCCTGTCGTGGTCAACGGACGCGAACTAACGCCCGGACTAAACGTGGTAAACGAAAGACAATAGGTGCAGTTAAGGCTAAGAAACGACTTGCAGAAGAAGTAAAAAAAGAATAATAAAAAGGTGTTTAAAAAATGGCAGAGATAAAAAAACGAATCAGGACGAGAGTTTATACCGGATTAGCAAAGACTTATATTCGCTCTTCATTTAATAATACAATTATCACTGTAACCGATGAACGAGGCAATACACTTTGTTGGTCATCAGCCGGCAGTGCCGGATTTAAAGGGACAAAGAAAGGAACACCCTTTGCCGCACAGATGGCCGCTGGGCAAGTAGCAAAAAGGGCACAAAGTTTAGGAATTAGACAAGTAGCGATTTTGGTTAAGGGACCGGGGGCAGGTAGGGAGACAGCAATTCGCGCCCTGCAGGCGGCGGGTTTAAATATTCTCTCAATTCGGGACATTACCCCGATACCACACGATGGTTGCCGCGCACCGAAACCACGAAGGGTATAGTTTAGTTAATTAGTGAATTAGGTAATTGGTAATTTCCGCCTGAGGCGGATCCGCCTTTGGCGGAAATGTAACTTAAGGAATGTGAGGAGAAAATGGGACATTATGTAGGTCCGAAATGTCGACTTTGTCGTCGGATTGGTGAAAAACTTTTTCTTAAAGGTGAAAAGTGCAATACTAACTGTGCTTTGGATGGGAAAACCCATCAAAAACCACCCGGGCAACACGGTGGACTGAGGCAAAGGAAACCATCAGTTTACAAAATAAGACTTTTAGAAAAACAAAAATTGCGCCATATAACGGGTATTTCTGAACGTCAATTTCGTCGTTTTTTTGCTAAAGCAGAAAAAATGAAAGGGATAACTGGAGAAAATCTTTTGTGTCTTTTAGAATTGCGCTTAGACAATGTCCTTTACCGTTTGGGATTTGGCTCTTCAAGAGCACAAGCACGGCAGTTTATTCTTCACGGACACATTAAAGTTAATGAACGCAAAGTAAATATCCCTTCTTATCTTCTTCGTCCCGGAGACCGGATTGAATTACGACCAAAACTGCAAGATAATATTTTTATCCAGCATGCTTTGGAAGAAAGTGCAAAGAGGACTTTACCTTCCTGGCTTAGTTACGAGCCAGAAAAATTCACCGCTAAAATTCTTAAGTTCCCGGAAAGAGAAGAAGTCTCTTATCCGATAAATGAGCAATTGATTGTTGAACTTTACTCCCGATAATATTTCATTTACAAAAAGTTATTCGTGGACATTCGCAAATTTCTTTCATTCGTGTCTATTCGTGATTAGGAGGTAGGGAGAAATGAAATATCAGGATTTAGTTTTGCCAAAAAAAATTGAATTTGATAAGGAGAAACTTACCGATGTTTACGGTAAATTTGTTGCTGAACCTTTTGAGCGTGGTTATGGACATACTTTAGGTAATTCTTTACGTCGTCTACTCCTTTCCAGTATTGAAGGTGCGGCGGTTACAGCAGTGAGAATTAAAGGAGCGATGCATGAATTTTCTACTTTAAAAGGGGTAAAAGAGGATGTTTTAGGAATATTACTTAATCTTAAACAATTGCGATTTAAGGTTTATTCTCCCGGTCCGGAAATTCTTCATTTAAAAATGAATAAACATAAAGGCGAAATATATGGTAAAGACATTCAATTGAATAACAATGTAGAAATTGTTAACCCTGACCAAGTAATTGCTACGCTTGATTCTGATGGTGAATTGGAAATGGAAATCGAAGTTTCCCGTGGTCGCGGTTATTTACCAACAGAAAAACAAAAAAGAGAAAATATGCCTGTGGGAACAATTCTTTTAGATGCTCTTTTTTCTCCAGTGAAGAAGGTGTATTACGAGATAGAAACCGCACGAGTGGGACATATTGTTGATTACGACCGTTTAATTTTGGAAATTTGGACTGACGGGACGATTAAACCAGAAGATGCTTTATCCTATGCCGCAAAAATTCTTAAAGACAGCGCAGGAATCTTCATTCGTTACGAAGAAGAGAAGGAAGAAAAACCAATTCTTGAAGAAGCCAAACCGGTGGATGAGAAACTGAGAGAAATCTTAAATCAACCTGTAGAAATCATAGAACTTTCAATTCGCGCTTCTAATTGCTTAAAAAATGCACAGATTAAAACTATCGGTGAGTTGGTTAGGAAAAAGGATGAAGAATTGCTCGCTTACCGCAATTTTGGTAGGAAATCGCTTGAAGAAGTAAAAATGCGGCTAAAAGAATTGGGACTGTCTTTGGGAATGGAAGTGTAAAAAATGGCTAAGTATAAACCAGAGCGTAAACTTGGGAGACCAACTGCCCATCGGGAAGCAACTTTAAGAAATTTAACTACTGCTCTTCTCCACTATGAAAAAATTCGTACCACTAAAGCGAAAGCAAAAGAATTAAAACGGTATGCTGAAAAAGTTATTACTTCGGCAAAAAGAAATGACCTTAATGCCCGGCGAGCGGTTGAGCGGAAAATTAAAGACCCGGTAGTTTTCAAAAAAATTTTTGAAGTTTTAGTTCCTCGCTATCAAAATCGTCTTGGTGGGTATATGCAGATTTTTAAACTCCCTTCCCGCGGTTCGGATAACGCACCAATGTGTTTAATTAGATTAGTGAGTTAGAACCAAAAAGGTCACCTCTTCGGTGACCTGCCGATGAGGCAGGAGGAAAAAATGTTCAATTTCCTTTTTAGTTTGTTTTCCAACGATATGGGTGTAGATTTAGGAACAGCAAATACTTTAGTTTATGTTAAAGGACAGGGGATTATCTTACGAGAACCTTCGGTAGTTGCTTTAGATAAAGATACCGGTGAGGTTCTCTCAGTTGGTGCAGAAGCAAAAAAAATGCTTGGAAAAACACCAGCAAATATTGTCGCCATTCGTCCTTTAAGGGATGGGGTGATTGCCGATTTTGCAGTTACCGAACAAATGATTCGTTATTTTATTACCAAGGTGCATAATCGTCGGGCATTACTTCATCCGCGGATTGTGGTGACTGTCCCCAGCGGGATAACTGAAGTTGAACGTCGTGCGGTAATTGATTCAGCGAAACAGGCAGGGGCGCGAGAAGTTTTCTTGATTGAAGAACCAATGGCAGCAGCGATTGGCGCAGAGATACCGATACAGGAACCGGCAGGGAATATGGTTGTGGATATTGGCGGTGGTTGTAGTGAGATTGCCGTAATTTCCTTAGGTGGTATGGTTGTTTCCAAAGCAATTGGTATTGCCGGAAATGAAATGGATGAAGCGATAATGTCATATTTTCGAAAAAAATATAACCTTTTTATTGGAGAAACTACCGCAGAAGAGGTAAAGATTAACATTGGTTCGGCTTTCCCTCAACCTGAAGAAAGAAACGCAGAGGTTAAAGGAAGAGACCAATCTTCCGGTTTACCAAGGACAGTTACCGTGACTTCCGAAGAAATACGGCTTGCTTTGAGTGAACCCTTGAAAGCAATTATTGACACGATCAGACAAACCTTAGAAGAGACACCGCCTGAATTAGCCGCGGATTTAGTTGACCGCGGGATAGTTTTAGCCGGTGGAGGTGCGCTTTTGCGTGGTTTACCAGAACTTTTAAGTCAGGAGACGGATTTACCAGTAAATTTATCCCCGGATCCCCTAACCTGTGTGGTTCTGGGTGCAGGCAAATATTTAGAGTCCCTTGACACAATTAAAAAAGGGCGTGAGGGTAGATTTGTCTAAAGTCCGCTGTCCAAAGTCTTTAGTCCAAAGTCTGAGGTCTGTGAAGTCTAAATGAGCCGTTTAGCAAGAGAGCGTTTTTTTTGTATCCTTCTTTTAGGTATTTCCTTTCTCCTTCTAAACCTTTCTCTCCAGAATAAAATTCAAGGGTTAAAAAATTTTTTTCTTTACCTTCTTTCTCCGAGTAGTTCCTTAGCCACAAAAATTCTTACCCACTCTCAGGATTTGGGGAAGAATCTTTTAACTCAGTTACGGTTAAATGAAGAAAATCGGCAACTGAAACAAAAAATTCAGGAATATATCCATTGGGAGACTTCAGGTAAAGAAATCCTTGAGGAGAACAAACGTCTTCGGCAAATATTTAATTTTCAAGAGAGGATTAATCACCGTTTTATTGTTGCGCGGGTTATTGGGCGAGATACACAGAGTTGGTATCATTCATTAGTTATTGATAAGGGTTCAGCAGGAGGAATAAAAAAAGATTCACCGGTAATTGCTCTGGAAGAAGAAAAAGAAGGTGTGGTGGGAAGAATAATTGAAGTCAGTCCAAACTTAAGTAAGGTATTGCTTTTGACCGATTCACTTTCCGCAGTAGTTGGTTCCTCTCCGCGCAGTAAAGCCGATGGTATAGTTGAAGGACGAGATAAAAATGAACTTTTGTTTAAATATTTATTACCCGAAAGCGATATCCAGGCTGGCGATTTAGTTGTTACCAGTGGCATTGGTGGAATTTTCCCTCCGGGTATGCCGATAGGCAAAGTAATCAAAGTAGAAGAAAAAAAACATATGCCCTATAAGGAAGGAATAATTTCTCCTTATCTTAATTTTTCTCACTTACGCGAAGTTTTAGTACTTGCGAACCAGGAGAAATAAATAAGGTGACAGTTTTTTTTTACCTTTTTACTCTCTTTTTGAGTTTATTTTTACAAATTTTCCTGCGGAATCTACTTTCCAATTTTGCACCTAATTTCTTACTTCTTCTTGTGGTCTATATCGCCTTGGCACAGGGGGTAATTGCTGGAATATTTTTTGGGTTTACCCTCGGACTTCTTTCCGACATTTTTTCTCTCAATCCCTTTGGTAGTCAGGCATTTCTTTTTACCTTAGTTGGTTATCTTGCGGGAAGGCAGAATGGTAAAATTGATGCCGACCAACCTTTAGCCCAGGTAATTTTAGTTTTCCTTACTTCCTTTGTTTATTTATTTGGACTTTATCTTTTTACCTCTTTTTTCTCTGTCCCGGAGAAAAAATTTAATCTTTTCCCACAAATTTTGATGAATATATTTTTTACCGTGCCCTTTTTTTGGTTCTTCCGGTATTGGTTTAAATTATGGAGACAAAAGTAAAAATTTTTCGTATGCGTTATTTTTTCTATTTCGTTATTTTCTCTTTTTTTATTCTATGGTTTTGTCTTTTTTATTTGCAAATAATTCGCGGGAAATACTTTTATCAGATTTCTGAAAAGAATCGGCGTCAGGTTTATCTCCAGCGTGCACCACGAGGTATAATTTATGACCGTTATGGTAGAATTTTAGCGGATAACGGTCCTTTGAGTGGATTGTTTTTTTCAGCAGAAAATTTAGATAGCGAAACTCTCAAGGGAACGGTGAAAAGATTAAGTGGATTGCTTGGTTTTGAAGAAGAAAAAATTTGGCAAAAAATTAAAACTGAAGAAAGGAGTTTAGTCAAACGTCTAAAAGAAGGTCTTTCCCGAGAAGAAATGTTTAAAGTGGAAGAAAACAGGACAAATCTGCCGGGAGTAAATTTACAAATTGAACCGCGACGTCGTTATCCTTACGGTGCTTTAGCTGGTCATCTATTAGGTTACCTTGGAAAAATTAATCAGGAAGAATTGGACCGTCTTTTTCTTGAAGGTTACCGTCAAGACGATCTACTTGGCAAAAGCGGATTGGAGCATACCTATGATCAGTATTTACGTGGTGAACCGGGTGGTATAGAAATAGAAGTTGATGCGCAAAGGAGAGAAAGAAGGATAATTCGCAATTTCTCATCCCTTTTAGGGAAAAATCTTTTTTTAACTGTTGATTCGGAATTACAAAAAGTATGCGAAGAAGAATTAAAAAGTAGAAAGAAAAACGGTGCAATTATTGTTTTGGAACCACAGACCGGTGAAATTCTCGCTTTGGTTTCTCTTCCCGGTTATGACCCAAATTTATTTACTGGACTTAATAATCAAAAAGAGGTGACCCGACTTTTAAGTGACCCCCAATTACCCTTATTTAACCGTACTCTTCAAGGTCTTTATCCACCAGGCTCGGTTTTTAAAATTATTACTGCTATTTGCGCCCTTGAAGAAAAGAAAATTGACCTCAAAGAAGAGATGTTTTGTTCAGGTTCTTTTTCTTTAGGGAAGAGGGTCTTTCGTTGCTGGAAACCGGAAGGGCATGGCTGTGTATCTTTTCTTTCTGCCTTGACTCATTCCTGCGATGTATATTTCTATCAGTTGGGTTTACGTTGTGGGGTTGACCTTTTGGAAAAATATGCAAAAAAATTTGGTTTGGATAATCTTTCCCAAATTGATTTACCGGGTGAGAAAAAAGGTTTGGTGCCGGGGAGGTCCTGGAAAAGAAAATACTGTGCTTCCCCCTGGTATGAAGGGGATACGGTAAATCTTTCCATCGGTCAGGGGTATGTTTTGCTTACCCCTTTGGCCGCAGCGAATTTAGCGGCAATTTTAGCCAATCGGGGTAAACTTTATCGCCCGCATTTAGTAAAGAAAATTGTAGACGAAGAAAATAATACTCTCCTGGAAATGCAACCTCAGGAAATTTTTGCTCTTGATTTAAAAGTAGAAACCTGGGAAATTCTTAACCAAGGATTGAAAGAAGCAGTTCTTCAGGGGACAGGACGCGCCGCCTCCCTGCCGGGTATAGATATTGCCGGGAAGACAGGCACCGGGGAAAATCCTGCCGGCGGAGACCATGCCTGGTTTATTGGTTATGCGCCAGCAGAAAATCCAAAAATTGCTTTTGCAATTTTTGTTGAACACGGTGGTCGTGGTGGTGTAGCCGCAGCACCGATTGCCCAAAAAATAGTTTTAACCGCTTTAGAAAAGAAAGAAAAAGAAACTGTATCTTTTGAGTTCAACGAAAAAGAAAGTGATTGAAGAAAAAATTTCATCAAAATTGATTAAACGGTTTGACTGGCTGCTTTTTGGGGTGAGTATTTTATTATCTTTGCTCGGTGTCCTTTTTATTTATTCGGCAACTTTGCCTTCGGGGAAAGCGGGATATTTTTGTCTAAAACAGTTTTCTGCTTTTGGGTTGGGTATTCTCTCAATGTTTGCTTTAGTTTTTTTCCCTTACACTCTTTTTCGTGAACAGAGATATTTACTCTATTTTTTTCCCCTGGGTCTGCTTTTAGGTGTACTTTTTTTCGGCACTACAGTCCGTGGGGCAAGGAGCTGGTATAATTTAGGTTTTTTCTATTTTCAACCGGTAGAATTAGCAAAAATATTTTACATTCTTCTTCTCGCCGGATACCTTGACCGTGAAGAAAAAAAGTTAGCCGGAGTTCGCTATCTTTTTTTGCCTTCCCTTTTTACTTTGACTTATGTTGGGCTTACTCTCCTCCAGCCAGACTTTTCTTCAAGTTTAGTTTTTTTCCCGCTCCTTCTCGGGATGTTATATTTTGCCGGAGTAGACCTTCTCCCTTTATCTAATTTACTTTTCTATTTTTTTCTTACCTTAGGTTTAATTTTAATTGATTGTTATTTTTTCTTGGTAAAAGGGGGGAGTAAAATTTTATATTTTTTTGGGCAGGTATTCCATCAATCTTTACCAGGGATAATTTTCCTTTTAAGCATTTTTGTTTTACTTGCTCTAATTTATTGGTTTTTATTCAAACTTAAATTCTCAATACCGAAAAGATATTTTCTTATCTTTTATGGGTTAATCCTGGCTAGTTTTTTTTCGGCAAGGGTGTTCTCCTCGGTTTTGAAACCGTACCAGCGGCAGCGCCTTCTTGCCTTTCTTAATCCGGAAATTGACCCTCTGGGGGCAGGATATAATGTGCTCCAGTCAAGAATTGCTATTGGTTCAGGAAAATTTTTTGGTAAAGGGTTATTTTCGGGAACTCAAGCGAAATTAGGTTTTCTTCCCGAACGGCATACCGATTTTATTTTTTCTCTACTTAGTGAAGAATCGGGATTCTTTGGTAGTTTTTTTGTTCTCGGTTTATATTTTCTTTTAATTTATCGTGCCTTAGTTATTGCTCATGATGCGCGCGATCGTTTTGGGAGTCTCGTTGCCTCAGGTATTGCTACAATGTTTGCTTTTCAATGTATGGTTAATATTGGTATGGTGATGGGGATATTGCCCGCGACCGGCATACCCTTACCTTTCTTAAGTTACGGTGGTTCCCATCTAGTTGGTGCATTTTTTGCTTTAGGACTTCTACACTCAATTCATCTGCGCCGTTTTGTTCATTAAGGAATTTTACTTATCAACTTACCAACTTATGAACTTATGAACTTGACTAAGATTCTACCTTTAGTTACTCGCCCGGTAAGATATATCAACCACGAATGGAATGTAGTTCCTCCCCCGGACGACCTGAATAAGCGTTTGAGGTTATGTTTTTGTTTTCCCGACCTTTACGAACTCGGCGCATCCAATTTAGGGTTAAGTATTCTTTACCATATTGTGAACCTCCGGACTGATGCTTATGCAGAAAGGGTATATGCTCCGGAGAAAGATTTCGCCCAAATCTTGCGCAAATGTAAAATACCGCTTTTTTCTTTGGAGACACGTACACCGCTTAAACATTTCCATCTTCTTGGATTTTCTTTACAGTATGAATTAGGTTATACCAATGTATTGAATATCCTTGATTTAGCCGGGATTCCCTTGAAATCGTCTCAAAGAGAAGAAATTTTCCCTTTGCTTATTGCTGGTGGACCTTGTGTTACTGCTAACCCTGAACCAGTGGCTGACTTTTTTGACCTTTTTGTTCTTGGTGAAGGTGAAGAAGTAATAAACGAAATAGTTAACCTAATTACAGATTGCAAATTACAAATTACAAATAAAGACAAGAAGACATTACTTCGAAAATTGGCGAAAATACCGGGAGTTTATGTGCCGAGTTTTTACGAGATTAAATATAATTCAGACAAGACAATTTCAGCAATTCAACCGAAAGAAAAAGTTTCAGATAAAATTACTCCCCGCAAGGTTAATCTTGAGAATGCTTCTTATCCAACCAGACCAATCGTGCCCTACCTGGAGACAGTCCACGAGCGTCTAAATATTGAGATAATGCGTGGTTGCCCCTGGGCTTGTCGCTTTTGTCAGGCCGGGTTTATTTACCGTCCTTATCGGGAAAAAAGTAAAGAAAAAATTTTATCTCTTATTGAACAATCTCTATCGGCTACCGGCTATGAAGAAATCGCTCTTACCGGTCTTTCGGTGAGTGACTACCGAGAGATAGAAGATTTAATAAAAAATTTAATCCAGCGTTACGGTGACCAACATCTGAAGTTAAGTTTACCCTCTTTGCGTTGTGACCGTTTTTCAGTTGAGTTAATGAAACACCTTGAAGAATTCCCTCAGACGACACTTACTTTTGCACCGGAAGCCGGGAGCGAAACTTTGCGTGAAGTTTTAAAGAAAAAAATTTCTGACGAAGAAATTTTTGCTACTCTCGGGTCTGCCTATACGAATGGCTGGCGGAAGATAAAACTATATTTTATGTACGGTTTACCAAAAGAAAGAGATGAAGACCTTAAAGCAATTGCCAGTTTGGCAAAAAAAATTAGGAAAGTTTATCCGGGGATAATGCTCACTTTCACAATTTCACCTTTTGTTCCTAAAACACAAACACCTTTCCAATGGTGTAAACAAGAAAAAATTGAAAATTTGAAAGAAAAGAAGGAATATCTCCTCCGTTCCCTACCCGGTGAAGTGCGTGCCCATAGTCCGGAGATGTCTTTTTTGGAGAGTATATTTGCCCGTGGTGACCGTCGTCTTTCAGAAGTAATTCTTTTGGCTTGGAAGAAAGGGTGTCTTTTTGACCAATGGAAGGAGAGGTTAAACTTTACTCTCTGGCAGGAAGCATTTGTTGAATCCGGCATCGCCCCTGAGTTTTATTTGCGTGAACGTAAAATAAACGAAATTTTACCCTGGGAGTTGCTCAATTCATCTGTTCCAAAGGAATACCTGGAGAAAGAATACCGCGCATCCATGGAAACAGAATATCAGTCATTAATTACCAATTACCAATTACCAATTACCAGTTACCAGTTATCGATTTCTCCAGTTAAACCTAAACCTAAAATTTCCCCCCGCGTTGTCCAGAAAGTGCGTTTACATTTTTCTCGGGAGAATGATTTACGTTTCCTTTCCCAATTGGAAGAAATTAACTTTTTTCGTCGCCTTTTTCGCCGGGCTAACCTTCCTTCAGTTTACACACAAGGTTTTCAGCCACTGATGAAAGTTTCTTTTGGGCCAGCAATTTCGGTAGGTTATTCAAGCAAATCAGAATATGTAGATTTGGAATTCTTTAGCCGGATGGATAGTGAAACTATTTATAAGCGGGTTGTTTCTCAATTACCCAAAGGGATGGATTTGCTCAGCGTGAAAATAATAGCGACATTTTTTCCTTCCTTGGAATCAGTAGTGAACCTTGCCGAATACGAAATTTCTTTACCCCGCACCTTTCGTCGGAATGGTATGGCAGATGCGGAAAAAGTTTCGTGTTATTCGCCATTAACTCAACGAAAGGTGCGGGGTTTACCTGAAAATTTGGAAGAAAAAAAAGCAGAACAAACAATTGCTCAGTTTCTTGAAGAGAAAAAATTTGAAATTTATGATCAAAGAAAAAAGAAAACAATTGATGTTTATCCCTTAATTCGCGAACTTAAAGTTATTGATGGAAAAATAAAGTTATTTCTCCGTTTTTACCCGCAAAGGACAGTTAAACCGGAACTAATCATCGGTAAAATATTTAATCTTTCTTTAGAACAAAGTAAACAGTTAGAAATCTGTCGGGTTGCCCTTTATCAAGAAAAACCTGACGGCGAGTTGGTCAGCATATGAAAAGGAATAAATTAAACCAATATGAAAAAGACCGCCTGCTGATTGAGAAACTTGCTAAAGAAATTTCTTCAATTTTGGAATTGGATAAACTTTTACCAAAAATTATGGATGCTTTCGTTGAAGCCGCGGGAGTAAATAAAGGGTCAATAATGCTATTAAATGAAGAAGGAACTTTAGAAATTAAATCTGCGGTAGGTCTTTCGGAAAGAGCGATAAAAGAAGTGCATCCTAAACTTGGTGAAGGTATTGCTGGTAAAGTCGCACTCAGCGGTAAACCAATCTTAATTAATAACACAAAAAAAGATTCTCTTTACAAAGATTTTGTCCTTGACCCAAAAAAAGAGCGTCCTCCGGAAACACTTCTTTGCCTACCTCTAATTTTCAAAAATCGAATTTTAGGTGTAGTAAACTTAGAGAATAAAATTGAGCATAAACCTTTCTTGCGTAATGATGAAGTTTTACTTTCTATTTTGGCTAATCAATCAGCAGTAGCGGTTACTAATGCGCAACTTTACGATTCGGCGGTAACCGATGGTTTAACTGGGCTACATAACCAAAAGTATTTTCGTCTTTCTTTAACTCAAGAAATTGAGCGGACAAAAAGATATAAATGTCCTTTCTCTTTATTCCTTTTAGATATTGACCATTTTAAATCTTTCAATGATACTTACGGACACCAAACCGGTGACACCGTATTAAGAGAACTGGCGAAACTATTAAAAAGTTCAGTAAGGGCAAGCGACCTCTGTGCCCGTTACGGTGGTGAAGAATTTGCCATAATTTTACTGGAAACCGACCCGGCGGATACATTCTGGATTGGCGAACGGTTACGGAAAAAAATAGAGAACTCTTCATTTACAGAAAAAAATCTATCGCTTACTGTATCGGGGGGTGTAGCCAGTTATTCAGGTGAACAAAAGATAAATAAAGAAGAATTAATTAGACGTGCTGATTCTGCGCTTTATACAAGTAAAAATAACGGTCGCAACTGTGTGACCATTTACCCCGCACCAATTCTCCAAAAGAAAAGATAGTATTTCTATATCTTTCAAGTTTGAGATAAGCGATTGCTAAGATAAATGGCAATTAAGTTCCCACTGATGGTGCGGGGTCTATGGATAATTTAAAATTGGTAAAATTTATATTTTTTTGCTAAAATATAAAATATGCGGATTCCCTTAATTGCCGGAAATTGGAAAATGTATAAGACGATTTCCGAAGCAGTAAATCTGGCCAAAGAACTGCGTGAAAATCTTAAAGAGGTTAATGACTGTGAAATTGTCGTCTGTCCTCCGTTCACAGCATTACCTTCAGTTAAAAACATACTTAAGGGTTCAAACATTTCTCTCGGTGCACAGGATATGCATTGGGAAAAGAGCGGTGCTTATACTGGTGAAATTTCACCATTAATGCTTGTTGACCTTGGTTGCCGTTATTGTATTATTGGACATTCGGAAAGAAGACAATATTTTGGTGAGACCGACGAAACAGTTAACCGTAAAACTAAGACTGCACTGGACTGTAGGCTAATCCCTATCGTTTGTGTTGGTGAAACTCTAAAAGAGAGAGAAAAAAATCTCACTTTTCAGATTGTAGAAAGACAAATTAAAAATGGTTTTGCCGGTTTAAACAGTGAACAGGTTCAGCACTTAGTTATCGCTTACGAACCGGTCTGGGCAATTGGTACCGGGAAGACGGCAACTCCGGAACAGGCTGAAGAAGTGCAAAGTTATATTCGTGGACTGCTTGGTTCAATTTTTAATGAAAAAATTAGCCAAAGAATACGCATTCTTTACGGCGGTTCAATTCGTCCGGATAATATTAAAGAATTAATGTCCTGCCCAAATATTGACGGCGGTTTAGTTGGTGGTGCATCTCTTGAGGCGAAAAGTTTTATCCAAATCGTTAAGTATGATAAGGGATGATTACAGAGATTTTGGAAGGCGATTACAGCGATTACTAAAAATTAGATTTATCACTGTAATCGGTTTTGTTAATCACCGTAATCAATTTGTATGATGAAGATTGCTTTAGGTAGTGACCACATAAGGGATGATTACAGAGATTTTGGAAGGCGATTACAGCGATTACTAAAAATTAGATTTATCACTGTAATCGGTTTTGTTAATCACCGTAATCAATTTGTATGATGAAGATTGCTTTAGGTAGTGACCATCGGGGATACAAAAGAAAAGAAGAAATAAAAAAATTTTTAGTCAATTCCGGGTACGAAGTTAAAGATTTTGGCTGTTTTTCCGAAGATTCCTGTGACTATCCCGATTATGCTTTACCAGTAGCAAAATCAGTCTGGCAAGGAAAATTTGATTATGGGATACTTTTCTGTGCTACCGGCATCGGTATGTCTATCACCGCAAATAAAATTCCGGGAATACGGGCGGCGCTCTGTCTGAATAAAAAAATGGCAAAATTTTCTCGTGAACATAATAATACGAATATGCTTTGTATTCCGGCCGACTTCCTTGATTTAAAAAAGATAAAAGAAATTGTTAAAATTTGGTTAAATACGGAGTTTGCTGGCGGTCGCCATGAACGACGAGTTAATAAGATTTTAGAAATTGAAAAAGAAAATTTGAAATGAAAAAAATCTTTATTCTTTGGCTCTTTGCTCTTTGCTCTTTGCTCTTAGCTCTTAACTCTTGGTTCTTGGCTACTTTACTTTTTGCTGAAGAACCGATTTCATTTCAAAGAGGACTAATTTTAGCGAATACCGGGCAGTATCAATCAGCAATTATAGAATTGAATAAAGTTATTGAAATGGAACCGGGACATACTACCGCCTACTTGGTTTTAGGTATATGTTATACCGAGACCGGTGAATATGATAAAGCAGTGCAATCTTTAGAAAAAATAAAAGATAAACTTCCTGAATCTGAAGTTTTACATTATACTCTGGCGTTACTCTATGAAAAAGAAGAAAAATGGAGAGAAGCGAACCTCTCCTGGCAAAAGTTTCTTAGTTTAACCGGGGACAAAGAACTTAAAGAAATTGCCCGTAAACATTTGAAACAAATTTCCGAACATCTAAAAGAATGAAAAAATTCTTACTCTCTACTCTCTACTCTCTACTGTCTACTGTCTTGATTG
>CAZRHN010000002.1:27267-34132 GCA_964599925.1 uncultured bacterium
ATGAAAAAATTCTTACTCTCTACTCTCTACTCTCTACTGTCTACTGTCTTGATTGCTTGTGCCCCGACACGTATGGCAATTAAGCGAGGATACGATTTTTCCCAGATTAAGATTATCGGGGTCAGTGAATTTGCCGGTGAAGGTGAGTCCGGGAAAATGGTCAGGGAAGAGTTTATCCGCCAACTTTTAAAAAAAGAAGTTAGAGTGAAAACTATCTCTGAAACCGGACCTCAATGGGAAGAAAAAAAACATGAAATTGATGTCTTGCTTACCGGCACAGTGACTCGCTATTTACCGGAGCGTAAATTTCTTGTATATTTAGGTGAAAAAACCACTGACCAGAAAATACTTGTTTCTCCTTCAACCGAAATCAAGATACTTGTTGGTACTCCTTTGACCGAAATCAGCGGGACTTCCACTTATACCTGGGGAAGGATTGCCGGATTAGAAGGGAGCCAAATTCTGATTACCAACGCAACTATTGGTATCGCTGCAAAAATGGTGGAGATAAAAAGCGGTGAAGTGATCTGGGCTGATTCCTATAGTTACGAAGGATTGGATGTCCAAACGGCTACGGAAAATGTAGTCCGTTATTTTTTGCATTCTTTACGTAAATACTGGAAACAACTACACTAAGAAAAATAAAGTTTAAGTTAAAAGTGAACTTTTGCAGTTTTTGCTTCCTTTCTCTACGCTCTAAAAACTGCAAAAGTTTAGGTTAAAACATAATGCTAAAAAAAGAGTCTACGGAAAAGAAAGAAGAACCTTTCCGGGAATTACGACTTAATCCGCGCTATACTTTTGAGGAATTTATTGTCGGACCAAATAACCGTTTTACTCATGCGGCAGCATTAGCCGTTGCCGAAAATCTCGGGGAAGTGTATAATCCCTTTTTCATTTATGGTGGCGTAGGTTTGGGGAAAACCCATTTAATGCAGGCAATCGGGCACTATGTGAAAAATGAAAACCCCGAGAGTAAGATACTTTATGTTACTACGGAAAAATTTACTTCGGAAGTAATTGAGGCAATACGAGGGGGAGCTCTACCTTCTTTCCGTGACCGCTACCGTGCCCTTGATTTACTTTTGGTTGACGATATCCAATTTTTAGTTGAGTCAGAATCTACACAAGAAGAATTTTTTCATACTTTTAATATTCTTTATGAAAACGGGAAACAGATTGTTTTGAGTTCAGACCGTCCACCAAAACAGTTAACCTTATTAGAAGACCGTATTCGTTCGCGGTTTGAATGGGGTTTAATTGCCGATATTAAACCACCGAACTTTGAGACCCGAATAGCCATACTGAAAAAGAAAAATGAACATGAAAACCTTGATTTAAATGAAGAGGTCTTGCGCTATATCGCTACATATCTTGTTTCCAATATCCGTGAGTTAGAAGGTTTCTTGAAACGGTTAGCGGCATTTGCCAAGATTAACAAACGAGAAATAAATATGGATTTGGTAAAAGAGTTAATGTCTGACCTTATTCCTCCTGAAGAATTGGTTGAGAAAGAACAATTGATAAAAAAGGAGGTGGGTAAACCAGAGGTTGTCCCTTCAGTAACTGTTCAACGCTCCGTCGCTGAAGCTATGGAGCGTAAGCGACCGGGAATTGACCTCAGTTTGTCAGTAACGGAAGTTGCCTACTTTTATCCGGAAGGAAAGACTTCGGACTTGCAAACAATAAAAAATAAATTTACGGAAACGATTAAGAAACATAAACTCAAATTCCATTTGGAGTCTGTATTTGAGAAGGCATACGATTTAAGTAAGAAAATTAATTATGCTTTTTTTACCGAACTCTGTAAGACAAACAAAGTAAACATTGCAGTTGTACTCGGTCCGTCACCCGGGAGTGCAATTTCTTCAGAAGAATTTTCTTTATACCTTGGCCCAGCGATGGAATCAGAAAAAATTTGTTTCCTTTATATTCCTTACAAAGAATTAAACCGCGATTACCGCTATCTTAACCTTGCTTTAGATATTGCTTTAGTCAAGCATCAAACCGCAGGTGGAGGGGAAAAAAATAATGAAGGATAGGTTTCAAGATTTGGAAATTTTGGCTAAACAAATACGGCGGGACATTATCACTATGATTAGCAATGCGGGTAGCGGACATCCGGGTGGTTCGCTGTCTATGGTAGATATTTTGGTAGTTTTATATTTCAAACAGATGCGACATAATCCCAAAAATCCGCAATGGGCAGAGCGTGACCGTTTTATCCTTTCCAAAGGGCATGCCTGTTCCGCCTGGTATTCCTGTTTAGCCAGGGCAGGATATTTCCCGGTTGAAGAGTTATTAACCTTTCGTAAGCTTCCAACCCGTCTCCAGGGACACCCAGCATTGGATAAAAAATTACCGGGATTAGAAAATACCAGCGGTTCTTTGGGACAGGGCTTATCCATTGCCTGTGGAATTGCTCTGGCAGGAAAAATAGATAAAAAAGATTATCGGGTATACTGTATGATGGGTGACGGTGAACTTGACGAAGGACAAATCTGGGAAGCCGCCTTAACCGCGAGTCATTACGGGGTTGATAATCTTTGTGGTATTGTTGACTATAATGGTTTTCAACTTGACGGTAAACTTGAATCAATAAAAAATATGGAACCAATAGCCGCAAAATGGCAATCTTTCGGCTGGCGAACAATTGTAATTGATGGGCATAATTATGAAGAAATAAACAATGCTTTTGAAGAAGCAAAAAAAGTTTCCGCCAAAGGCGGAGGTTGTCCGACAGTAATCATTGCCCGGACGATTAAAGGAAAGGGTGTATCTTTTATGGAGGGAGATAATCAATGGCACGGCAAAGCGCCGACAAAGGAGCAGGCAGAGAAAGCGATCCGGGAGCTAAGTTAGAAGTAAATAGACCAGGTGAAGGGATAACCGCTGAAGCACCTCTTCCCAAAAAAGCAACCCGTGACGGTTACGGTGAGGCAATCCTAATTCTTGGAGAAAAGAATCCCCAGGTTGTAGTTTTAGACGCCGATACCGCCTCTTCAACCCGTAGCGGGGCATTCGCAAAAAAATTCCCTGAACGTTTTTTTAATGTTGGTGTCTCAGAACACGACTTAATTGGGGTAGCCGCAGGGTTAGCTTCAAGCGGGAAAATACCTTTTGCTACCGCATACAGTATATTTATCACCGGTAAAGCATGGGACCAGATTCGCCATTCCGTGTGTTATTCTAATTTAAATGTAAAAATTGTTGGCAGTCACGCCGGTCTGGTTACTGGTTCTGACGGGGCAACCCATCAAGCTTTAGAAGATATCGCCTTACTCCGCTGTTTACCCCGGATGAAAATTATTGTTCCCTGCGATGCCATTGAAGCAAAAAAGGCTACCTTTCAAGCAGCGGAAATTTACGGTCCGGTATATCTCCGGCTCACCCGTGAACCTCTGCCAATTCTTACTGCTGAAGAGAGTCCTTTCCAAATCGGTAAGGGGGAAATTTTCCGTCAAGGTAAAGATGTGGCTATTATTGCTTGCGGGACTATGGTCTGGGAATCTTTACAGGCGGCAGAAATTTTGTCCAAGGAAGGAATACAAGCAAGGGTAATTAATCTACACACGATTAAACCGATTGATAAAGAGAAAATCATCCAGGCAGCAAAAGAGTGCGGCGCCGTAGTTACGGCAGAAGAACACCAACTTTACGGTGGCTTGGGCAGTGCAGTGGCGGAAGTGGTGGTAAAAGAACATCCGGTTCCCATGGAGATGGTTGGTGTAAATGACCGTTTTGGTGAATCCGGGGAAGCCGAAGAATTACTCCGTAACTATGGATTAAAGGCAGCAAATATTGCTTCTGCCTGCAAGTTTGTATTAAAAAGGAAAAAATAAAATGGTAGAAAAGGCAACAATTGGTATTCTTGGTGGTAGCGGGGTTTATGAAATTGAAGGTTTAGAGAAAGTTAGAGAAGTAAAAGTTGAAACACCTTTCGGCGACCCTTCAGATAAAATTATCCTCGGTCGTTTAGAAGGAGTGGATTGCGCTTTTTTACCAAGACATGGTCAAGGACATCGGGTTATCCCTGCAGAAATTAACTCGCGGGCGAATATTTATGCCTTGAAAAAACTTGGTGTAGAACAAATCATTTCCATTTCTGCCTGCGGTTCGTTAAGGGAGCAAATACGCCCACGGGATTTTTTTATTCCCGACCAACTTTTTGACCGCACAAAAATGCGTCCTTCCAGTTTTTTTGAAACCGGTTTAGTCGGGCATATCGGTTTTGCTAATCCGTTCTGCACTGAACTTTCCCGGAGAATTTATCAAGCAGCAAAATCTTTGAACCTACCGGTTCATCTTGGTGGAACCTATGTCTGCATTGAAGGTCCGCAGTTTTCCACTAAAGCCGAATCGGCGGTTAACCGTATTCTTGGATTTTCAGTTATTGGGATGACCGCTTTACCGGAAGCAAAACTTGCCCGGGAAGCCGAGATTTGTTACGCAATTATTGGCTTGGTTACCGACTACGATGTCTGGAAAGAAGAAGAGGAGCATGTAAGCATTAACACTGTCCTTGATAATATGAAAGCAAATGTGGAAAATGTAAAAAAACTGGTCAGAACTGTTTTGCCAAATTTAATAAACCGGGAGCGTAAATGTGAATGTGCTTCCGCATTAAAATATGCAGTCATCACCCAAAAAGATAAAATAGATAAACATCTTTACCGCAAACTGCAACTTCTCATCAGTAAATACATTTCTTTTTAAAATTAAAAATTGGTTAATTAATGAGTAGTGAGCAGTTAATTTACCAATTCACCATTTCACTAATTCACTAATATGAAGGACATTCTCGTAGTAGGTTCAGTAGCCCTTGATACAGTAAGAACTCCCTTCGGGCAGGTTGAAGAAGGACTCGGTGGTTCAGCGATATATTTTTCGGTAGTGGCAAGTTTCTTTACCCCGGTTAAAATAGTAGCAGTTGTCGGTAAAGATTTCCCTGAAGAACACCTTAATTTTCTTAAATTACATGGGATTGACCTTAAAGGGTTACAAAAGGTTGAAGGTAAAACATTTCGCTGGAAAGGAGAATACAGTTATAACTTGAACGAAGCAATAACTTTAGAGACGCAACTTAATGTGTTTGAAAACTTTCATCCGCAAATACCTGAGGATTACCGCAAGGTTAAGTATGTTTTCTTAGCCAATATTGACCCCGAACTGCAAGGTAGAGTGCTTGACCAGATTGAAAAACCGCATCTGGTTGCCTGCGATACAATGAATTACTGGATTGAGAATAAACCCGAAGAATTAGAAAATACACTCCGGAAGGTTGATATATTAATTATTAACGAGTCCGAAGCAAGACAACTCTCCGCCGAACCTAATCTGGTGAAAGCGGCACGGAAAATTTTGTCCTTGGGACCACGAGCATTAATTGTCAAACGGGGTGAATACGGTGCTTTATATTTTACCGAGAAATCAATGTTTTCTGCTCCCGGCTTCCCTTTAGAATTCGTTTATGACCCCACCGGTGCCGGGGATAGTTTTGCCGGCGGTTTCCTCGGTTATTTAGCAAAAACCGGAAACGATAACGACTCTAATGTTCGTCAAGCAATAATTTTTGGTAGTGTAATGGCGTCTTTTGATGTAGAAAATTTCAGTATTGAACGATTTAAAAATTTAACCTTCCGTGAAATAAAAGAGCGCTTCCAGGCTTTCAATAAACTAACCCATTTTGAACCTCTGTAACCATAGTGCATGATTCAAAAATTGTCCAAAGGGAAAATTTACATCTTTAGCGGAGCGGTTCATTTCCGCATTGAAAAAGGTAAAGTTCTCGCTATCGGTAAAGAAGTTCGCCCACCAGAAGAAATTAGTATCCCTTGGGGTAAAAAAATCCCTTTAGAAATTCCTGAAGACGCAGAGATTGACTTGAGGATCGGGGAAAATGGGTTTGTTGCCCGCCAAGACCCGCCGAATCGGCGGGCTGTTCCTCAGGATTGGGATGAATTTGTTCAACGCTCTATCCGGGAAAGACCTAAAAGAATAACTGTATTTGGTGAAATTGATACCGGCAAGACCTTTCTTGCCACCTATTTAGCAAACAAACTATTCAAAGAAAAAGTTAAAATCGCAATCCTTGATTGTGATGTTGGACAATCGGACATCGGTCCGCCGGGAACGATTGGTTTAGCGGTATTAGAGGAACCGGTGGTATTTCTTTCCGCATTAAAACCTTCGGCAATCCATTTTGTTGGCGACTATTCCCCGGCAAGTGTCCTTCCTGATTATTTTTCAGGGATGAAAAAATTAGCCGAGAAAGGGCTATCTCTATCCGAAATTTTAATTGTTGATACCCCGGGTTGGGTTCACGGTGAAGAAGGACAAAGGTTTACACTTAATGAGTTGGAAATGCTTACTCCAGAGGTAGCGGTTCTCCTTGAACGGGATAAAGAACTGGATTATCTTGCTCAAGCGTATCCTGAGGAACGAATCGTGCGTTTGCCGGTATCTAAAGAAGTATTGCCAAGGAATCCAAATCAACGAAGGAATTTGCGTGAACTTTTAAGTAAAAAATATTTTAAAGAGGCGAAAGAAATGGTATTTTCTCTTGATGAAATTTCAACTGAAAGGGTTCATTTAGAAGGAAAAAATCAGATTAGTGAAGAAGGTCTTGTGGTTGGTTTACTCAACGGAGAAAGGGATTGTCTGAGTTTGGGGATTATCCGGAAGATTGACTACGGGGAAAGAAAAATGTATATTTTTACTCCGCTGGAGAAAAAAGAAGAAATAAAAATTGTCCAATTCGGTTTAGTATATCTTAATCCTGACGGTAGTGAAAAAATAAATGCTTATCCGTGAACTTTTAGAGAAAGAAGAAAAAGAACATCTCTCATCTTACGCACAACTTTCC
>CAZRHN010000003.1:0-9768 GCA_964599925.1 uncultured bacterium
GGACAAGCGAATCAAAATTGTTTACCGGAAATACAAGTCTGGAAAAAAAAGAATTACGCGATATTGATTATATCCGAAGAAAATATTATCAGTTAGCCTTTCCAGGTGATACAATTAAAGTTGGCAGCGAGAAAATTTACTTTGATGACCGCAATTCAGCAAATAATACGGTGAACACTTCAACCGGGATGATTGTTGAACAATACACAGTCGCGACAAGTACTTACATTGGTGATTTTGATTTACTTGCTCCCGGCGAAGATTATATCGTTGATTACCCAAAAGGAGTAATTATTTTCCGTAAAACGATTCAAACAAATTATGTAATTGCAGTTGATTACCAAAAAGAAGATGGGACTCCACTTCCAAAAACAAATCCTCAAGCAAAAGCAGTAATGATTAAAAATGAAAATGAAACAATTAATACCGAGTTAAAAAATTATTATAATCTCGGGCGGGTAAAAATTGTTCGTGACAATGGAAAAGGAAATTTTATTTTTAATGTATATGACCTTAACCGGACTACGGTAACTGAAGTAAGTGAAACCGGGAATAATGTAAAATATCCCGACAGTGTAGAAATGGACTTTGAAACCGGTATAATTAAGTTTACCTCGGGTACACCCGGTCCATTCATTCCCGATGTATATCTACCTTCACCAGTATCTCATCATATTATTTATGTTGAATACCGATACAGAATAAAAACTTTTAATTTACAGCGTGCAAACGTTGTAATTGGTTCAGAAAGGATTGTCCTTGACGGTAAAGTCTTAGAACGAGATAAAGATTATTTTTTGGACTATGAATCTGGGTGGTTAACTTTTTATCGTGAAGAAGAAATTAAAGAAGATTCAAAAATTGAAGTGACTTACGAATACGCGCCTTTCGCTGGACTTGCTACCGGTGAGACTTTAGTCGGCGCACGAACCGAATATTCGCCATTAAAAAATTTTTTTATTGGTTCAACAGTAATTTCTAATTTTACTACTAAACCTCTCCGCATACCCGACCTCCGCACAACGCCAGGAAGCACGCTCGTCTGGGAAGTTGATACGCATTTAACCAATCTTAAATTTCCTCTTCTATCCTTGAGAATGACTGACCTTTCTGGTGAATACGCTCGGAGTATACGCAACTCTAATATTTTCGGTAAAGCCTTAATTGATTCAATGGAAGGAATAAAACTGGAAGATAGCGCATCCTTAAATAAGGACTACTGGACGGTAGCAATTAGTTCTACGCAAATTCTTTCGTTCAACAATTCCCTTACCTGTTCAAATGAAGATATGCTCATTAGCGCAGTTAAACCTCAACTTGTTGGAACAACAAGAAAAGACGAAAAAATTCAAGTTCTTAAAATTAACTACGACTTGACTAAAAGTACCTGGGCAGCGATAATTCAACCGCTTTCCACAATTGGTATTGATTATTCAAAAAAAGAATTTTTAGAATTGGAACTTTTGTCTGACACTCCAGGTGCAATGCTAACCGTTGAATACGGTAGTTTTAATGAAGATGCAAATAATAACGGGAGACTGGATACGGAAGACACGAATAAAGACAATCTTCTTAATCCTGATGAGGATATTGGTTGGGAATATAATAATCCTGATGGGACATCCGCACGCATCGGTGCAGATAATGGACGTTTGGACAGCGAAGACCTTGACCGGGACGGTGTCCTTGATACATTTGATGACCCGGCGGGTAAATTTTCATTCTCAACCGATTTATCAGCAGGTGTTTGGTATTCCACAAATGTCCCTTTAGAAATTACAAATAGTACCTGGACAGCGATAAAACAGGTAAGATTAACCTTATCAGCACAAACAAATAAACTGGGAACTATAAAAATTGCTAAATTAGGTCTTGTTGGTAACCGATGGGAAAAGGGTGTAGTTCTCGGCACTGGCACTTTTACCGTAAGTGCGATGAATAATGAAGATAATTCGCAATATACTGCTCTTTATGATGAAACAAAAGGGCGGAAAGATATTTATCAGGAACTTTATCCTGACTGGGATGAAAGATGGCGCCGGGAACAAGCGCTTTCAATGAAGTATAATTTAGACGCCGGGGCAACTGCGACCACGCGCTCAGTATTTCCTAAAGCACAAAACTACTCTCAATATGGCGAACTAAAATTTTTTATCTATCCTTATCAAGGTAACCAAGGTGAAACTTTTATTTTTCAATTCGGCACCGAAACCGATTTTTATGAATACCGTGAAATAATAAATTGGACAGGTAGTTGGAAAAACAGAACAATAAGTTTAGACACTTACAGTGAAATTATGGAAGAGATGATAAAAGAGGGAAAAACAGAAAAAGAGAAGAGTATGATTGTTAACGGTGCAACGATTATCTATAAGATAAAAGGTTCACCCAAAATCAATAATATCGCACAAATTAAAGTAGGAGTTCGTAACCCCACAGGACAGACTTTGTCTGGTGAACTCTGGGTAAACGAAATTTATCTTGACAAAGTGAAGGAAGATATTGGTTGGGCATATAAGATTAGCGCTGATTTTGAAGTTCCGGGTTGGTCAAGTTTCGGAGGTAAATACAAAGAAATCAACTGTAAATTTCAACCCTTAACTCCAGTAATTACCGGACAAGATATATATGAACAAAATTATTACCTGAATTTCATTCGCATAGGTTTCTTACCAATGAATTTTACTTTTTCGCGCAAGGATACATTTACCCCGCCAGCGAGTATCCTGGAAAATCCCTGGTTGACCAGTTTGGAAGAAGACAAGGTATCAGCACTTACTGGTTCCGCTGGGGCGACTTTCAGTTTAGCGCGCTGGCCAACAATTGGACTTAGTTATAGTAAAAGTTTAACTGATTATTTACGAAAACAAAATCGCCTTGATGAAAAAGACTCTTATATTACAAGTGCTGATTATACTAACCCAGTTAGATTTCCTCTTTTTCCAACAGCAATTAATCTTACTTATCGCCGGGATGATTTTTCTCTTTGGATGTCAACTTTGTCAGTAATAACGGTTCCCGAAAAAAGAGAAAAGTTCTTTTTTAATCAATATCAAGCAATTAAACCTGCTTACCTTGAAACTAAGGAAATAAGTGACGATTGGTCAACAAAACTAAATTTTCGTTTTTGGTCCGGGTTCACTTTTAACCCAAATTATTCGCTAAAAATAGTGAGAGAGGAAAAAATACAATCAAAACTGAAATATCCAAAGTCACTTGGACAAACTGTGGGTTTTAGTTCAAATTTAACTATTTTCCCCTGGTTAAGTCCTGGTTTTGGTTATAATATCTCTTGTAAAGAAGATGTTAATCTTGCCACCCTTAGCAAAACACCGCCGGAAGAACCTACGCAAAAACGAGTTGACCGTTCGGCTAACGGGAATGTAACCTGGAATTTCTCTCTTCGTCAGATTTTCCCACAATTTCGCCCAACCCAATCTCTGGCTTTATCTACTAATTATCGGCTTGAATATGGCGATTCTTATGAAAATATAGCAAAAGAAATTGATTTCACAAAAAAATTATGGATTGAGCGTGATCCATCCTATAAAGAACGCAAATCACTCACTTTGCGGGACACTTTAGGATTATCCAGCCGCTGGCTTCCTTTTGAATCCATAATTCTTTCACCTCGTCTTTCCCCATTTAACACACTGGTTGTTAACGCAAATTTCAATGGTACAAAAGAGTATTCAAATACTACGGGTACCGAACGCACGGTTGATACTATCCAGTGGCCGGATTTAATTTTTAGTCTTTTCAAAACCGAAAAACTTATTTCCTTAGAAAGAATGATGTCCGATTCTCAAATGAATCTAAAAATTTCAAAAAAAGTTGTCCATACTCATAGTATTTCTAAGGCTACCACTTTGTCTGATTCTCTTGATTGGCGTTTTTTACTTCTGGAAAAATATTCTTTATATTTTGACTACACAATGAGCGAAAGTCGCGATTTTAATTTAAAAACTGATACCCTTACCCGACTGACAAAAAGTGAAAGTGCAACCCAACAGATGAATTTTAATCTCGAAATTTGGCGTTTCACTCTCCGTAACGAATACAAACTTGATACTGAAGTGGACAGTTTCGGCAAGGAAGTTCGCAGAGACAAAACTTTATCTCCATCTTTACAAGTATATGCTAACTTTAATTTGCCGGCAAAATTGCTTATTCCCTTAATCAGGAAAACACTTTATTTAGCCAACCAGTTGGTATTTAACTCTACTTTACGACTTGACCATAGGGAGTCGTCTTATCTTCACGGTGGAAATACCGATACTTACACTTTAACTGCCTCAGCCGATTATACACTTTCTTCAAATACAAGGGTGACCCTTGGGTTAGGAGCGAGTCGCTTCTACAATCGGGATGACCCGAAAATGGACTATTACAGTTTTGAAGGGTCAATGCAAATAACAATACAATTTTAAATTAAGTAGTTTCACAAGAAGTGAAACTTGATTCCAGCGATTATGAAAGGTGATTACAGTGATTGACCAACTATCAATAAATCTCTGTAATCGTTGGTTTTAATCACCGTAATCAATGTAATTGAGAATTAAGAATGAAAGTAATAAAAAAAGTTTTTACCGAGATGATAAATATTTTTTTACCGAAATGTTGTGTAATTTGTAAAAAGGTCTTAGCCGCAAATAATCACCGCCACCTCTGTAACACCTGCTGGAATAAATTCCAATTAATTGAAGGACTGTTTTGTCAGAAATGCGGTAAACCTTTGCCTGACGGCGGAGCACATTGTTATTTTTGTCGTCAAACAAAATTTCATTTTGAGTATATTCGTGCAGCTGGTATTTATGAAGGCAATTTGAAAGAAGTAATCCACAAATTCAAATATCAAGGTAAAGATTTCCTCGCTGAAGGTTTAATTGAATTCCTCATCTCTTATAGTAAAAACGAATTCAATTGGCAAGAAATTGACTATCTTCTTCCAGTGCCATTACATAAAAAAAGTCAACATAAACGCGGATACAATCAGGCACAACTTTTAGCCGAGGGGGTTGCTCGCTATTTTGATAAACCTCTAATTTTAGAAAATTTAATCCGTATACGGCAGACAAAAACACAGATGTCCTTAACTCGTGAAGAAAGGTTAGTCAATTTAATTAATGCCTTCCAAGTGTTAAACCCAACAATTTTTAAAGGGGGAAACATTCTTCTTGTTGACGATGTTTCAACTACTTGTTCTACCATTGAAGAATGCGCTAAGGTAACGAAAAAGGCAGGTGCAAGAAAAATTTGGGGTTTAACCCTCGCTCACGGAGCATAGAACAAAAAAATCTTGACTTTCAATTTAAAAAATGTATAATTCAAAAAAGGAGGAAAAATAAGGTATGATGGTAGGAATTGGAATTAATGGTTTTGGACGAATTGGTCGTTTGGTTTTAAAAGCGGGATTAAAAAATAGTTCAATAAATTTTATTGCGGTTAACGATTTAACTGATGCAAAAACTTTAGGTCACCTTTTTAAATATGATTCCAATTTTGGTGTTTACCGGGGGGAAGTTGAAGCAGAAGAAAATAGTTTAGTAATTGAAGGTAAAAAGATAAAAGTTTTTGCTCAAAAAGACCCTGCACAACTTCCCTGGAAAGATTTAGGTGTGGAAATTGTTATTGAATCAACTGGTAAGTTTACCGATGCGGAGAAAGCCAAAGCACATTTGCAAGCGGGTGCAAAAAAAGTAATAATTACTGCGCCGGCTAAAGGTGAAGACATAACCATTTGTATGGGGATTAACGAAAAAAAATATGACCCGGAAAAACATAAAATTATTTCTAATGCATCGTGCACAACAAATTGTCTTGCCCCGATGGTAAAAGTCTTACATGAAAATTTTATTGTCCGACGCGGCTTGATGACTACAGTTCATTCTTATACTAACGACCAGGTAATTCTTGATTTTCCGCACCGGGATCTTCGGCGCGCACGCTCTGCAGCGATGTCGCTTATTCCAACAACTACCGGTGCAGCCCGGGCAATTGGCTCAGTCATTCCTGAACTCAAAGGTAAACTTAACGGTATCGCTATCCGTGTACCTACACCGAACGTTTCCTTGGTGGATTTAGTCGCTGAGACAGAAAAGAAAACAACGATTGAAGAAGTCAACGCCGCTTTTAAAAAAGCAGCAAAGGGTGAATTAAGCGGTTATCTTGAGTACTGTGATTTGCCTTTGGTATCCCACGATTTTAATGGTAATTCTGCATCTTGTATTTTTGATGCACTCTGCACCGATGTAATTGAGGGGAACTTTGTTAAAATATTTGGTTGGTATGATAACGAATGGGGTTACTCCTGTCGAGTAATAGATTTAGTTAACTATCTCATCAGCCGAGGAAAGGAATAAGTTGTGAATAAATTAACCGTCAGGGACTGGGGAATAGAAAATAAAACTGTTGTCTTAAGAGTTGATTATAATGTATCTTTTGATAAACAAGGAAACATTATTGATGATACACGCATTCGTTTTACCTTACCGACCTTAAATTACCTTTTAGAAAAAAATTGTAAGGTCGTCATCATTTCCCATCTGGGAAGACCGAAAGGTAAAATTGAACCCAGTCTTAGTTTGCGTGGAGTGACTCCCCTACTTGCTAAACTCCTCAAGCAAAAGGTAGGTTTTGTCACTGATTGTATTGGTAAAACAGTTGAAGAGGGTGTTAAAGGATTAAAAAATAAGGAAATCCTTCTTTTAGAAAATTTACGTTTCCACCCGGAAGAGGAAAAAAACGATTTAGAATTTGCCCGGCAACTTGCCTCTTTTGGTGACCTTTTTGTTCAGGATGCTTTCGGAGCGGTTCATCGTTTACATGCTTCAACTGTTGGCATACCGAAATTTTTGCCAACTGTCGCTGGGCTACTTTTAGAAAAGGAAATTTCCTATTTAAGCGATGCAATTGAAAATGCGGCACATCCTTTTTTAGCGATAATCGGTGGTGACAAAGTAGAAAATAAGATTGGGATTATTAAAAATTTGTTGAACAAAGTTGATGCTCTAATCATCGGCGGCGGTATGGCTTATACATTCTTAAAAAGTTACGGTGCAGAGATTGGGAACTCACTCTGGGAACCCGACAAATTAGATTTAGCCGAAGAAATTCTTCGTTTAGCAAAAGAAATGAACGTTCGTTTATTTTTACCGCTTGACCATGTGATTGCGGATAAAATTGACCCTGCCGCAAATATCCGGGAAAGTGAAGATATTGATATACCGGCTGGATGGATTGGGGTAGATATTGGTCCTTTAACTATTGACCGTTGTGCGCCGGTAATTAAACAGGCGAAAACTATTTTTTGGAATGGACCGATGGGCATTTTTGAAATTGATAAGTTTGCTCAAGGAAGTATTCGGATTGCTCAATTATTAGGTCAAGCAACTGAAAAAGGAACAATAACAATTGCTGGTGGAGGAGCGACAGTAACTGTGGCAATAAGAGCCGGAATAACTGATAAAGTTTCACATCTTTCTACCGGTGGCGGCGCGTGTTTGGAATTCCTTGAAGGGAAACAATTACCCGGACTTACGGTCATCCCAGAAAAGCAATGTATACCTTAGTTCTTATTATTCATATCCTTGTATGTATTTGTCTGATTTTAATTGTTCTTCTCCAAACAGGTAAAGGAGCAAGTTTATCCAGTTTATTTGGTGGTGGAGGCGGTAGTGAAGCGATATTTGGTGGGACAAGCGGTAATGTTTTCCTGCGGAAAGTGACAACTGTATTAGCAATAATTTTTATGTGTACTTCTTTACTTTTGACTTTTATTTCTTTGCGTCAACCCCGACGGACAATAACCGAAAAAATTGTTGCTCCGCCAGCCGAACCCACCCCTCCCCCAGGACATCCTCAGTCTCCGATGCCACCTTCGGGTTCAGAATAAAAATGTAGCGGCAAAGCGTAGCTTTGCTTATTTTAGGGCAGAGCTAACGCTCTGCGGCTACAGTTTTCTATGGATTTTAGGACGACTAACATGTTATTCGGCGGATTGAGGGGCGTAATAAAAAAACGCCGGGATGGCGGAATTGGTATACGCGTACGTTTGAGGGGCGTATGGGGAAACCCGTGTGGGTTCAAATCCCACTCCCGGCATAAGAGGCAGTTTTGTAGCCGACCCTTAAGGGTCGGCTGGTTACCAGTTATTAGAGATTAGAGTGAATCAAGAACTAATTAAAGAGATAGCAAAAAGGACAGAAAGTAAAATTGTGTTTCTTGTTATTGATGGTTTAGGTGGGGTAGCCCATCCTGACACTGGAAAAACCGAATTGGAAACTGCTGAAATACCCAACCTTGACCGTTTAGCTCGGGAATCGCTCTGCGGGTTAAGCATCCCTGTAGGGTTAGGCATTACTCCTGGCTCAGGTCCAGCGCATCTGGCACTTTTTGGCTATGACCCGGTGAAACATAAAATTGGTCGCGGTGTCCTTGAGGCTTCAGGTATTGGAGTTAACCTTCAAAAGAATGACCTTGCCTGCCGGGCAAATTTTGCTACCTATGATTATAAAAGTAATCTTGTGCTTGACCGGCGCGCTGGACGGATACCTACAGAGAAATGTATTGAACTATGCTCATTGTTGCAAAATAAGATAAAAAAACTTGACCATACGGAAATTTATTTTTATCCCGGGAAAGGACATCGCTTTGTGATTGTATTCCGCGGTGACGAACTTTCAGAAGAAATAAACCAGAATGACCCCGAGAAAGATAAACTTCCACCAAAAGTAGTGCAAGCATTGAACCCGGAAGCAGAAAAAACAGCAAAATTGGTTAACCGATTTTTATCCACGGCTCAAGAAATAATTAAAAATTTCAATCCGGCAAATTATATTCTTTTGCGCGGCTTTGCCCGATACCCAAATTTACCTTCAATGCAGGAGAAATATCAACTCAACCCGGCAGCAATTGCTACTTATCCAATGTATCGTGGAATAGCCCGTCTTTTAGGTATGGAAATTCTATCTACCGGTGAAAAATTAGAAGATGAAATTAAAACCTTAGAACAAAATTTTGCTGAATATGATTTTTTCTATTTGCATATTAAAGAAACTGACCTTTATGGTGAAGATGGTAATTTCACTGGTAAAGTAAAAAAATTAGAAGAAATTGATTCTTTTATCCCAAGAATAGAAACACTTTCTCCTCAAGTTTTAGTGATTACTGGTGACCATTCAACACCAGCGGTATTAAAGGGGCACTCCTGGCATCCAGTTCCTTTCCTTCTCTGGTCAAAGGATACACCTAAAAATGAGGTAAAAAGATTTACTGAAAAAGAATGTCGGCTGGGAAGTTTAGGTCTCTTCCCAGCAAAGGAAATAATCTCCCTTGCCTTAGCCTATGCGGGTAAACTCAGCAAGTTTGGTGCCTAATTAGGTAATTAGTGGATTGGTGGATTGGTGGATTGGTGGATTAGTTGATTGGTGGACACGAGTGAACACAATAGGGGATTTAATCCCCTTTGAGCACGTTCCGCTTAAGAGGATGACAGTGAAGATGGGTCTGACTAACGGAGTGTCAGACCATTTGAACGCAATTAAGGAAATATCTCCCTTTTAAATCCTTAGGGAAGGGTTGATAGTCCCGATGTATCGTCGGGACGCAATCAAGGGAAACTGTTTAGTTTCCCTTATTGAGGAAGTAAAAATTCATCTTAAGGGGGATATACTGAACGAGTCCAGCAAACGAAGTGCTGGGCGAAGTGAAGGCAACAAGGGGGATATCCCCCATTGAGATTTGCGGGGGTAATTCAGTGGTAGAATG
>CAZRHN010000003.1:9868-14154 GCA_964599925.1 uncultured bacterium
GGTACCCAAGTGGCTAAGGGAGCGGTCTGCAAAACCGCGATTCGTCGGTTCGAATCCGACCCACGCCTTTATAACTGATATATCGGAGAGGTCTAATTTTTGGGTGCGTAGCTCAGTTCGGTTAGAGTACCACGTTGACATCGTGGGGGTCGCAGGTTCAAATCCTGTCGCACCCATTATTACCCAAATTAGTTTACCCCATTAGAAATTTATAGTTGAGCAGATAAAAATGGATAAGGATTTAGAAATTTTAAGACATTCAACAAGCCATATAATGGCCCAGGCGGTGCAGGAACTTTTTCCCGGGACAAAACTGGCTATTGGTCCACCGATAGAAGAGGGATTTTATTATGATTTTGCTAAACCTGAACCTTTTACCCCGGAAGATTTAATAAAAATTGAAAAGCGGATGCAAGAAATTATTAAAGGAAATTATCAGTTTATCCGAAAGGAAGTTACTAAGGGGGAGGCAAAAAAATTTTTTGCCCCCAAGGAAGAAAAATATAAATTGGAACTACTTGAAGAAATACCTGATGAGAAAGTTACCCTTTACGAACACGGTCCCTTCACTGACCTCTGTAAAGGTCCACATTTACAGTCTACCGGAGAAATTAAATATTTTAAACTACTTTCAATTGCTGGTGCTTATTGGCGGGGTGATGAAAAACGGGAAATGCTCCAAAGAATTTATGGGACAGCATTTTTCACTGAAAAAGAGCTTAATGCTTATCTCAAAAAATTAGAAGAAGCGAAACTCCGTGACCATCGGAAATTAGGTAGAGAATTAGACCTTTACAATATTTATGAAGAAGCAGGTGCAGGCTTGGTCTTCTGGCATCCTAAAGGAGCGACAATCAGAAAAATTATTGAAGATTTTTGGAAAGAAGAACATTTGAAACAGGACTACGAACTGGTTTACATACCGCACATTGCTAAATTAGACCTCTGGGTTACTTCCGGACACTGGGATTATTACCGAGATTACATCTACTCTCCTTTAGACATTGAAGGACAAAAATATATCCTTAAACCAATGAACTGCCCCGGACATATCTTAATCTATAAATCGCAATTACATAGTTACCGTGATTTACCAATTCGTTGGGCAGAACTGGGAACAGTTTATCGTTATGAAAAATCCGGTGTCCTTCATGGACTTCTTCGTGTTCGTGGTTTTACTCAAGATGATGCACACATTTTTTGCCGACCCGAGCAGTTAGAAGAAGAAATCACTGGAGTAATGAGATTCACTTTAGAAATTCTTAAAACGTTTGGTTTTAGTGAATATGAGATTCGTCTTTCTACAAGACCTGAAAAATATGCTGGAACTATAGAGAATTGGGAAAAGGCGGAAAACGCTTTAAAGATAGCACTTAGGGATTTGCAATTAGACTACACCGTAGAAGCAGGGGAAGGTGTATTTTATGGACCGAAAGTAGATATTAAGATTAAAGACTGTTTGGGAAGAAGTTGGCAATGTTCAACTGTCCAGGTTGACTTTAATCTGCCGGAAAGATTTTCGGTTACTTATCGAAATAAGGAAGGCAAAGATGAAAAAGTAGTGTTAATTCATCGCGCTTTAATGGGTTCCTTAGAACGTTTTTTTGGCATCTTAATTGAACATTACGGTGGACGATTCCCGCTATGGTTAAGTCCGGTGCAGGTGAACGTTCTTACAATTACTGAGAAACAAAATTCCTACGCTGAAAAGGTCAATAAATATCTTTGCCAAGGAGGGATACGCAGTCAAATTGATTTACGTAATGAAAAAATTAATCTAAAAATACGGGAGGCAGAATTAGAAAAAATACCATATTTACTCATTATTGGTGAAAAAGAAGTAAAAAATAACAAAGTAACTGTGAGAAAACACGGAACAAAAGGAATGGCTATTTCTTCGGTTGATAGGTTTTGTCAGCGAATTAAAAAAGAAATTGAAGAAAGAAAATCTTGAGTTGCCCCCTTGACAAAAAAGACAAATTTTGTTATAAAAATAATAAATATAGTTATTGTGAAAGTAACCAATTTATTAAAAATATTTAACTTACAGAATAATTTAGTAGGTAAAGGGATGGCTTTTTAGACGGAGTCATCCTTTTAAATTTTATATTAAGGAGGGGAAGTAAATTGCCTAGGTTACGAGTTAACACCCAAATTCAAGGAGGAGATGTTCGTTTAATTGATGTTGACGGAAGTCATCTCGGAATTAAACCTTTAAGTGAAGCATTATCTATAGCCCGCAGTAAAGGACTTGACCTTGTAGAAATTGCTCCGCAATCCACCCCGCCAACCTGTCGGATTATAGACTACTCAAAGTATCTTTACCAGTTAGAAAAAAAAATTAAACAGGCGCGTAAAAAACAACGCGGCGGACAGATTAAAGAAATTCGTGTCCGACCGTGGATTAGTGAACAGGATTTGAAAGTGAAATTGGAACATTTACAAAAATTTTTGAAAGATAAATACAAAGTACGTCTGAGCATAAAGCTTTACGGACGGGAAAAAAAACATTTAGAATTAGCCGAACAACTAATGAGAAAAATTAGGGAAGAAATTAACCAGGTTGCTCGTATTGAACAGGAATTGCCGTTTTCTGGTTCACAAATGGGAATTATTCTGGCACCAAAATAAAAAAGTGGCGCTATGCCAAAACTAAAAAGTCATTCGGGAGCAAAAAAAAGGTTTCGTCTAACTGCTTCGGGTAAAATAAAATACAAAAAAACGAGAACACGACATTTATTAGCGAAAAAATCGTCAAAACGAATGCTACATTTACGTAAAACATCTTATCTTGGAAAGAGAGAAACCTCAATTGTGAAAAAGTTGGTTCCTTATAGTTTTTAAGAGGAGACTAAAATGGTAAGGGTAAAAACGGGAGTTTACACACGACAACGGAAAAAAAAATTATTCCGTTTAAGCAAAGGGTACCGGGGTAGAAAAAAAAATGTCTATCGGATAGTTAAAGAACAGGTAAGCAAAAGTCTACGCCACGCTTACCGCGCACGAAAAAATCGGAAACGCGAATTTCGTTCATTGTGGATCGCCCGGATTAATGCGGCAGCGCGTTTACAGGGATTAACTTATAACCAGCTCATTTCAGGTTTGAGCAAAGCGAATGTCAAAATAAATAGGAAAATGTTAGCCGAGTTAGTGGTTAATAATCCATCTGCTTTTTCAGCGCTTGTTGGGAAAATAAAAACTGTATCCGTTTAATCTATGGAATTAGAAATTTTAGCAAATATTAAACAAAGCGGCGAAAAAGAGTTGTCGGCGGTCAGAAATCTCCAGGAATTAGAAAACTGGCGAATTAAATATCTTGGCCGGAAAAGTAAACTGATAGAGGTTCTACACCACCTTAGCGAGTTACCGGTAGAGGAACGCAAAAAAATTGGACACCAGGCGAATGAAATAAAAAATTTCTTAGCCAGTTTATTTCAAAGAAGGCAAGAAGAACTTAAAATGATACAAACAAAGGAAATAGAAGAATTCTTTGATTATACCCTACCCGGTAAACCCTACTTTCTTGGACACCTTCATCCTCTGACCCGGGTACTTAATGAAATTATTGAAATTTTTACCCGTTTAGGATTCGCTTTAGCCGAAGGACCAGAAATTGAAACCGATTATTACAATTTTGAAGCGTTGAATATGCCTAAGGAACACCCGGCACGCGATATGCAAGATAGTTTCTACCTCCAAATAAGCGAAGAGCCCCGCCCTTGCGCGCAAGAGCGGGGTAAACTCCGAGCGAAGAGCAAAGAGTACTTACTGCGGACACACACTTCACCGGTGCAAATCCATGTAATGGAGGCAAATAAACCACCTGTGCGAGTGATTATGCCAGGGAGGGTGTATCGTCACGAGGCAATTGACCCTTCTCATTCGGCAATGTTTCATCAGGTTGAAGGATTAGCAGTTGATGAGAGAATAACTTTTGCTGATTTAAAGGGTACACTATATATTTTTGCTCGAGAAATGTTCGGTGAAAAAATTAAATTACGTTTCCGCCCGAGTTATTTTCCTTTCGTTGAACCCGGTGCTGAGGTGGATATTTCTTGCCTTTTTTGTCTCGGTAAGGGCTGTCGGGTATGTAAACATTCTGGTTACTTAGAACTCCTTGGTGCAGGGATGGTTCATCCGAAAGTTTTTCAGGCAGTAGGTTATAATCCAAAAAAATATACCGGTTTTGCTTTTGGTTTAGGTGTAGAGAGAATCACAATGCTTAAATATGGTATTGATGATATGCGTCTTTTTTTTAGTAATGATTTACGCTTCCTTGATCAATT
>CAZRHN010000003.1:14254-17209 GCA_964599925.1 uncultured bacterium
AATGAAAATTTCTTACAATTGGATAAAAGAATTTTTGCCAAAACTAAAAGTTTCGTCTCAAGAATTAGCAGAAAAGTTAACTAACCACGGTATTGAAGTAACTGGTATTGAATCTCTTGAAAAAGATACAGTTTTTGAATTAGAAATTACTGCCAACCGTGGTGACTGTTTAAGTCATCTTGGTATTGCCCGAGAAATTGCCACAATTTACCCCGCTCTTGCACGCAAGGGCGGGGTTTATAACCTACCTTTAAAAATTCCCCCGATCAAATTTAAAGAGATAAAAAAAACAGTTCTCCTAAAAATTAAAATTGAAAAACCATATTTTTGCTATCGCTATTTTGGACAAATTATTGAAGGTTTGAAAATTACTCCCTCACCTGCCTGGCTTGTGGAACGCTTAGCCATTTGTGGTATTCGTCCGATCAATAATGTTATTGATATCACCAATTATGTCCTTTTAGAATTTGGGCAACCCTTACATGCTTTTGATTACTCTCTTTTAAGCGGTAAGGAAGTTATTGTCCGCTGGGCTAAAGAAAAAGAAAAAATTCTTACCCTGGACAGTCAGGAAAGAAGTCTTGATAAAGATATACCGGTTATTGCTGACCAGGAAAAAGCAATTGCTTTAGCCGGGATTATTGGTGGCAAAGAAACCGCAGTTAATGAGAATACGCAGGCAATTCTTTTAGAAAGCGCAAATTTTGACCCACGGGTCATTCGTCGGACAGTAAAAAAATTGGGTATAACCACTGAATCCTCTTACCGTTTTGAACGGGGCACGGACTGGGAAAATGTATACTCCGCCGCCCGACGAGCAAGTCATTTATTAGAAGAAATATGTGAAGGGAAAGTGGTGCCAAAAAAAATTGACCTTAAAGTGCGACCTTATGTTCCAGTGAAAATAACTTTAGATATTAATCAGGTAAACAATTTGCTTGGTACGAAACTCAAGAAAAATGAAATTATCAACTATTTAAAAAGGCTGAATTTTTCTTCAAGCAAGGGGGTTAAAGGTAAAATTACAGTAAAAGTACCCAGTTACCGTAACGATATCTCTTTGGAGGTAGATTTAATTGAAGAAATTGCACGGGTTTACGGGTATCAAAACATACCTGCAGAAGTTGGCTGTTTCCGCCCGGGTAACCTCTTTGTTTCTGACCGAGAGAGAATTTCTCAAGTAGAAAAAAAAATTTGTCAAATTTTAACTTCCTCAGGACTGAACGAAGTAATCAATTATAGTCTTTTATCCAGGGATGCTATTGATCAATTAAATTTACCTTCCACAGATAAACGAAAGAAACTTATTCCGCTTAAAAACCCCCTCTCTCAGGAAATGTCCTTCTTACGGACAACTTTAATCCCCGGACTTTTACATAATTTAGTCAATAATCTTCGCTACAATGTAGAAAATGTAAAAATTTTTGAAATAGGCGAAGTTTATTCTACTGCCAACAATACTTTTGAAGAAAAAAAATATCTCTCCGGCTTACTCAGCGGGAAGGATAAAATCCTTCATTGGAAAGATAAACCCCAGGTAATTGATTTCTATTATTTAAGCGGGTTATTGGATTGTCTTTTAAGAAATTTGGAAATTAAAAATTATCAATATCAGAAAACACTACTTCCTTACCTTCACCCGGAAAAAGCATTTGAAATGTTTATCCAAGGTCAAAAAATTGGTGAGTTAGGAGAACTCGGTCCTCAATTAGAAAAAAAATACGAATTTCCGGAGAAAGTTTATCTTTTTGAAATTGAACTGGAGCAACTGGTCACCTACGCCCGATTAGAAAAAATTTACCAATCCTTGCCAAGGTATCCTTTTGCCCAGCGGGATATTTCTTTCCTCCTTCCAGAAAATATTCTTCAGGAAAAGGTGAAAAGTTTAATCCTTAGAACTGGCGGGGAATATCTGAGAGAATGCGAACTTTTCGATCTTTATAAAGACGAAAGTATGCCTCCAGGCTGGCACAGTCTCACTTATCGGTTAACCTATTGCAATCCACAGGCTACTCTTACCGCTAGAGAGATAGAAAAAATTCAGGAAAAAATTACCTCCGCTCTGGAGAAAGAATTTTCTGCACAAATCCGATGGAAAAAATTGACCTCTTAGATGAAAAAATACGTAAAGCAATAAATTTGATCCACCGTTTGCGAGAAGAAAATCGGCATTTGAAAGAAGAACTCGCTCTTCAGGAGGAAATAAACCGCAAAGCAAAAAAAATATTAAAAGAAAACGAAACTTACAAGGGCAAAATCAACCAGATTAAAGAAAAACTTACCAAACTTTTGGAAAAATTTGAAAAATATAAAATTTAAAAAAATTGTTAATTTTATCTTGACAAAGCGAAAGAAAAGAACTATAATTTTCTAAGAAAAAAGATAATGAACAAAGAAAAGGTTTGTGTACGAATTTATGGACGAGAATATGATATTGATGCGGATATCGGAAACGCTCTTTATATAAATGCTTTAGCCCGTTACATAGAAGAAAAAATGCAGGAAATTGCAACTTTAACCAACATCGTTGATTCTTCAAAGTTAGCCATTTTAGCAGCATTGAATATCGCTGACGAACTATTCCACCTAAAAGAAAGTCAAGATACGGTTAATGACTCAGTAAACAAAAAAACTGATGAATTACTTACTTTGCTTAACACTGAATTGGAATAAATTTCCTATAAGGTGGGCAGTTTACGTTTCTTTTTTTGTCCCGATGTATCGTCGGGATTGTTGTTCCTTTCAAGGTGAACCTTCAAGGTAAACCTTGTTTTTAGAAAATATGCCCTGCGATGTTGGTGTGAGTTGCGACTGATTTGAGCCTACAACTAACCGTTCAGGGAATCCGAGTTCGCCTCCGACTTATTTAGTCGGAGGGGCAGGATACCCACTTAAGAATTGGCGTTCAAACGGTGTATACTCCACGGCATCAGCAGGGCTTTTTCTTTTTATTAA
>CAZRHN010000003.1:17309-25115 GCA_964599925.1 uncultured bacterium
ATATGGAACTTTTCTCTGAAGAAAAGAAAAAAGAAATTGAAATTCAACCTTTGGCGTTAAGAATGTCGCCTCGCACCTTAGATGAATTTATTGGGCAGGAACATATCTTAGGTAAAGGTAAACTCCTCCGTAGAGCAATTGAAGCCGACCGTATTTCTTCCTTGATTCTCTTTGGTCCGCCGGGAAGCGGGAAAAGTGCCTTAGCAAAAATCATTGCTTCACGAACACAAGCATATTTTGTTGAATTAAATGCTGTAAGTATTGGTGTAGAGACTATCCGTCAAGAAGTCACCCGTGCTCTTGAGAGAAAACAAATTTCAAATAAAAAGACTATCCTTTTAATTGATGAAATCCATCATTTCAATAAATTGCAACAGGATGCTCTCTTGCCGGATGTGGAGAAAGGCAATGTCATTTTAATCGGTATTACCACAGAAAATCCTTATTTCTATGTTAACCAGGGTATAATTTCGCGTTCGTTAGTTTTTGAATTTTATCCATTAAAGGAAAATGATTTAGAAATAATAATTAAAAATGCACTTCAAGACAAAGAACATGGGTTAGGTAATTTAAAAATAGAAATGTTTCCTGAGGCACTGAACCACTTAATTAAGACGGCCGAAGGTGATGCCCGACGGGCATTAAACGCTCTTGAGATCGGTGCACTTACCACTTCACCGAATAATCAGGAAGTAATTAATTTTGATTTAACTATTGCTGAGGAATCAATTCAAAAGAAAGCAGTCCTTTATGATAAACACGGGGATGAACATTATGACACAATTTCTGCCTACATCAAATCTTTACGGGGGAGTGACCCTGACGCTGCTCTTTACTGGTTAGCAAAAATGTTGTATGCCGGTGAAGATCCGCGTTTTATTGCCCGGAGATTAATTATTGCTGCCAGTGAAGATGTAGGTAATGCTGACCCTCAGGCGTTGAGTATTGCTACTTCAGCATTACAGGCGATAGAATTTGTTGGCATGCCGGAAGCAAAGATACCTTTAGCCCAGGCGACCGTATATATTGCCTGTGCGCCAAAATCTAATGCCAGTTATTTAGCAATTGAAAAAGCATGGGAAGAAGTGGAAAAGAAAAAAGTTGTCCCTGTTCCAAACTATCTTAAAGATGCACACCTTAATGGCGAGGGTCGACGAGGGCACGGGGTAGGATATAAATATCCACACGATTATCCTGGACATTTTGTGCAACAAAAGTATCTGCCGGAAGAAAAAAAATTTTATTCACCGACAGATATTGGTTATGAAAAAGAAATTAAAAAACGATTGGAAAATATTCGTCCTCTCGGGAAAGAAAAAAACAGCAAACTTAATATTGGAGGAAATGTACGGAGTGAAAAAGTAAAATTACGTAAGGAAGTATTGCTGGAGAGGAATAAACTCACCCCTGAAGAAATTGCAAAAAAAAGTAGAACCATTGCTGAAAAATTGTTTTCTTTGGATGAATTTATTAAGGCGAAAACAATTCTCTTCTTCGCTTCTTTCGGTACTGAAGTAGAAACCCAATCTTTAATTGGAAAAAGTTTAATCCAGGGGAAACGAGTTATTCTCCCACGGGTAAATAAAGATAAGAAAAAACTTGACCTTTACGAAATTAAAGATTTAAAAAAACTTATTCCTGGTAGTTATGGTATCCCTGAACCCGACCCTTCTCAAGCAACTTTAATTGAACCTGAAGAAATTGATTTAGTGATTGTCCCGGGGATAGTGTTTGATGAAAAAGGTAACCGTATTGGCTACGGCGGCGGTTATTATGACCGCCTTTTAAGAAAAATCTCTAGATATAAAAAAACATCTTTTATCGGGGTAGCCTTTGATTTTCAGGTCAGACAAACTATCCCTCAAGAAGCAGTTGATCGGCAACTAAATTTTGTAGTTACGGAAAAGAGAATTATTACCTTGCCGCTGAAAGGAGGCTGTAAAAAATAATGGAAAGATATATTTTTTTCGTAGGCGCAATTTTACTTGGTGGTCTCTTTGGTTATCTTCTACGGGTAGTATACGCGCGGATTTCATTGGCTAACGCTGAAAAAATGGCAAAGCGTATTATTTCTGAAGCGGAAGCAAAGGCAGAAGCAAAAAAGAAAGAAGGACTTTTAGAAATCAAGGAGGTAATGGAACGTGAACGACGCGAATTTGAAAGGGAAACGTATCACAGACGCAAAGATTTAGAAAATTTAGAACGACGGCTAAGCCAGAAAGAAGAAAATCTTGACCGCAAATTGGAAATCCTTGAGAAAAAAGAACGTGACACAGAACACCGAGAACGCAGTCTCTTGCATAAAGAAAAAATCTTTCAAGAAGAACAAGGAAAATTAAACCAAGAAAAAGAGGAAAGTAAAAAAGTTTTGGAACGTCTTGCAGCGATGAGTGCCGAGGAAGCAAAAAAAATTTTACTCCAATCTATGGAAGAGGAAGCAAGAAGGGAAGCGGCGTTACTTGCAAAGAATATTGAACAGGAAGCAAAAGAACAGTCAGAAAAGAAAGCAAAAGAAATTCTTGCTTTAGCCGTGCAACGTTGTGCCGCTGACCACACTGCGGAAATCACAATAACCAGCGTTCCCTTGCCTAACGAGGAGGTCAAAGGAAGAATCATTGGTCGGGAAGGAAGGAATATTCGTGCTTTTGAACAACTTACCGGTGTTGATTTAATTGTTGACGATACACCCGAATCTATTACTTTAAGTGCTTTTGACGGCGTAAGGCGGGAGATTGCCCGTCTTGCTTTGGAGCGACTAATTGCTGACGGAAGAATACACCCAGGGAGAATTGAAGAAGTAGTTGAAAGAGTTAAAAGGGAGATGGAAGTCCGGCTTAAAGAAATTGGTGAAGAAATTGCCTTAGAAATAGGGGTAAGCGGTTTACCAGTAGAGTTACTTAAACTTCTTGGAAAATTAAAATATCGGACTTCTTATGGACAAAACCAACTTCAGCATACTTTAGAGGTTGCTTGGGTAGCCAGCACTTTAGCCGGCGAATTAGGCGCGGATGTAAATTTTTGTAAAAAGGCAGCGTTACTCCATGACCTGGGGAAAGCGATCGACCACGATGTTGAAGGAACGCATCATCAGATCTCTGCTGATGTCGCACAAAAATATGGCGAATCAGAAAAAATGGTTAATGCTATTTTAGCCCATCATGAAGCGGTTGAACCAAAATCGCTTGAAGCAGTAATTTTGGCGGCTGCTGACGCTGTCTCTGCCGCCCGCCCCGGTGCAAGAAAAGAAAGTGTAGAACATTATCTCAAACGAATTGAAAAATTAGAAAAAATAGCCTCTTCTATTCGAGGAGTACTGAATGCCTATGCTATTCAGGCTGGACGGGAAATAAGAATTATTGTTGAACCGGAAGAAATTGATGATGCTGGGATAGCCATTTTAGCAAAAGATGTTGCAAAAAAGATAGAAAAAGAGTTAGAATATCCCGGGCAGGTTAAAGTAACTGTAATTCGAGAACTGCGAGCAATTGAAACTGCTAAATAATTTCACAAAAATACTTATATGATTACGGCGATGATAAAAAAAACGATTACGACGATAAAAAATGATAAATACTAAATTCAAAATTCTAAATCCTAAACAATATCAAAATTCAAATATTCAAAATCTAAAACTGTTTTGGTCATTTGAATTTAGGTTATTTGGATTTGTTTAGTATTTCGGATTTGGGGTTTAGAATTTAATCGTCAAACTTATCGCTGTAATCGGCCCTAAAAATCACTGTAATCAGAGGATGTTAATGAAAATATTATTTATTGCTGATATCGTTGGTGAACCTGGAAGAAGAACTGTAAACAAGGTCTTAGCGGAATTTAAAAAAGAGGATATTGATTTCACTATTGCCAATGCAGAAAATGCAGCTGGTGGTTTTGGGTTAACCGCGAAAGTTGCTGAAGAAATTGTCAATTCAGGAGTAGAAGTTCTCACTCTCGGTAACCATGTCTGGGACCGTAAAGAAATAAAAGAAATCATTGAGAATCCGCAAATTTTACGTCCAGCAAATTATCCGCCTTTCACACCGGGGAGAGGGTACAATTTCTATCTAACGAGCAAGGGAGTAAAAATTGCGGTGGTCAACCTAATGGGGAGAGTGTATATGCCTGATTTAGATTGTCCTTTCCGGTGTATGGATGTTCTTCTTCCGGAAATTAAAAAAGTTACGAATTTAATCATTGTTGATTTTCATGCTGAAATTACATCAGAAAAGCAGGCTATCGGCTGGTACCTTGACGGTAAGGTTTCGGCAGTCATTGGTACTCATACCCATGTGCAGACCGCTGATGAACGCATTCTCCCTGAAGGGACAGCATACATCACCGATTGCGGGATGAGCGGTCCCCGAGACAGCGTTATTGGTATAAAAAAGGAAATTATTCTCAAGAAATACCTTACTCAAATACCCTTGCGTTTCGAAGTAGCAAAAAAAGATTTAATTTTTTCCGGGGTAATCATTGAACTCGACGAAAAAACGGGTAAAGGGCTGGCAATAAAGCGAATCCAGATTCCTGTCGGAGATATAGTTTAAGTGAAACTTGATTACAGCGATTATTAAAGGCGATTACAGCGATAAAAACTTTCCGAGACAAAAATCACTGTAATCGTTTCTGTAAATCTCTGTAATCGTTGAAGTTAAACAAAAAATGGAGTTATTGAATTTTTGGGGAAAGAATCAAAAACTAATTGAAAAAGAACTAAAAAATTGGTTAAAAAATAAATCTTCGTCTTTAATTTATCAAGCGATGCGTTATTCAGTATTCAGTGGCGGTAAACGTTTACGCCCACTCTTAGTTTTGGCTGCCGCACAAACTTGTGATGGGAAAACCAAACAAATTTTGCCAGTTGCCTGTGCTCTGGAATTAGTCCATACTTATTCTTTAATCCACGATGATTTGCCCGCTTTAGATAATGACGATTTCCGTCGGGGAAAACTTTCCTGTCATCGGAAATTTGGCGAAGCAGTCGCCATTCTTACTGGTGACGCTCTTTTAACTAAAGCATTTGAGATTATTGCTAAGACGGTTGAACCAAAAATATTGGCTCAAGTAGTTAAAGAAATTACCTCTGCCTGTGGTGTCAATGGTATGATTGAAGGGCAAATGGAAGATATTGCCCTTAGCCCAGACCTGCCTCGCCGAGTCAAGGCGGGTTCAATTAAGTCCGCACCCCAAGAATTAGAAAAAATTTACCAAAAAAAGACTGCCGGGTTAATTAAAACCTGTATCAAAATAGGGGCAATATTATCCAAGGCTAAACCAAAAGAAATGAGAGCATTAGAAAAATATGGTGAAAACATTGGCTTAGCATTTCAGATTAGTGACGATATTATTGATTACCAACAAGAAAGAAAAATTAATAAATTAACCTATGCCCAAATTTATGGTTTACTCCGGGCAGAAAAAAGGGTTAAAGAATTGGTAGCAAAAGCAAAAAAGGAATTAGAAATTTTTGCTCATCGCCGTGCGCAAGTTCTTAAACAATTTGCTGATTTCATTGCTACACGTAAGAAATAAAGATGGCAATTTTAGAAAAGATTAATTCACCTGAAGATTTAAAACTAATCCGCAAAGAAATTTTGCCCCAATTAGCGCAAGAAATACGTGAAAAAATCATTGAAACTGTCGCAAAGACAGGTGGGCATTTAGCTCCTTCTTTGGGATGTGTAGAGTTGGCTATCGCTTTACATTATGTTTTTGATACCCCCGGAGATAAAATTGTCTGGGATGTCGGACATCAGGCTTATGCCCATAAAATTCTTACCGGGAGAAAAGAAAAATTTAATACTTTGCGCCAATTGGGAGGCATCGGTGGATTTACTCGTCGGGAAGAAAGTGAATATGACCCCTTTGGTGCCGGCCATTCTTCAACCGCAATTTCTGCAGCAACAGGATTAGCCATTGCGAGAGACCTGCAAGGAGAAGATTATCGTGTTGTCGCAATCATTGGTGACGGGAGCTTAACCGGTGGCATGGCTTACGAAGGGTTAAACAATGCCGGGCACCTGGGAACTAATTTATTAGTTATTCTTAATGATAATGAAATGTTTATTTCCCATCGGGTGGGGGCAATAGCGGCTCACCTTACCCGGATCCTGACCTTGGGGTTATTAAAAAAATTAGAAACGAAAGTTGAACGTTTTTTCCGGCGGTTACATTTCGCTGGATTATTTTTTCTCCGGGTAGCAAAACGGTTCAAAGTATTGTTTTTCCCGGGAATGCTATTTGAAGAATTGGGGTTTACTTATTTGGGACCGGTAGATGGGCATAATCTTAATTTGTTGATTGAAGTATTGGAACGGGTTAAACATTTTAAAAGACCAACATTACTTCATATCTTGACTAAAAAGGGTAAAGGTTACCCGATAGCAGAAAATGAGCCAACGAAATTTCATGGAATCGAACCTTTTGATATTGAAACCGGGAAAGTGCAAAATCAAGCCAGGCGACCAACTTACACCCAAATTTTTGCTTTAGTATTGAGACGCTTAGCAAGAGAAGACAAACGAATTTGTGCAATTACTGCCGCGATGTCTGCAGGAACAGGATTGATTAGTTTTGCTGAAGAATTTCCAGAACGTTTTTTTGATGTCGGTATCGCTGAACAACATGCGGTAACTTTTGCTGCTGGATTATCCGCCGGTGGAATGCGTCCCGTATGTGCAGTTTACTCAACCTTTTTACAGCGTGCTTTTGACCAAACTATTCACGATGTTGCTTTGCAAAGATTACCGGTAGTTTTTGCAATTGACCGTGCGGGAATAGTTGGTGAAGACGGACCAACTCATCAAGGAACATTTGATTTAACTTATCTACGGATGATTCCCAATCTGGTGGTGATGGCACCTGCGGACGAAAATGAATTACAGCATATGCTTTATACCGCACTTAACCTGGGAAAACCGGTAGCAATTCGTTATCCTCGGGGGGAAGGGGAAGGTGTAAATCTTGATTCTGATTTGAAAAGATTGCCATTCGCTAAAGGTGAAATTCTTACTTCCGGGAAAGATTTATTAATTATTGCTATCGGGAGTATGGTTCACCCGGCATTAGAAGCAGTGAAACAATTAGAAAAAGAAAATATCTATTCCACTTTAATAAATATTCGTTTTCTCAAACCTTTAGATGAAGTTCTGATTAGAGAAAAAGTTAAAGAATTATCCCGACCACGAATTGTTACTATTGAAGAAAATGTAATCAGTGGTTTAGGAGGTGCGGTAAGGGAGATATTCACTAAAGAAAAAATGGAAATATTATCCATTGGTCTACCGAATCAGTTTATCGAGCAAGGCAAAATTGAACAGTTGCGAGATAAATACGGTCTAACTGTAGAAAAAATTATAAAAAAGATTAAAGATTTTGTTGGATAAAGAACGAATAGATAAATTATTGGTTGAACGCAATTTAGTTGAAACTCGCGGTCAGGCAGAAAGACTAATTCTGGGTGGTGAAGTTTATGTTAATGCTGAGAAGATTACCAAACCAGCTAAATTGGTTGGAAAAAATAGTAAAATTGAAATTAAACGAGTCTTACCTTATGTCTCCCGGGGAGGGATTAAACTTGAAAAAGCAATTAGTGAATTTAAAATCCAAATTAAAGATAGAATCTGTCTTGATGTCGGCGCATCAACTGGAGGTTTTACTGACTGTTTGTTAAAACACGGCGCTAAATTGGTTTACGCTCTGGATGTAGGCTACGGACAACTTGACTGGTTATTGAGGAATAATCCGCGAGTAGTAAATATTGAAAAAACCAACATTCGTTACTTTGATAGACACGAATTGACACGAATT
>CAZRHN010000003.1:25215-26276 GCA_964599925.1 uncultured bacterium
ACACGAATTGACACGAATTTCTTCAATTATCTCCGCCAAAGGCGGATCCGCCTCAGGCGGAAACTATCAACCATTAATTATCAACTCTTTTTTACCCGATTTAGCAACAGTAGATGTTTCTTTTATTTCTCTGGAAAAAGTTCTTCCACAGGTTTGTCGGTTACTTAAAGATGAAAGTGAAATTATCGCTTTAATTAAACCGCAATTTGAAGCCGGTAGAAATAAAGTTAAAAAAGGTGTAGTTAAGGATAAAAAAATACACGAAGAAGTTATTGAAAAAATAAAAAACTTTGCTGAAAGTTTAGGATTAGTCTTTCAGGGGATTGCCCCCTCACCATTAAAAGGTCCAAAAGGAAATATTGAGTATTTTATATGGTTGAAGGAAAAAAACATAAACCAGGAGAAGAAATGAAAAGGATACGTTTTTTAGGTACATTTTCCGAAGGGATGAAATTTATTCTTAAGCCGAAGAAAGTAGTCGCTTTAGAAACTGAATTGAAAAAAAAGACTACCGTTGCCCTGACCGATGGGCTGAAAGACAATGACCCCTTTGTCCGGGCAATGTCTGCTGAGGTGTTAGGTCGAATTAAAGAAAAGAAAGCAGTTGGTGAATTAATTCGTGCACTCAAAGACCCTTCAAAATACGTACGAGAAAAAGCAGCAATTGCTTTGGGTTACATTGGTGACCGTAAAGCGGTACCGCCGTTGATTGAAACCCTGCATGACGAGAGCGAAGAGGTGCGTGTAACTGTCGCCGGTGTATTAGGGCATTTACGAGACCGTTTAGCCGTACCTGCGCTTGTTCAAGCGTTAGGAGACCCGAGCGCAGTAGCCCGGATGAAGGCGGCAATTGCTTTAGGCTGTATTGGTGACCCGGAAGCGATACCCGCGTTGTATCACGCATTGAGTGATGATAATGAATTTGTTCGCCGCTACGCTGCGGAAGCGCTGGGAAATATTGGACGAGCAGCGGTACCAGCACTTCTAATGGCTTTGAAAAATGAACGGGTAAGGACACATGTTGCCCAGGCCTTGATGACCATCAAATAAACACGAATGGA
>CAZRHN010000003.1:26376-32622 GCA_964599925.1 uncultured bacterium
ATTTTAAAAATATTGAATCTAAATGGCAAGAAATATGGGAAAGGGGAGATAGTTTTATTGCTACTTCTGACCCGCAAAAATCTAATTATTATTGCCTGGTAATGTTCCCTTACCCCTCAGGGCATATCCATATGGGTCATCTGCGCAATTATGTCATTGGTGATGTTTTAGCACGATATAAGAGAATGCGTGATTACAACGTTTTACATCCAATTGGTTGGGATGGATTTGGTCTCCCGGCGGAAAATGCGGCGATTCAACATCAGATTCATCCGGCAAAGTGGACAAGGGAAAATATTAATTACATGCGGCAACAGTTAAAGAGAATAGGTATTTCCTACGATTGGTCACGGGAATTCGCTACCTGTGACCCTGAGTATTACAAATGGAATCAATGGTTTTTCATAAAATTTTATGAGCGGGGGTTAGTTTACCGGGCGGAATCCAGAGTTAACTGGTGTCCTTCCTGTCAAACGGTTTTAGCCAATGAACAGATCTCTTCTACCGGAGAATGTTGGCGTTGTAAATCTATCGTTGAAGAAAAAGAATTAGAACAATGGTTTTTCCGTATCCGTGCTTATGCCGAAGAATTACTTGAAGGTTTAGAGAAATTAAAAAATCACTGGCCGGAAAGTGTACTCTTGATGCAAAAAAATTGGATTGGCAAAAGTGAAGGCGCTTTAGTTAATTTCCCAATCACCAATCACCAATCACCAATCACCGTCTTCACTACCAGACCGGATACTTTATTTGGAGCAACCTTTATGGTTCTTGCACCAGAACATTCAATAATTTCCGCCAAAGGCGGATCCACCTCGGGTGGAGAAAATTTAAAATTTAAAATTAAAAATTATACGGAAGTAAAAAAATACATAGAAAATTGTAAACAAAAAAGGAATAAGGAAATAACAACTGAGAAAACGGGAGTAAAATTAGAAGGGATTTTTGCGGTCAACCCAGTGAATAATGAAAAACTACCTGTTTTTATTGCTGATTATGTAACCATGGAATACGGTAGCGGAGCAATTATGGCTGTTCCTGCTCATGACCAGAGAGATTTTGAATTTGCCAAAAAATATAATTTACTAATCCGCCAAGTTATCCAACCGTTAACCGTTAACCGTTCACCGTTAACCGAAGGGGCATATGAAGGTGAAGGAATAATAGTCAATTCAGGTGAATTTAGTGGACTCTCTTCAAGGGAAGGGAAAGAAAAGATTATTGCTTATTTAGAAAAAGAGGGGACGGGGAAAAGAAAAACTGAATACCGGCTGAAAGATTGGTTAATTTCACGACAACGTTACTGGGGCACACCTATTCCGATTGTTTATTGTGAACATTGCGGGGTAGTGCCAGTAAAAGAAGAAGATTTACCTGTAGTTTTACCAGAAAACGTACCTTTTACTGGAACCGGTGAATCTCCCTTAGCAAAGATTGAAGAATTTGTTTATACTGAGTGTCCGCAATGTAGAGCAAAGGCTAAACGAGAAACTGATACAATGGATACATTTGTTGATTCTTCGTGGTACTATGCACGATATTGTGACTCAGAAAATGAAAAATTACCTTTTGTTCCGGAAAAAGTTAAACCGTGGTTTCCTGTGCATCAATATATTGGTGGTATTGAACATGCCTGTATGCATCTAATCTATGCTCGTTTTTTTCATAAGGTAATGCGTGATTTAGGTTTAGTCGTCTGCGATGAACCCTTTGCTAATTTGTTGACCCAAGGAATGGTTACCCTTGGTGGTATAGCAATGTCAAAATCACGGGGAAATGTTGTTGAACCAGAAACAGTTATTGAAAAATACGGTGTGGATACTTTACGCCTTTTTATTCTTTTTGCCAGCCCACCAGAAAAAGATTTGGAATGGTCAGACCGAGGGATTGAAGGTTGCTGGCGTTTCCTTAACCGTGTCTGGCGGTTAATTCACCAATTCACCAATTCACCAATTCACCAATTAAAATCTAACCAACCAACAAACCAGCAAACTCGAGAACTTATCTATCGTACTCATTTGACGGTTAAACGAGTTACTGAAGATATTGAAAAAAGAATACAGTATAATACGGCAATCGCTGCGATTATGGAATTGGTAAATTTTCTTTACCAATATCCTTATTTAGGTGACGAAATTTCACTGGATACAGTAAAAAAATTAGCTTTACTCTTGCATCCATTTGTGCCCCATTTAGCAAATGAACTCTGGCAAAAATTGGATGGTCACCTCCTCGGTGACCTGCCGGAGAGGCAAGGTAAAGAAATTGATTATACTCCCTGGCCAGAATATGAATCTAAATTGTTGAGCGGTGAAGAAATAGAAATTGGTATAGAAATCAATGGGAAATTGCGGACGAGAATGAAAATCGCTCTCGGAATAAGTGAAGAGGGGCTTAAACAAAAAATTTTTGCTGAGGAAAAGGTAAAAAAACATTTACAGGGTAAAGAAATTAATAAGTTCATCTATATCCCAGAAAAATTGGTTAACCTTGTGACTAAATAATTTCACAAATTGCTTACCAAGCAGGGGGGAGAAAAAAATGAAAAAATTTGTTTTACTGTTTACTAGTTACTGGTTACTGGTTACTGGTTTTACGGGTTGCGCACTCTACGCGCCGGCACCGCAACTTTTGCCTCCTCAGATTAAAAAAATTGCTATTCCCACTTTTGAGAACAAAACAATTTATTACGGTATTGAAGAGAAATTTACCCTCCGGGTAATTGAGGAATTCTTGCGTGACGGGAGATTGGAAATTACTAAAGTGGACAATGCTGATGCAATTTTGAAAGGGGAAATTACCCGCTATGTCCTTGAACCACTTACCTACACTTCTGACTTTGTTGTTGAAGAATATAAACTTTGGGTAATTTTTGACCTTGCTCTTTATGAGAAGGATAAAGACGAACCACTCTGGGAAGAAAAAAATCTTGAAGGGATATATCGCTTTTTTGCTCCTACCAGCAGTAACATTTCCAGAATGACCGAGGAAGAGGCAAGGGAAAAACTCTGGGATTACTTAGCGAGCGATATTCTCCGTCGCACAATCTATGGTTTTGGGGCAGTTACCGGTGCCTCTGAACGTAGAGTGCCACAGAAAAAGTGAAATCCTAAAGAGTAAATGTTTATTCGTTACCGAGAACTTCTTGAAGAACTGAAAAAGGGAAAAATTTATTCTTTCTATCTTTTCTCGGGTGAAGAAAATTATCTCAAGGAAGAAATATTAAAAAAAATTGAAAATTTTTTACTCCATCCGGAAACTAAAGAATTCAATTACGACCTTTTTTATGCTTCTGAGACCGAACCAAAAACAGTAATTAACAGCCTTTCCACCTTACCTCTCCTTTCTTCCAAACGTTTAGTCATCGTAAAAAATATTGAAGATTGGACTGCTGAACAAGAAAACGAAATGGTTAATCATTTAAATCAATTGTTTCCTTCGCCGGCAGGCAGGCCATCCACAAGTTGCTTAATCCTATTAACCAACCTAAAGGTTAACTATTCCCAACCACTTACATCCAAAATTAACGAAATTGGTATAATTGTCAATTTTTATTCCCTTTCTGAAAAAGAAATCTTCAACTGGGTAAGAAAGAAAATTGCTGAATATAACAAAAATGTTTCTTCCCGGGCAATAGAATTATTCATTGAACTTAACGGTACAGATTTATTTATTCTTGCAAGTGAAATAGAAAAAATCTGTCTCTTTGTTGGTGAAAAGAAAGATATTGACGAATCAACAATTCTCAAAATAACTACTCAAGGACGGGTTTATCAAATTAATGAATTCGTGAACAGTTTGTTTATCAGTTCAGCGGATGAAATATTAAGAATATTAGAAAATTTATTTACCGAAAACGAAGAACCCTTAAAAATTTTAGGGGCAGTTATCCGAAGATTACGCCTTCTTCTGAGTGCTTTAACATTTTACAAATGTGGATACGAAAGAAAAAAAATCAGCGCACAATTTAAAATTTCTAAATTCTTAGAAGAGAGATTTTTTCAACAGTTAAACAATCTTGAAGAGGAAAAACTAATAAAATTTTTAGATTACTGTCTCCAGGCAGATTGGGAAATAAAAACCGGCAAAAAGACTACTTTCCTTGCCTTAGAAAATTTAGTGCTTAATCTTTCCCAAACCTTACCCAAAAGCAAATTTGAGTATAGGAGTTATTAGGTAGGTGGGGTAAATGTTGCGGCTACAAGTTTTGCCAAATGTGACTTTTTACGTGCGGCAGTATTAGGATGGACTATTCTTTGTTTTGCTGCCTTGTCCCATGCTTTATAGACTTTGTGAAGTAATTCTTTTGCCTTTTCCAAATTTTTTTCTTTACATGTAGCAATTAATTTTTTTGCTAAATCATGTATTCTTCTTTTTACCGCCCGATTCTTTAAGTAATGTTTATTTGCTTGTCTTGCGGCTTTAATTGCCGAGTGATGTCTTCCTTTAATTAGTTTTTTTGCCATTTTTCCTCCCTTGACCCAGCCCCTTTGTTTGAGATGCCGGTGGAATTTCAAAACTTATTTCGCCAGAGCAAAACTTTTCTGGACAAAGGGGCGGGGTTGATTTACAGGCTAATAATTTACTAAAATAATAAGTTTAGTAAAAAGAGAGTGTTTTGTCAAGTTTTACCCCGCCCCTCTTTTGGGGTCGTGGATAATTTAGAAAATGCGTATAGGAACTATTGCTAAGTATACCGGTAGTGTAAGTTTTGCTACTTCAATTTCGCGTATCTTAGGCTATATCCGGGATATGCTTGTTGCTCAAGTTTTCGGTGCCGGGTTCGCTGCCGATGCTTTTTATGCGGCCTATCGGATACCTAACCTTTTACGGAGATTGCTCGGTGAAGGTGCACTCTCGGCATCTTATGTCCCGGTTTTCACTGAATATTTAACCTTAGAGAAAAAGGAAGAGACACAAAAATTTCTAAATGCAGTTTTCACTACTTTTTTTCTTATTCTTACTTTACTGACAATTTTCGGGATAGTTTTTGCACCCCAAATTACTACATTATTCGCCTGGGGATTTCAAATTAAACCTGATAAACTTGAATTAACTATTTCGCTTACAAGAATTATGTTTCCCTATTTACTCTTTATCTGTCTTGCCGCTTTACTCTTAGGGACACTTAATTCGTTACACGTTTTTCTTATTCCTGCTTTAGCCCCGGCAAACCTAAGTATTGCTGAAATTTTCTTTATTTTTGTAGTATACACCTATTTTCATCCTCTAAATCCAATTAAGGGTTTAGCAGTAGCAGTATTAGTCGGGGGATTGTTACAATTTCTTTTTCAACTGCCGGCGTTATTCAAACGTGGTTGGAAATTAGGTTGGCATTTTGATTTAACTCATCCGGGTTTAAGAAGAATTAGTTTATTAATGTTACCGGCAATGCTTGGTTTTTCCGTAGAACAAATCAATACTTTTGTTGATACAATCTGCGCGTCATTCTTGCGTGAAGGGAGTATTACTGCATTGTATTATTCAAACCGGTTAATGCAGTTACCGTTAGCAATATTTGGCATCGCTATCGCTACCGTATCCCTACCTTTAATGTCAAAAAGTGCTACGGAAAAAAATATCTCTGAACTTAAACAGACACTTTCTTTATCCTTACGGATGATGGTTTTCATTATCTTCCCGGCAATGATCGGTTTGATGACCTTAAGTGCACCGATTATCCGGCTTCTATTTGAACGTGGCAAATTTGATTCTTTAGCCACGCATTCTACGGCTAATGCACTTTTTTATTATTCGTTAGGTTTATTTGCTTATAGCGGTGTAAAGATTGTTGCCAGTGCGTTTTATTCGCTTAAAGATACAAAAACACCAGTAAAAATTGCTGTCTTATGTATGAGTTTAAACATTGTGCTTAATTTATTATTAATGGGACCAATGGGTGTAGGTGGATTAGCCTTAGCCACGGCTATTTCCTCAATTGTTAATTTAACCCTTCTGATAATATTTCTCCGGCAACGCATTGGTGTTTTGGGATTAACCAGGATTTTTAAAACCTTGCAACAAACTGTTTTTGCTTGTTTATTAATGGGTGTAACTTGTTATTATTTGGCTTATCATATTTTTAGGGATTCAAAATTTTTTTCAGTCATTATACCAATTACCAGCGGAATAACGGTTTACTTTCTCCTTGCTTATATTCTGAAAATTGAGGAGAGCAAACCTTTGTGGGCATTTTTACGACTTGAAGAAGTAAGTGAACTATGACCCTTCAATTTTATTCAGGGT
>CAZRHN010000004.1:0-6084 GCA_964599925.1 uncultured bacterium
ACCGCTTTTGTGACAATTATGCGTGGTTGCGAAAATTTCTGTTCCTATTGCATCGTTCCCTATGTGCGGGGGAAAGAGAAAAGTCGTCCAGTTGAGGAAATTATTTCTGAGATAAATTGTCTAATTAAGCAAGGTGTGAAGGAAGTGACCCTTTTAGGACAGAATGTAAATTCTTACAAATTACAGATTACAAATTACAAATTACAAATTGGTTTTGCGGATTTACTCACTGAAGTAAATAAAATTGAAAGACTGGAAAGAATCAGGTTTGTAACTTCGCATCCAAAAGATTTAAGTGAGAAAATAATTTTTGCAATACGTGATTTAGACAAGGTTTGTGAACATTTACATTTGCCGGTGCAGGCAGGGTCAAATAGAATCCTTGAAAAGATGAACCGCAAATATACCCGTGAGGGTTACCTATCCTTAGTAGCAAAAATCAAAGATACTATTCCCGAAATAGCCATCACTACTGATATTATTGTTGGTTTTCCGGGAGAAACTGAGGAAGATTTCCAGGATACACTTGATTTAGTTAGAGAAGTAGAATTTGATAGTGCTTACACTTTTAAATATTCGCCACGTCCAGGAACAGCGGGAGCAAAATTAGATGACGATGTGCCATTAGAAGTAAAGGAAGAGCGTTTGAAAATATTAAACCAAACCTGTAACGAAATTAGTCAGAAGAAAAATCAAAAATTAATCGGCACAAAGCAGGAAGTGTTGATTGAGAAAAATGTTAAGCAAGCAGGAAAGTTGGAAGGAAGGACAAGAACGAATAAAATAGTTTTTATCCAGAGTAGAAAAAATTTGGTTGGTAAGAAAGTAGAGGTAAAAATTATTGAGGCGTATCCCCACAGTCTATTTGGTAAAATTAAACAAAAGGGAGAAAAAAATGAAAACACAACATGACGAACGGCGTAAGCACAAACGTTTCCCGGTATTACGGGAGTTAGCCGAACCAGTGGACATTCGTCTTTCACCTTCACCAATTGATTCCAAGCAGCCGATTCCGGGGGTAATCTCTAATTTAAGTGCCGGGGGTATGGCTTTAATTACTTTTATTCCTTTACCGGTTGATGCAACTATTGCTATTACCCTTGACATACCGGATTTGGAAAAGACAAAAGTGGAAGGGAAAGTGGTGCGTCGGGAAGATAAAGGTGGTTCCTATCTCCACGGGATTATGTTTACCTCTGTTTCAGAAAAAGCTCGGCATCACCTTAACCAGATGGGTATTGATTATGAAGATTGCGAAATTAAACTCTCCTTAGGTTTAACTGATGTTTGTGACAAAAAATGCACCTACTGGCATCTCTGTACTAAACCGGTAAAGATTAAATAAAGAGTTCATAGTTTGAAGCAAAAATTTTCAAAACTCTTGGTTGTTTTAGTAGGACCAACTGCGAGCGGCAAAACTGCGGTTGGCATAGAATTAGCAAAAAAAATCAATGCAGAAATTATTTCTGCTGATTCAAGGCAGATTTATAAATATTTAGATATTGGAACCGCTAAACCGACAAGAGCTAAAACGCAAAAACGCAAAAACGCAAAAACGCCAATAATTATTAAAGGCGTACCACATTATTTGATTGATATAATTGAACCAGATAAAACATATTCGGCGGGAGAATTCCGGCGGGATGCAGAAAAAATTATTGAGAAGATTTATGCCCGTAAGAAAACTCCTTTAGTCGTTGGAGGAACAGGTTTATACATTCGCGCTCTTGTTGATGGCCTCTCCGAATTGCCCTCAGCGGATATTAACCTGCGAAAGAAATTTATTCAGCAAGCAAAGAAATATGGTAAAGATTACCTTTACAAAAAATTGCAAAAAGTTGACCTGGAAAGCGCAAAAAAAATTCATCCCCAAAATCTTCCCCGAATAATTCGTGCTTTAGAAGTTTACCATTTAACTAAAATTCCCTTATCTGCCTGGCATAAAAAAACTCCATTTCCAAAATATAAAGTAAAAATTTTTGGTCTTTCCTGGGAGAGAGACAAACTTTACCAACGGATAAATGAGCGAGTAGATAAAATGCGGGAGGGAGGTATCCTGGACGAATTAAAAAGGGTCATGAAAAGAAGTTACTCTAAGGATTCGCCTGGTTTTCAAGGACTCGGTTATAAACATCTACTCAAGTTTTTAAATGGTAACCATACTTTAGAAGAAACAATCAATCTCTGGAAGCGTGATACACGCCGTTATGCAAAGAGACAAATGACCTGGTTTAAAAAAGATAAACGGATAAACTGGATAGAAATTAATCAACCCCTTAATCAAAAAATTATTGCCGAAAAAATAGAAAAGTTCTTGAAAAAAGACTAAAAAATTTAATATACTAATTATTGACGGGGAGACCAGGGAGTAGTAGATGTGGAAAGGGTCGTCTTAGTCGGTTTGCAAAAGGCAAAAGAAAAACGTAGAGCAGTAGAACAATCTTTAAGCGAATTAGCCTACTTAGTGGAAACTGCTGGTGGTAGGGTGGAATCCGCCTCCATTCAAAAAAGAGAAAAAATTGACCCTGCGTATTTCATTGGTAAGGGTAAAGCAAAAGAAATTGCTGATTTAGTTAAAACTAAAGGTATTTCCACAGTAATTTTTGATGATGAACTAACCCCCGCACAATTGCGTAATTTAGAAAATTTAATTGAGACGAAAATTATTGACCGGACGAGATTAATTCTGGATATCTTTGCCCATCGTGCAAGAACAAGGGAAGGAATTTTACAGGTTGAATTAGCCCAACTTACCTACCTTCTACCACGGTTAAGTGGTAAAGGTGTTATTTTTTCCCAACAGGTAGGGGGTATTGGCACACGAGGACCGGGGGAAAGAGAATTGGAATATGACCGACGGCATATCCGGCAACGTATTTTTCATTTAGAAAAAGAAATCGAAAAAATCAGAAGAAATCGTTTTCTCCAACGGCGACAGCGTAAGGAAATACCAATAATCGCTCTTGTCGGTTACACCAACACCGGTAAATCAACCTTATTGAATACTCTTACCAAAAAGAATGCGGTCTATGTTGACGATAAGCTTTTCGCTACTTTAGACCCCACTACCCGACGGATAAATTTACCCAAAGGGTTAGCTGTACTTTTCACCGATACAGTAGGTTTTATCCGTAAGTTACCGCACCATTTAGTTACCGCTTTCCGTGCAACTTTGGAAGAAGTAAAAGAAGCGGATTTAATAGTGCATTTAATCGATATCAGTAATCCCCAGTGGAAAGAACAGGAAATCACAGTAAACAAAGTTCTTAAACAATTAGATGCCGAAAGTAAACCACGAATTACTGTTTACAACAAGCTTGACCTTCTTTCACCCGCGCAACGCCTCTCTTTAGTTCAAAGGGATAGAGTTCTACCTATCTCCGCATTAACTGGAGAAGGAGTAGATGAGTTATTGAATGAAATAACAAAATTTTTAGAAAAGAACCTAATTCCTGCAGAAGTAATTATTCCTTATACCGAGAGCAAAATTATTTCCCAAATACGAGAAAAAAGTATTATTTTGCAGGAAAAATATGCTCCTCGCGCGGTCTCTTTCCACCTAAAAACTGATAAACAGATGCTCAGCAAATTAGAAAAATTTATAGGAAAATGACTTTAGCCACGGGAATTACTTTTTTACGGATTATCTTTATTCCTTTTTTTCTTTTTTTCTTACTTAAAAATTTATATTTTTTGGCATCACTAACTTTTGTTTTTTTAGCTTTCACTGACATTTTAGATGGTTTTCTTGCCCGAACCGGAAAACAAAAAACATTGGTAGGTTCGCTCCTTGACCCTTTAGCGGATAAATTGTTACTCAGTTCATCGTATTTAGTTTTGGCAATAATAAAAAAAATTCCTTCCTGGCTTTTCGTTGTCGTCTTCGCTCGGGATATATTGATGATTTGCGGTTGGATAATTATTTATTCACTTACTCGTAATATCTCGGTCAGTCCTCACCTCCTTGGTAAAATGTCAACGGTTATTCAAAGTCTAACCGTTTTTGCAATTTTGCTTAATTTACCCGGGCAGAATTTCTTATTCTATTTAACCGCTGGAGTCACCCTTCTCTCAGGAATTAATTACCTGCTTATCTCAAGACGGAAATTTATCTATGCTAACTAATGAAAAAATAATTTTCATTTTTGCCGGCTATCTTATTGGTTCAATACCTACCGGTTACCTGATTGGTAAAGTTTTTAAGGGAATTGATATCCGTAAATATGGTTCAAGAAACATCGGCGCAACTAATGTTTACCGCATTCTTGGAAAAAGAGCAGCAATTTTTACCTTAGTTATTGATTTTGTCAAAGGATTTATTCCGGTAATCCTTGCTCAGCAGTTTATTGGTGGAATATCACCGGTACTCGTTGGAATAGCGGCTATTTGTGGACATAGTTGGACAATATTTCTCAAATTTCGTGGAGGTAAGGGTGTGGCTACTGCCAGCGGTGTTTTTTTTGCACTCTTTCCTTTGCCAATGTTATTTAGCGCGGCGATATTTTTTTTCTTAGTAATCCTTACCGGGTACGTTTCTCTGGGTTCTCTGGGCGGTGCCTTACTTTTCCCGGTTACAGTTTGGTTTTTTGAACGTTCTTACCAGTTAACCCTGTTTACGATTTTAGTTTCTTTACTAATCATTTATAATCATCGGAGTAATATTCGTAGATTGCTTCAAGGGAAAGAAAATAAATTTCTGCAGTTTCACAAAAGTGAAATTTGATTTCACAGATTAAGTTTTTTAATCTGTGTAATCTGTGTTAAAAAATTTGTGTAATCAATGTGTTAGTTATGAAAGAAGAAATTGCAGTTTTAGGTGGTGGCTGCTGGGGTGTAACTTTAGCCTGTCATTTGAATAAAAAGGAATATCCAGTTGCTATTTGGGAATACGAGACGAACAAAGCGGAAAGATTAAATCGTCAGCGTAAATTATCTTTCCTTCCCGGATTAAAAATCCCAAGGGAGATAATCATCACCAGCAACTTAAGCAAAGTTTTAGGAAATAAAAAAATAATTATTTTTGCTTTGCCGTCAAAATTTTTTCGTTCAGTAGCAAAAAAAATTGGAGATTTGACTTCGGATAAAGTAAAACTTCTTATTATTGGAACAAAAGGATTAGAAAATAATACTTTTAAACGAATGTCCGAAATTTTAGAAGAGGAACTGCCAAAAAAATTGCATAAAAAAATTGCTGTTCTTTCCGGACCGAGTTTCGCCCGGGAAGTGAGCCAAAACATACCTACAGCAGTAACTGTAACGAGTAAAAATAAAGAAACAATGTTAGCGGCGCAAGAAATTCTTTTTACACCTTGTTTCCGGGTTTATACGAACCCAGATATCACTGGTGTGGAACTTGCCGGTGCATTAAAAAATATTTACGCAATTGCTTGCGGGGTTAGTGATGGGTTAGGATTAGGTGATAATACAAAGGCAGCATTAGTTACTCGTGGTTTAGCCGAAATGATCCGTTTAGGTATAAAACTTGGCGCCCAGTTGAACACTTTTTATGGTTTAGCCGGTATCGGTGACTTAATGGTAACTTGTTTTTCGCATTGGAGCCGTAATCGTGCTTTAGGTGAAAAAATTGGTCAGGGGAAAAATGTTGAACAGGCACTTAAACAAATTAAAATGACTGTTGAAGGTTTAGAAACGACCAAGGTAACATATTTTTTAGCCCAAAAAATGAAAGTGGGAATGCCTATTGTAAGAGAAGTCTACTCTCTCCTCTATGAAGGAAAGAGCCCGTATGAAGCAATGCAAAATTTACTCATGCGTAAGGCAAAAAGTGAGTAACAATGAATCGGAACGATTTCGTCAGAGAATTAAGTAATATTGTTGGCACAAAAAAAGAAGCAAGGGATGTTTTAGAAAAATTTATTACTCTAATTAAGAAATCCCTAATTAACGATGAGCGGGTAACAATTTCAGGATTCGGTAGTTTTTATATGCAACTACGCAAGGCAAAAAAAGGAAGGAATCCAAAAACTGGAAAGGAAGTAGAAATACCATCAAGAAAAGTAGTTAAATTCAAACCAGCAAAAGACTTTTTCCAGGTTTGATTTCCTGATTTTTTCTTGATAAAAT
>CAZRHN010000004.1:6184-8811 GCA_964599925.1 uncultured bacterium
GCGGGGCGTGGCCCAGAGGTAGGGCACTCGTTTGGGGTGCGAGTAGTCGTGGGTTCGAGTCCCACCGCCCCGACCATTAAGTCAGTAATCAGTGATTAGTAATCAGTAATAAGGGATGAAAAAATCTTTACTTTTTTTTTATTCTAATCCCCATTCCGGACATCGGGTAGCCGCTGATGCAGTAAGAGCAGCCTTTCGGGAAAATTATCCAGCCGAGATAGAGACTTTTGGTATTGATGCTTTTACTCATGGATTTCCTTTTCTTGCACCCTTAATTGCGAAAACTTATTTCAAAATTGTCAAAAATCTACCTTCACTTTGGGATTTCCTCTGGGATAATCGAGAAGTGGAGCAGACAACCCGTCCACTGCGTGAACTATTGAGTGCAATGACAATAACAAAATTGGAAAAGTTATTCATCCAATATCAACCTTCCGGTTTGGTTTGCACGCATGCTTTACCTTGCAACATTCTTGCCTGGGGGAAAAGAAAGAATTTATTTGACCTCCCTTTGATTGCAGTAATTACTGATTTTGCGGTCCATCCTTACTGGTTAGACGAAATGGTTGATCTATATGTTGTCCCTACAGAAGAAGTAAAAGAAGCAATGACTTCAAAGGAAATCGTTACTTCAAATGGAAAGAGAAAATACTTTATTAAAGAGAAAAAAGTTAAAGTTTGTGGTATACCGATTGATTTGCGTTTTTCTTTAAGAAAAGATGGACGTAAAGCAAAAGAAAATTTGCATTTGAACTCGAACCCACCAGTAATTTTGATAATGGGCGGCACTAATGGTTTGGGGATTGAAAAAGTCGTCTCATCCTGTTACGCTAATCTTGAGGCACAGATTTTGGTTATTGCCGGAATGAATAAGAAAACCTACCAGGAGATGAAGCGCTCCTTCCCTGAAAATGGACGAATACGTATACTTGAATATACTCGTCGCGTTCCCGAAATGATGGACTGCGCTGACATCCTGATTACTAAACCTGGAGGATTAACTTCAGCAGAAGCATTGGTTAAAGGTTTACCAATGATTATTTTCAATCCGCTACCTGGACAAGAAGAACGAAATACAGATTATCTTGTTTCTCAAGGAGTAGCCAAACGCGTCAATAATCCGGAACAATTGATAAAAATAATAAAATATCTATTCTCTCATCCACTGGTTCTTAAACGAATGAAACGTTTAGCATGCGGTTTAAGTTCACCCGGAGCGGCAAGAGAAACTGCCCGGATGATTTATGAACTGATTTAAATGTTTTTTAAGAAACGCAATCAAAAAAATGAGACCGATTATTTCAATTCCTTACGTCAAGAAATGGTTAATCTCCAGATTATCCCTCGGGGGGTTAGAGATTTACGCACTATTGACGCATTACTTAAGGTTCCACGTCATTTGTTTGTTCCTGAGAATCTACGAGAAGAAGCATACAATGATTACCCTTTACCAATTGGTTATGGGCAAACTATTTCCCAGCCTTATATAGTTGCTTTAATGACTGAGTTATTAGAACTTAAAGGTAAAGGAAAAGTCTTAGAGATTGGCACCGGCTCAGGCTATCAAACAGCAATTTTAGCCGAGTTAGCTGAAAAAGTATACACAATTGAACGGGTTGAAGAATTATTAGAACAGGCAAAAAAAAGGTTAGATAACCTCGGATACAAAAACGTACATTTATTCTCTGGTGATGGCACAAAGGGACTACCTGAATTTGCTCCTTATCAAGGAATTATAGTCACGGCAGCAGCTGAAAAGATACCTTCACCATTTTTTGAACAACTTGATGAAAACGGAAAGTTGGTAATCCCTTTAGGAGAAAAATATAGTCAGGTTTTGACTGTAGTAGAAAAAAAGAAAGGTAAAATGCTAGAGAAAGAAATTTGTGGCTGCACTTTTGTTCCTTTAATCGGGGAATATGGTTTTAAGGAAGAAAATCAATAAATATGGAAAGAATAATTCAGTTTTTAAGTGGAATTTTTTCTAAAGAACTGATAATTTTGATTATTGCTGCTTTACCAATTTCTGAACTTCGTGGTGCTTTACCCCTGGCTTTAGGAGCATTTCATTTCCCGTTGATAAAAGCATTTTCCTTATCCTTTGTGGGTAATATTATCCCAATTATTCCGGTATTGTTTTTTCTTAATTATTTTTCTCAATATTGTATGCGTCATAATTGGGGAAAAAAATTTTTTACCTGGTGGTTTAACCGCACAAGAAAGCATTCGGAAATTATAGAAAAATATGAAGCACTCGGTTTAGCAATCTTTGTTGGCATCCCTTTACCGATGACCGGTGCCTGGACCGGTTGCGTTGCGGCTTATCTCTTAGGTATAAAATTTCGTTATGCATTCCCAGCAATTGTCCTTGGTGTACTCATTGCCGGTATAATTGTCAGTTTGACTACTTTAGGATTAATAAAGTTTTTTTGAGAGTCGGGGCGTAGCGCAGTTTCAGCCGGAGGCTGATTCGCCTGTGGCGAAGGTTAAACAGAGTGCATGGTTCGGTCTCACCCCGCACCTTTTCTCCCGGGGCATAGCTCAGTTGGTTTAGAGCGTACGGTTCGGGACCGTAAGGTCGGCAGTTCAAATCTGCCTGCCCCGATGGTAAAGGTGCGGGGGAACTG
>CAZRHN010000004.1:8911-16724 GCA_964599925.1 uncultured bacterium
TATAAAATCGCAAATGTTCATCTTCGAGTACAATTCAAAAAAGGATGTTTATGCTCTTGGCTGGCGTTTCCTCCTCTCACCAAAGATTAAACTTGATTTATTCCTAATTGATTTACAAAAAATAAAAGATATTAATAATTTTGTTTTTGGTTTAACTCTTTCTTCTTGAGAGAGATTGCAGTGATTTTTCTTAAGGCGAGATTACGGTGATAAAAAATTTTTTCTAATCGCTGTAATCAGTTTCTTTAATCGCTGTAATCATTTTTTGAAAAAAATGACTATTGATTTAATTAAACTTTACTTTCGTGAAGTAGAAAAATTCTCTCTTCTAACTAATGAGGAATTGGTTAAACTCTGGCGAGAAGTAAAAAAGGGCTCAGGTAAAGCAAAACAAAAAATTATTGAAGGGAACCTGAGATTAGTTATACCTATAGCAAAGAAATATTATCGTCCAGGGATAGATTTCCTTGACTTGATTGAGGAAGGGAACCTGGGATTAATGAAGGCGATAGAGAAATTTGACCCTAAGAGAGGATACCAATTTTCTACGTATGCTACTTACTGGATTGAACAAGCAGTAAAGCGTGCAATGGAAGTGCAAACGAAAACAATTCGTATACCACTCCATACCTGGGAATCGCTAAAAAACTATCTTCGTGAATGGGAAAAATTACATGAAAAATTAGGTCGTTACCCAACACTTGCAGAAATGAAAAAACAACTCAAACTTACTTCATTAAAAATAAAAAACATTGTTAATCTTCTTTCTTTTTCTTCCGGAGTAAGTTCGCTCAGTGCACCAGTAACTGAAGACGAAGATGTTTCCTTAGAAGATGTCATCGCGGAGAAAAGAGAAAGCGAAGCACCGGATTACCTTATTTCTTTGATTAAATTACATACTGATGTTGGCTCAGCAATAAGCCAATTACAAACTAAAGAAGCGAAAATCATTAGGTTACGTTACGGATTAACCAATGGCAAAACTCGTACCCTTGAAGAGGTGGGGAAAAATCTGCATCTTTCAAGAGAAAGGGTAAGACAAATAGAGAAAAGAGCATTACAAAAATTAAGACATTATGCACAGCGTAAAGGCTGGTTACAGTAATTAGTTTATAGTTGATAGTTGATAATTGATAATTGATAATTGATAAAATGGAAGATTTAAGGAAATTTATTCGGGATGTGCCGGATTTTCCAAAAAAGGGAGTAATCTTCAAGGATATTACCACCTTACTTAAGGAAGGTAAAATTTATTCTAAAGCAATTAATCTTTTGGCTAAAAAATACAAAAATGAGAAAATTGACAAAATCGTTTCTATGGAATCAAGGGGTTTCATTCTCGGTGGGGCTTTGGCCTATAAACTTGGTTGCGGTTTTGTCCCGGTAAGAAAGAAGGGTAAACTTCCTTGGGAAACAATTAAGGAAACTTATGAATTAGAATACGGTACGGATACTGTAGAAATCCATCAAGATGCAATTGAACCAAGGGAAAGAGTTTTAATTGTTGACGATGTTCTTGCTACTGGCGGTACGGCTAAAGCAGTGGCTAAATTGGTAGAAAAACTCGGTGGTAAGGTTGTCGCCTGCGCTTTCCTCATTGAGTTGACTTTCTTGAAAGGTCGTGATAAACTTAAAGGCTACAAAATTTATTCTTTAATGAAATACTAACGTAAACTCAAAATGTAAAACGCAAAATGCAAAATTACAATGTAAAATTCAAAACTTTATTCAGAAAGGGAAAAAGAAATTTTGAGTTTTGGGTTGTAATTTTGAACTTTGCATTTTGATTTTTGAATTTTCTAAATACGCCCTCGTAGCTCAACTGGATAGAGCGGGTCCGTCCTAAGGACAAGGTTGTCCGTTCGACTCGGACCGAGGGCATATTGGGAACAATTAAAAAATTCATCCGCCTCAGGTGGATACATTTTACATTTTTAATTGATTTATGATTGACCTGCATACGCATACTCTTTTTTCTGACGGCGAACTTCTACCCAGTGAACTTGTCTGGAGAGCGAAAGTTAAAGGCTATCAAACAATTGCTTTAACTGATCACGCTGATTTTTCTAATTTTGACTTAATTATCCCGCGGATAGTAAAAATTACTAAGATTCTTACTCGTGAATATAAGATTTTGGTTATTCCCGGGATTGAATTAACTTATGTGCCGCCGAATTTAATTCCTCTGGCTGTGGAAAAAGTCAAATCTTATAAAAAGGATGGGGGGATAAAACTTATCCTCGTTCATGGAGAAACTACCGCCGAACCCGTTCCTCCAGGCACAAACCATGCCGCACTTTTAGCTAAAGTGGATATTCTTGCTCATCCGGGATTAATCAGTGAGAATGATTGCCGGTTGGCAAAAAAAAATAATGTCTATTTAGAATTAACATCACGAAAAAATCATTGGATAACTAATACTTATTTACTCAATATAGCAAAAAAAATCGGCGCAAAACTTGTTCTTAACACTGATACACACGGGCCCGGTGACCTTATTTCCGACGAAGAAGCAAAAAAATTACTTAAAACTATTGGTTTAAATGAAAAAGATTTCCTTGAAATCCAGAATAATGCCCGAGAACTAATCCGCTAAAACCGTTTGAATCCGTGGTTCAAAAATGGCTAAAGATTGGGTAAGAAAAGAACTTAAAACTGAGCCTTTATCTAACTTTGTTGAAAAATCAGTCCGCTGGGTAATTGCCCATCGAGAACTCACTTTAAGTCTTCTTGGAACTGGGGTAATTGTTTGTGGGGTGATAATCTATTTTATATCTCATTTAAAAAAAGTTGATGCGCGTGCCTGGCAAAGGCTCTCTTTAGCCCAAGCCTATCACCAGCGCAGGTTGGAAAATGAAGCACTCAATCTTTACAATGAAATTCTTGATCGTTATCAACGGAGTTCAGCATTCGGTCATGCATTATTTTACAAAGCAGAACTATTTTATCAACAAAAAAAATATCACGAAGCCGCAGAAATATATCAAAATTTTATTCAGCAAAATAAAAGAAAAAAATATCTCCTTCCTTTAGCCTGTGCTGGCTTAGGAGCAAGTCTTGAGGGTGAAAATAATTATCTTCAGGCGATAAATGCTTACCAAGAATTTATTAATAAGTTTCCTGAACATTTTTTAACTCCGGCGATCTATCTATCCTTAGCCAATTGCTATCAAGGAAACGGACAGAAAAACGAGGCAATGAATATTTATGAGAAAATAATCACTTCCTATCCGGGGAGCAATTGGCAAAAAATGGCTGAAAACCATCTAAAAATACTAAAATGATTACGGTGATTAAAATCTAATGATTACAGTGAAATAAATATGATAAACCTTGCTTTTCTCTGGCATATGCATCAACCTTTCTATAGAGACTTACTAAGCGGGAAATACACCCTCCCCTGGGTGCGGCTTCATGCTACTAAGGATTATTACGATATGGTTGCCATCCTTGACCGGTTTCCAAAAATTAAACTTAACTTTAATTTAGTTCCTTCTCTCTTAATTCAACTTGAAGACTACGCTTCCGGCAAAGTAACTGACCAGTTTTTGGAACTCACCTTAAAACCAGCGAAGGAGCTAACTGAGGATGAGAAAATTTTTATTTTACATAACTTCTTCATGGCAAACTGGGACAATATGATTAAACCATACCCGCGCTATCGAGAATTACTGGAAAAGAGAGGACGGCGCACCGTACTTAAAGAATTAAAACGAATCCAGATTTATTTCCGGGAACAGGATTACCGTGATTTACAGGTTTGGTTTAATTTGTCCTGGACGGACCCCTACTGGCAAAAGAATGATTCTTTGGTTAAAGAATTAATCAGCAAAGGTAAAAATTTCATTGAAGAAGAAAAAATTGGGTTAATCGCTAAACAACAAGAAATCTGTGGAAAAATCATCAAAAAATATAAAGAAGTTCAAGAGCGTGGACAAATTGAGATTACGGTTTCACCATTTTACCATCCAGTTTTGCCTCTACTTTACGATTTGGAAATTGCAAAAAAGTCCTCACCACAAATAAAACTTCCCCAAGAAAAATTTCAACATCCTGAAGATGCACAATTACAAGTTGAAAGAGCAATTACCTTCTATGAAAAAGTTTTTGGCAAGAAACCACAGGGACTCTGGCCTCCGGAAGGGACAGTTTGTGAAGAAATTATTCCGCTTATTGCTTCTTCAGGAATAAAATGGCTTGCTACTGATGAGGAAATACTCTTTCGCTCCTTAAAAGAGCGACCAAAAACGCGGCAATCACTTTATTCGGCTTACCAAATTGAAAAAGAGGGGGGGGAAGTCAGTTTAGTCTTCAGGGACCATATCCTTTCTGACCTAATTGGTTTCGTTTATCATCGCTGGAATGCACAGGAAGCGGTTAAAGATTTTCTCAAACGCTTACAAAGTATTGACGAACAGACACGGCATTTACCCGGTGAACATTTGGTAACCGTTATCCTTGACGGCGAAAATTGTTGGGAATTTTATCCTCACGATGGTGAAGAATTTTTAAATGAACTTTACCAAGCAATTAGCGAAAATCCTAACCTAAAAACCGTTACCATTAGTGAGTATTTAGAAAAAAATCCTCCTCGGGAGACCCTGCCCAAACTCTGGCCGGGTTCATGGATTAATGCCAATTTCAATATCTGGACAGGTCATAGTGAAGACCAAATAGCCTGGGGATACCTGGCAAAAACACGGGAAACGCTAACCAATTACCTTAAAGAAAATCCGCAGGCAGATACCCATCTGGCCTGGGAATCAATCTATATTGCTGAAGGTTCGGACTGGTTTTGGTGGTATGGTGACGAATTTTGTTGTTTACAGGAAGAAATCTTTGATTCTTTATACAGGAAGCATTTGATGAATGTTTACCAAGTTATTGGCGAAAAGACGCCTGATTGGCTCCATTTAGCGATTAAGGGACGGGAGAAACGTAAGCCCCTAACTGAACCGGTTGACTTAATTAGCCCGGAAATTGACGGGAAGATTACCAGTTATTTTGAATGGCGTGCCGCTGGTTTTTATCAAGCCGGGCATAGCGGGGGAACTATGCATCAGGCGGAAAGTATTATTCAATCTTTCCACTATGGATTTGACTGGGAAAATCTTTATCTTCGTTTGGATACCCAGGTTACTTTGAATCAGTTAATCTCAAGCGAACTTATCGGAGAAGAAAGAGTATTTTTCAAAATTGTTTTCCTTCAGCCGACAAACTGTGAGGCGAGATTAAACCTTGAAAAAAACCAAGGTGAACTTTTCTGTATTCATGAAGAGAATCTTCTCTCGCTCGGTACCTTCCCACTTGTTGCCGATAAAGTTATTGAATTATCTATACCTTTCAAACTCTTAGAAACAAATGAAATGCAACTCCTTCTCCATCATCCAGAAACCACTTCTCAGCAAGAAACCCCTACTCAGTTGCCTATTGAATTTGTTCTTGTTGTTGAGCGTGGAGGCATCGAAATCGAACGTTGGCCCTACCAGGGCAGCGTAACCCTTAAAAAACCGACCAGGGACTATCTCCTCCAAACCTGGACAGTTTAAATCCGGAAAAGCCTCCAAAAACGCCCAAAATAACCCAAAAACTTTTTATTGTGACATCTTTGCCCTCGTCAGACTCCTATATTATGGTTCCTATAAGGAATATTATGTTAACTTATTGCTTTATCTTGCCAAGCAAGGATGAAAAATATTTTTTCTTAAAAAATATAAGAAAATCCTTGATAATCAAGCATTTTTAAATCATCTTTTATAAATATTTTTAAATTATTCTATTTAGCACTTTGAAAAATGGGCAAAATTGGCAAATTTTTGGCTAACCAAAAATTGGCGGCGGGAAAATTAAACCGAAAATTCCAGAAAATAGCCAAAACCGGCAGGAAGGGGACATTCAACTCCCGAAATAAGAAAAAAGGCAGGCAATATTAAGTCAAGTAAATCAAGGGAAGAAAAAACCATGAAAAACAGGCAAAAACCACTATTTTAAGATTTTTACTCCTTCAGCGACAAATACTAAGGCGAGTAAAAAAAGAATCACCGCTAAAACCCCAGGAAGAGAAAATTTATATTGAAAAATAAGTTGTCCTAAAGCCCAGAGAGTGATTCCGAGCATAAAAATCATCGGTAAAAGAATAAAAAAAATATTTTTCCCCCCTTTTTTCTTTAGCCATACAGCGATTACCAGAAGGGTTAATCCGGCCAAAAGCTGGTTTGTTGCACCAAAAACCGGCCAGATAACTTTCCAGGCGGGGAGAGGATTGCCCTGTTTATCTTTTAAAGTAATCAAAACAAATATCGTCGGTAAAATAAGCGTCATTGCGGTAGCAAAATAACGTGTTTCTTTCACTCTGAGATTAAAGAATTCCTGAAAAATATAACGGGCAATACGTGTCGCCGTATCCAGAGTGGTCAAAATAAAAGTGGCCAAGGCTAAGAGCCCGAAGGAAAAACCAAATTCTCTCGGTAAACCAAAAACGTTGAGGAATTTGCCCATCCCTGTAGCATAAACTACCAAAGGTGCTTTCTTGGTCAATTCTTCGTCCCTGGTTAAGACCATCACCGTAACCAGGGCAATAATTGCTACCAATCCCTCAATAAGCATCGCTCCGTAACCAATCAAACGAGCGTCTTTTTCTTTATTCAGTTGCTTGGAAGTTGTCCCCGAAGCAACTAAAGAATGAAATCCAGAAATCGCACCACAGGCAACCGTGACGAAAAGTAAGGGGAAAAGTGTCCCCACGTTTTCTGCATTCCAGGCAAGAAATAATGGATAATTTAAAGAAAAGCGAGCAGTTCCCGTGCTAATCAAACTGCCAAAAACTATTCCCAGGAATCCACCGGCTACCGATGCATAGAGAAGATAACTACAAAGATAATCTCTCGGTTGAAGGAGAATCCAGACCGGTAAAACTGAGGCAAGGAAACAATAAATAAGCAAAAAAATTGCCCAGGTTTTACTTTTATCTCCGAATAAAACCGGGATATTAGTCAAAGGTATTTTCTGCCCTAACCAGATACTTAAAAAAACTAAACTAACGAAAAATATCGTCGCATACTTCAGAGGGAGCCTCAAACGATATAAACTTATTCCAAAACCAAGGGCTAAAAAAATATAAATAATTGACGAGGTTGCTACACCACCGTCAATCTTAAAGGTATTCGCAGTCAAATCAAGGAAAACAATAAGAACATAAATCAAGGCAAACCAGGTAAAACTTAAAAGTAAACGATATGCTCGGGGAGAAACATATACTTTAGCAATTTCAGCAATTGAACGGGCATTATGTCTTATAGAGGCAACTAAGGCAGAAAAATCGTGCACCCCACCGATAAATATACAACCAAGAATAACCCAAAGGACAGCTGGACCCCAGCCAAAAGCAAGTCCAGCAATTATCGGACCGACTACCGGTCCGGCACCTGCAATTGAAGAGAAATGGTGTCCTAAAAGGACAAGTCTATGTGTCGGGAGATAATCAATACCGTCGGAGAGAGTATGTGCCGGGGTTGGATTGCGGTCATCCAAGTTATACTTTTTACTAAGAAATTTGGGATAGATAGAATAAGCGAGGAAGAAAATTAAACCACTGATAAGAAAAATTACAAGTAACATTTCAGCAATACACTGATTACACAGATTTTCTAACACGGATTACACAGATTCTACAGTGAAGGTTATAAAACTATTTTCTCAAGACTTATCTGTGTAATCTCCCTTCATAATCTGTGTAATCAAAGATTGTAAAGAAGTTTTACAATCTCATAATATAATTCCTAAAGCAATAGTAATGTACCCACCGATAATCAGT
>CAZRHN010000004.1:16824-29934 GCA_964599925.1 uncultured bacterium
ACAATCTCATAATATAATTCCTAAAGCAATAGTAATGTACCCACCGATAATCAGTATCGGAGAAACAATGCTCGCCCAGTTGCTACCTTCAGGGTTTGTCTTCGTAAGAATAAAAAATCCGATGACCAGCAAACCTATACCGCAGGCAATAATAATTTTACCCCGGCGACTAATCCCCTGCCTCCTCGGCAGGTCGCCGATGAGGCGACTTTTTACTTCTTCCGGTTTAACTTCTTGAGGTTTAGGTTTTTTTTTCATTTTTTTACCTGCGGTTATCTGCGTCCTTTATTCGCGGTAATCCGCGTCCCTTACCAAAAGCAACATCTAAATAAAAAGTTGAACCGATATAAAAATACCATTTTTCCCCTTGGTAATCAGTGCGTTTTGCCCAGTCAAGAGCAAAAGTCAAAGGGTAAGTCTGGAGAATAAAAAGGTTCAAACGTAATCCGATGCCTAGAGAGTTCTTCAAATCTTTAAATTTTAGGTCTTTTATTTCTTCCCATTTGTCCCATGAATATCCGACATCGGTAAAAATTACACCGCCGAGATATTTAAAAAATAAATCCGGGATGAAATACCAAAAATGATAATTAATATCCGCGAAAATTGGAAAGCGAAATTCTAAAGTAAACAAGGATAAATTTTTATTCCGTAGATTTCCGTAACCACGCAGGTAAGTCATTCTTGAACCAACAGAGGTCAGATATTCCGTCTCCGGCCAAAAAAGTAAATTAACTAATTCTTCGTCTATATCTTGTCCCCAGATACTCTGGAATAGGCTGCGAAATGCAAAACAAGGGTATCTGGATTTCAGAGTAAAGATGGGTAAAATCTTTTGATAATAAAAAGAACATTTTTCGAATACAAAGTCTGAACCAATACTTTTTTCTGCACGTTGATAGGTCAGGTTGGCTAAGCACCCAAAACGTGGTTCCAGATATTTTCCCTCAAGAGTATCGCGAACCAGGGAAATATTTACCAGATTAATTTTCTTTTCCGGAAAAATCGGAATAGAGGTATCTTTTATAATAAAATCTCCCCTCAGTTTGTATAATATTCCTCCTATTTCAATTCGGTTAAACCTGTCCAGAGGATAAACGGGTTGAAAAGCATACCCGTAATAATAATTCTCCGTTCCTTCGCTTATCGCCCTCTGCCCGAATAATTGAAATCCCAATTGTGTTCGCCAGCGAAGATAAGTGTAACTAAGTTCATATATCAATTGTGTCCCGGGCTCCAGATAAGTGAAACTGGTAACCAACTGATGGTCGCCAAGATATTCGGAAATTTGCCAGTAAGTGGAAATAAAACCGCCATAAGTAGAAAAGAAAAAATAAGGTAAGAAAAGGTCGGTGGAAACACGAAAACGATAGGGATAAGCCGCAAGCAGACCAACTTTCCCCTCTTTCTCTGCCCGGACCTCTTCTATTTTTTCCGATTTAACTTCTCCAGCGGGAGTAATAAAATTTTCTATCTTACCCCGATAAATATGTATTTCACCTTTAGAGAAAGCGGCAAAAAGTAATTCTTTACCGTCAGGCGAAAATTGTGGGTTGAAAATTCCACCTTTTATTTTAGTTAATTGGTTAATTTCTTTCGTTTCCAAGTTAAGTAAGTAAAGGTCATAAACACCGTCGGGGTCAGCAACAAAAATTACTTTTTTCCCGTCCGGGGAAAAGGAAGGCATAATTTCATCACCGGGCATATCGGTAAGTGGAACAATTTCTTTTGTTTCAGTATTTAATAATGCAAGATTATATTCTCGATTTTCTTCACGAGAAAAGACAATCCATTTCCCCGCCAAATCGGCGGGAGAAAAGGTGGGTGCGCGTTCGTCAGCAGGGTCGTCATTTAACTGTTTGAGTTTGCCTTTGTCAAGGTCGTAGAGAAAAAGGTTGTTTATCCCCCCTTTCATTCCCAGAAAAACAATTTTTTCCCCGTCCGGGGAAAAAGAAGGTTGACTTAAAGTGTTAAGGTTAATCCTTATTTTTTTAAATTTATCTTTTTTCAGGTCATAAAGATATAAGTAATCACGCTCATTTTTTTCTCCAGCAAAAACGAGATATCTACCGTCCGGTGAGAAGGATAAATCTTTCCCCCCTAAGTAAAAAGTGTAACTACGATGAATTAGGTCAATTCCTTCTCGGTTTTTCAAACCGACAAGAATTTTCAAATTTCTCCCATCTTTATCCATTAAATAAAGTTCGGTCTCCGCGTTCCGGTCAGAAAAGAAAGCAATTTTTTTTCCGTCCGGTGACCAGACTGGGTTAGTATTAAAATCGTAAAGATGACCGGAAAGAGGTGTGGTAGTTAATTTCTGTCCGTAAAATTCAGGGTCTTTACGCTCGCTGCTCTCTTTTTCATATTTGTCTTCAAGGTATTCCTGCCATTTTTTATCCAGGGTGATTGAATCTAAACCAACTTTCATCAACACTGAAGAGATATCATATTTGTCCAGAAATTCAAAAAATAGTTCCGGCGCTTTCTCTTCGCCGTATTCTTCAGCAAGGAAATGGAGTATGCTTTCACCTTCTTTGTAAGCGAGGACGACCTGATGGGGTTTAAGATGATTAAAACTATGCAGTTGGGTTAAAGGGATAAGTCGTTTATTCAAAGTTGCATCGCGGAGATACATTTCTCGGGTAGTGGCATCATTTTTTCCCCCTTCGTATTCAGCGATACCTTCCATTAACCATAAAGGGTAAAGAGGTGTTTTCAACAAACGTAATGATTTCCAAAAACCGCTTCCGTATAAAATATTAAAAGTCAAGATATGGGTAAACTCATGAGTAAGGACATGTTCCAATTCTTTTTCTGAACCGCTATAAGGGATAAGGAAACGATTCTTAAATGCTTCAGCGACACCGCCGGTGCCCTCATCAACATCAACGACATTAGTCTGTTCAAATTCGTTATGGGTCAAATAAAAAAAGAAAGGAATTTTCTCTCTTGGTTCAAAATCAAAATCGCGTGTCACCTGTGTGTATGCCTTTTCTAAATGGTGAGCAACTAAAGGTAGGATTGGTTCGGATTCTTTATAATGATAGATTTGAAAATGTGCGGTCTCACTGATTTGCCAACGGAATTTATCAACAATAACTTTATTCTTACCAAAAGCCCAACAGGACACAGTGAAATAGTGAAGCAGAGAAATAGTGAACAGAAATAAGAGAATAGAATTATGGATGATGAATGGTAAATTTTGAGTTTTGAGTTTTGAGTTTTGCATTTATTTCATACTGCAGGTTGAACAATCGCCTCCGGAACAGGTCGCACAGGGAGATGAACTCTCAGCCGAAGATTCTTCACCCGAAGGCTTACTTCCGGTCACCTCTTCGGTGACCTGCCGATGAGGCATGGAGGAGAAAGCAAATCTTGAAAAAAGACGGCGCAAGTTTTTTTTATTGCAGGTGGGGCAGGAAACTTTGTTCTCTCGAGAAAAAACTAAAATTTCAAATTTTTTTTGACAATTTTCACAGAAATATTCATAAATCGGCATTTTGAGATTGTCGTCTGTTGATGGCTTTTTCAACGGTCATTTTTTAAATTTTCTACAATTTCGCCAAGCGTAGCAATGTTATCTTTACGGTTAAGATACTTGCTCATTTCCTGCCATTCTTTTTCTTTTTCATATTTCTTAATTGAGAGGGCAATTTTTCTTTCCTCTGGGTTCACTCGGATAATTTTTGCATGGATGGGTTCACCTATTTTAAATGTTTCTTTTAAGTTTTTCCCCTTCGGCAAAAAAATTTCCGAAAAATGAACCATCCCTTCAATACCCGGTTCTAATTCCAAAAAAATACCGAAATCATTTATTCCGCTAACTTTACCCTGGAGACTGCTGCCCACCTGATATTTAAGATAAGGGTCAGGGGTTAATTGTTTCAGACCAAGGACAATTTTTTCTTTCTCCGGCATTACTTCTAAGACAACGGTTTCAATCTTCATTCCCACTTGCAAGACTTCCTGCGGATGGCGGACGCGTTTGGTCCAGGAAAGATCAGAAACATGAATTAGTCCTTCAATTCCTTCCGGCAAACGCACGAAAGCGCCAAAAGGGGTTAGATGGGTAACTTCGCCCTTAATTCTTGTTCCTGACGGATATTTAATTTTAACCTCTTCCCAGGGGTTAGGTAAAGTCCTTTTTAGACTTAAAGAAATTTTTTTCTTTTCCCGGTCAATGGATAAAATCTTGAGATTAAGTACCTCTCCTATTTTTACTATTTCTGTCGGATGTTTAAAATCTGTCGCCCAGGAAAGTTCTGAGACATGCGCTAACCCCTCAATTCCAGGTTCAAGTTTAACAAAAACACCAAATTTGGTTATAGAAGTAACTTCTCCCTTAACAATCTCGTCAACCTTATATTTACTTTCAATATTTTCCCAAGGATAAGGTGTAAGTTGTTTTAAGCCGAGTGAAATTTTTCCCTGACCACCGTTACGCTCAATTCTAAGAATTTTTACTTTGATTTCTTCCCCGATTTTAAGAAAATCTTCCACTCTTTCTACTTTACCCCAAGATATGTCTGAAATATGTAATAACCCTTCCATACCGGCCAGCGGGGTTACGCTCTCTAAATTAATGAAGGCACCGTAAGAAACAATTCTTTTCACTTTACCCTGGATAATTTCTCCTTCTTTGAGGTTATGGAAAAGGTCATCAACATATTTTTTCTGGGAAACGACCACGTTCTTTTTTTGTGCGTTTAACTCAATTATTTTTACACCAATTTTCTTTCCCGGTTCAAGTCTATTGACATCTTTGTAGTTTCCAATAATTTCCCCAGCCGGTAAGAATGCTTCAATATCCAAAGGATTAAGGGTGACCAGGAAACCTCCTTTAACTTTCCGTCCGATACTTGCCTCCAAGGTAGAATTCTGGCGAAATGCTTGCTCTAATTTTTCCCAAGTTTTACTCAACTGGGCAAGACGGTAAGATACTTGAGGATGACCAGCAGAGGTTTCTTTTTTCTTTAGAAGGACAAAAATTTCTTCATTCAGTGAAACTGGATGAGTAAATTCTTCCCGGGGGATAATCCCTTCCGTTTTCAATCCCAAATCAACAATTACATTCTGGGAAGTGATTTCTACTACCCGTGCAGAAACAATTTCCCCTTCGTTTACTTCCTTAGGAATAAAACCATCAATTCCCGGTTGGATTTCTTCTTCCATTTAAAGTTTAGAACTTCATTCTTGTTTCAATATTCGTCGTCTCAATTGGATTGTGATTTTGGTCAAATGTCCTCTTCCGAGTAAAAATCAGGAAGACGCCACCAGCGACCTGGTAACCGATTTTTGTAGTCATCACCACATTGGGACTTTCTAACTCAAATAAGTCTTTCAGTTCGTCCACATTTTTCTTCGTGTAAGTAAAAGAAAAACTGTATTTATTCATCAGTAAAGAGGGGTCAACTATAAGCTCACTGGAAATAAGAGGGTAGGACTTTTGCGGGTCAAGGTCGTAATTTTCGTAGTTGAGAACGAAATTTACTTTATTCAATAAATTGAAGCCAATTTCTCCATAGAAACCTCTTTTCCCCGGTTCTTCTTTACTTGAAATATTCCAAGGTTTTTCTGCGCGTTCGTTTTCATAATAAGTATCAAAATAACTGGAGATAAAATTCTCACGAGAACCGCGATACTCAAGACGATAATTGATTAACTTTAGAGTATTGCCCATAAAACCGAAAGCATAACCCCAACCGCCACTCTTTGGGTGAGAAGGGAAACTGACATCATATCTTTCACCCAAACTTATCTGCGCGCCGTCAACGAAAGCAATTAAAGAAAAGGCTGATTTCTCAACAATTGGTAAATCTAAGTCAGCGCCGTAGATTATTATTCCGTCTCTGGTCTCACTTTTTGCGTCAGGATTAAGGTCAGTCACCCCGGAAACGCCAAGGGCTAACTTCCGCAATAAAGGTGAACCTGAACGATACAAGGGGCGGAAATAAGTTCTCCCACCAAATAATTCTACCCGGTCAAGGTCGGTGACTATAGACTCAAAACCCCATACTCCAAGGTCGAGGTCAAGTTCAAAACCTATTTTCCTTACATCCGGATACCCTAACATATTTGAATAACGGCTCATAATCAACCCGTGTCCAAGAGTTACGCCTGGAAATACACCTAAGTAAACATAGACCGGTTCTCTTTTTTGTCCGTAGCGAACATACATTATTTTTGTTAAGGCATCGCTCCATTCATTCCAGTCTTGCTCACGCAAGTTATTCTTCTCATCAAAATAAAAATACAAATCTAATCCAATCCCAAATTTGCCAATACTGAATTCCGGTTGCAAACTTATCTGCGAGTAGACCTTTTGTTTTCCTGTCACCGGGTCAGTTAGAGTTACTGCGCCAAAATTTCCACCCATACTCATCCCCAGTCCTTTTTTTGCTGCTGGTGGTGCTGCTGGCTTTGCTGGTTCAGCGGGTTTCGCTGGTTTTTCACCAGGTTTTGCTGGCAGAGCAGGTTTAGCTGGCTCGGCCGGCTTTGCCGGCAATTCTGCTTTCTCCGGCGGTATTTCTTCAGGAAGAGTAGGTACAGTTTGCGGTTTCACTATTGTCTGTTGATTTTTTCTAACCAACACCTCTTCCCCAATACCTGTCGCCTCACGCACGCTAACAATACCGTCATAAACTTTAACTTTGGTTACCTTGCTTTCATCAACTTCTACTGAAAAATCCGTTCCTCGCACTGAGCATACCGCTGCCGGTGTGTGGATTTCAAATTTATCTTTGGGACCTAACTTTTTGGTTTTAACCGTTGTTTTGCCCAACCATAAATTGAAATTTAACTCTTTCACTTCGGTCTTTGTCTCCGGGACAACTTCCTTTTTTAATTCCTTTACCGTAAAAATTGAATTCTCGTTTATAGTCGTTGTGCTCTCGTCTTCAAATTTTAAATTCACCTTTGAACCCGCATAAACTGAGATTGTATCTCCAACTGAAAGAGACGCACCTGGTTTAAGCGCTGTCCATTCATTAGTGCCGGCGGGTTGTAATCGTGCAGTCCCTTCTACTGACTCAACCGTAACTCCTACGGTCGTAGTCACCTCTTCGGTGACCTGCCGATGAGGCATGGGCACCGGTTGCGCCGGGGCAGGTGTAACTGGAACTGGTGTAACCGCGGCAGGCGTAACCTGACCGGTAGTTGGTGCGGGTAACGCCTCTTTAACCGGAGCAGGTGTTTGTTCCTTCACCGGGGATGGCTTTTTTTCTTGTTCCGCAAAACTGGGATTAACCGTAATAAAAAAACTAAGAAGAAAAATAATTATGAAAAGAAATTTTCTCATTTGATTTTTTCTCCTTTTTCGCTTTAAGTTTAATACATTCTCCTTTTCTCTGTCAAGAAAAAAATATTGGTTTTTCGAATTTTTAATTTTTAAATTTTGAATTTTGAATTTTTTTAATACCAGGTAATCCGAAATTCCTGAAATTCACCAGAATAGTCTTCCCAGATTGATTCAACATTTTTAACCCGCGCTCCCGGAGGACCCTGTTTTAATTTTTCAAAAAGTTTTTCCAAATCTTCTTTTTCACCTTCAGCAACTACTTCCACTCGTCCGTCCCAGAGATTTTTTACCCAACCAGTTAAACCAAGATAGTCTGCTTCGGTGCGGGTAAAATCACGAAAAAATACACCCTGCACCCTCCCGCCGACATAAGCATGTAATCTTGCCTTCATCTCCTAACAAATTGATTACAGCGATTGAAAAAACGATTACGGTGATTTTTGGCTTATCAACATAATTAGCGTTTTATCGCTGACATCTTATTTATTTTATCACTGTAATCGTTTCTCCATTAGAACTTGAATTCAAGTAAATTTTTGTCAATTACAATTGTCTCTTCCCGGCTCCGCCCCATAGAGATAAGACCAATTTTTGCCCCAACTAAATTTTCAATTTTGTGTAAATAATCTTGTGCATTTTTTGGTAATTGCGAAAATTTTCTTGACCCGTAAGTCTTTTCCTGCCAGCCGGGTAAATCTTCGTATACCGGCTGACAATGAGAGAGAATTTCATAACTCGCCGGGAATTCAAATAGAATTTTATTTTTATAACGGTAGGCAACGCAAATTTTTAATGGATTAAGCCCGTCAAGCACATCAAGTTTAGTCAAAGCCAGAGAATTTATCCCGTTCACCCGAACGCTGTGTTTAACTACTAAAGCGTCAAACCAACCGCAGCGCCGTGGACGACCGGTTGTCGCTCCGTATTCTTTACCCTTTTCCTGTAAATGTTTACCGATTTCATCAGTTAACTCCGTCGGGAATTGACCTTCACCGACACGGGTGGTGTATGCTTTCACTACCCCAAGAATATAATCAATTTTTGTCGGACCGATTCCGGCACCAACACAACAACCACCAGCAACCGGATTTGAAGAAGTCACATAGGGATAGGTGCCGAAATCAACATCAAGCAGTGTGCCCTGTGCAGATTCAAAAATAACATTTTCTTTATGGTCAATTGCTTCATTGAGTAAAATTATTGTATCGGTAACTAATTCAGAAATACGGGGTAAAATTTTTTTTCTTTTCTCAAGGATTTCCTCTTTCAACTTTTCTAAATTGCAGAGTTCCTTTAAGATTGGCTCTTTTTCTAAAAGATTTTTTTCTAAAAAAGGGATAAAAATTTCGTCAGTAAGATAATCGGCCATCCTCAAACCGGTGCGGGTAAATTTATCTGCATAGGCTGGTCCTATACCCTTACGGGTAGTGCCAATTTTTTGTGTTCTTTCTCGCCATTGGTCTAAATAACGGTGATAAGGGAGGATTACCTGGGCGCGGTCGCTCACATAGAGACGATTTTTAATTTTTATCTCCCTTCCTTCAAGAAATTCTATCTCTTCAATCAATGCTTCCGGGTCAACCACTACACCGTTGCCGATAATACATCTCTTACCCGGGACAAGAATTCCTGCCGGGACTAAATGGAGGATAAATTCTTTACCGTTAAAAACTACAGTGTGTCCGGCATTATTCCCCCCCTGATAACGGACGATGTAGTCCGCTTTAAGGGAAAGTAAATGCACAACCTTGCCTTTTCCCTCATCTCCCCACTGTGTTCCCACTACTACTAATGTACTCATGCATCCTCCCTACCCACTTTTCTAAATATGTAATTTCTTAAAAATATGACTTAAATTCTGTAAATAATTTTCAATTTTGAAACATTGAGCAATTTCTTTTTCCTTAAGGTAACGACGAAGAGATTTATCTTTAAGAACCAATTCCTGAAAGGACTGCTTTTCATTAACTCTTAAAGCATTACGCTGAACAAGTTCATACGCTTTTGAACGGGTCAATCCTTTATCCATCAAAGTCAAAAGTATTTTTTGAGAAAAAATTAACCCCTTGGTCAATTCCAAATTTTTCCGCATTTTTTCCGGGTAGACAGACAAATTCTTCATCATAGAGTTAAATTTCTGAAGAATATAATCAAGCAGGATTGTGCTATCCGGAAAAATTACTCTTTCTACTGAAGAATGGCTGATGTCCCGTTCATGCCAGAGAGGAACATTTTCTAATCCGGCGAAAAGATTAGCCCGGATAATCCTGGATAACCCGCAAAGCCGTTCACTAAGGATTGGGTTGCGTTTATGGGGCATCGCCGAAGAACCCCTTTGTCCTTTACCAAAATATTCCTCAACTTCATTAACTTCGCTTCTTTGTAAATGTCTAATTTCAAGCCCAAACTTTTCTATTGAGCTAGCGACAAGGGCTAAACTGGTCAAATATTCAGCGTAACGGTCCCGGGGGACAATCTGGGTAGAGATTGGCTCCGCTTTCAAACCCAATTTTTCACAGACATAGGTCTCAACTTCCGGTTTAAGATGGGCGTAAGTCCCTACTGCCCCGGATATTTTAGCATAGGAGACAATCTCTCTTGCTCTTTTCATTCTTTCCAGATTACGCAATGTCTCTGCGTACCAGGTCGCCAGTTTAAACCCGAAAGTTATTGGCTCAGCGTGCATCCCGTGAGTGCGCCCAATCATTACCGTGTTTTTATATTTTTTTGCTAAACTTTTCAAAGTTTTTGCCAATTCTTCCAAATCCTTAATTAAAAGGTCAGCCGCTTCAATCAACTGCAAAGAAAAAACTGTATCAATCACATCAGAGGAAGTCATCCCGTAATGTAGGTATTTTGCTTCCTCGCCAATTTTTTCCGATAACGCCTCAACAAAAGCAACTACATCGTGTTGGGTTTTCTCTTCAATCTCTTTAATTCTTTTCGGGTCAAGTAAAAAATTCCTTTTAATTTTTTCTAATGCCGGCTTGGGTATTTTCCCCAATTTTCCCCAAGCTTCGCAAACAAGAACCTCTACTTGGACCATCTTCCTTAATTTATTTTCTTCTGCCCAAACTTTTGCCATTCCCGGCAAACTATACCTCTCAATCATCCCACCACCTCCTACTAACCTAACTTACCGATTTTTACTCCACGAAATTTTTTCCTAAATGTCTCGCTTTCTTTAATTACTCCTTCCTTATTTTTTTCTCTAACCAAAAAGACTTCTGCGGTTTGTCCCCCTCTCCTTCGTCCTCTCCCTCGGAGGGGAGAGGGCGCGCTGGCCGACAAACCCGGAGGCCAAGCCTTGCGCGGGCCGGAGGCCGGGAAGGGTGAGGGTGTCCATTTTTTACACAGTTCCAAAACTTTGTTCTTCTCAAGATGAGCAAAGAGCGCACCGAGGAAACCTAAAACATAAGCACTTGAACTAATTACCGCAACCTCTACTTGCTCTACAGCATAACGATTCCCATTAAAAGAAATTGTCAAGCCACCATTCTCTTTTACTAACTTAAACGCTCCCTGGTCAGTGATACTATCACCTATATAAACTACATTTCTGATTAGTTCTTTTTTTCTTCCTAATCGGGAGAGGATTGCTTCCGCTTTCTCTTTCCCCCCAACCGGTCTAACCGCTTGAAGAAACCAACCACTTTTTAGATTCGGCATTTCTTCCCAGAAAATTTCATTTAATCTTTTTACTGCATCCCGGGTTCTTTGGGAAAGTTGAGAAAATTTTTTTACCCCAGGTAGTAAATCCAGGTCCGGAGAATTCACTATCTCTTTTGCGTAGCCCTTCAGTTTTCTCTTCTCCGATTCACCAATCTCTAAACGGTCAAGGGACATCTCCGTAGCCGAGGTGTTCTTTTCGGGAAAATCAAACAATTTACAAAGGGCGTGAATATAGGGACGATAACTTGTGCTCACAACAAAGCAGGGCATTCTTTTTTTAAGAAACTTAAGAGTTTCAATAACTCCCGGAACCAGAACAAAGTTCTTTTCCGAAAATTTTTCAATTTTTTTATCATCTAAATCGCAGGCTTTGAAGAACGGCAAAATCAATTTTAGAGTGCCGCCGGCATTATAGCCCGGTTTCTTTACCAGATAAGCAAGGATATCATCATAGACGCTTAACTGACGGAAAAGTTTTTCTCCTTGAGGAATGAAATGAGCAGTCAATTCGTAAGCGTTGTCATTTTTAGTTAGCGGTCCTTCGCAATCAGTAAAAAAATATTTCATCTCTTTTCCGAAATTTCTACCTGCTTAAGAAGAGTTTGATAAAGTTTTTCAACGGCGGTATCGTTCGGATTAAGTTCGTAAGCACGTTTTGCGTAGGTCAAAGCATCCTGATAATTTTTCTCTTCCTCAAGTTTCGTTGCTGCCCCAATTAAAGATTCGGTAAAAGCGCGCTGCAAGTCAACATCGTCATATTCAGTTAAGAGAACTTCAAAACCGGCAAACGCTTCCTTAAAATTGCCCTGACGATATTTGAATAAAAGTTGAGAAATACGCAATTTACCCGGGTCGTCTAAAGGTTTACGCTTTTTCTTTTTTTCTTTTTCCAAACCGGTGGGAACAACTTTTTTAGCAACTTTTTCTTTTTTCTTTTTTTCTGGTACTTGCGGAGACACTTCCGCTGGTTTGGGAGACACTTCTGGTGGTTGTGGAGATACTTCGGGTTGTGGAGGTGCTTCGGGAGATTGCGGAACCACTATCTGTTCTGGCTCGGGTTGTGGTGAAGGAATTGGTTTAGTCTCAATATCGGGAGGTTTAATTTCTTCCGGGGTACTCGCTTCTTTCAATGTTTCACATAAATTTTTTATGCTTTCATCACTTGGGTCAAGTTCATAAGCACGCTCAGCATAAGGCAAGGCTTTCGCATAATTTTTCCGATCCATATAGCGATAGGCTAAGGTCACCGAACAATTGAGGATATACTGCTTTATCTTTTCGTTTTCTTTTTCTTGCGAGAGAGCGAGTTCAAAATCAGCAATTGCACCTTCTAAGTCGCCTTGACGATATTTCTGGACACCCTGAGCAAAAGGGTCAGCTTGAGCAAAAAGATGAGTAGTAACCAGAAGAAAAAAAGTTACGGTCAAGAAAACAATTTTGTAAGTAGTTATTCTTTTTAGGTGAGAACTTAAAAAGTTATATACGCAGAAGTCCATTTTTGTAAATAATTATACAATTTTTAAATAGATTTATCAAACAAAAATCAGAAATTGGTAGTGTCAAGATTTTTGTGTAATTTCTTTTCTTGCATTTCGCTCAGGATTTTGTATAATATATTTCAAAAATAAGGAGATTTTGTCTTGAAAAAATTAAAGTTGTATCTTGATACCTCAGTTTACAATTTCATATTTGCTGATGAGGTTCCTGAAATGAAACAATTAACTATTGATTTTTTTAACAAAGTTGGGAAGGGAGAATATGAAGTTTTTGCTTCAGACCTTGTAGTTACAGAAATTGGGGAAACATCTGTACACCTCAGGAGGTGATGGATTATGAAGACTAAAGAACCCAAAGCAATGAGAGAAATTCATAAAATTAGAGAAGAGCACTACTTAATGACGAAAGATTTATCGCCAAAAGAAAGAGTACTTGAGACACGCCGTAAGGCAGAAGAAATAATAAAAAAATATAATTTGAAATTTTTGGAAATGGTAGTCAAGTAACTTCAACAACAAACGCCTCCATTTTACGAGTAGGGTAAACAAAAATTTAATTGACAATTTCTGATAATTTGATAATATTCAGACGTTAAGTTTTTCTACCAATTTTTCAGAGAAAGGAAGCCGTTGGTGAAAAAAATA
>CAZRHN010000005.1:0-2462 GCA_964599925.1 uncultured bacterium
TTTGGTAAGCGGTCCAACACAAGTTTACCCCGCACCAGAGAAGATAAAGACATTTTTTGTCAATTCGGCTAAGGAGATGCTCCAGAAAGTAAGTAAGTTTTTTTCTTCCACGGATATTTTTATTTCAGCGTCTGCAGTAAGTGATTACCGTCCGAAGCAAAAATTCTCAGAAAAAGTTAAGAAAGAAGTTAAAAATCTTCAGTTGACCTTAGTTCGTAATCCGGATATCCTTGCTCAGATGGGAAGAAAGAAAAAAGATAAAATTCTCATTGGTTTTGCTATAGGAGATAAGAAATCGCTAAAGGAAGCAAAACAGAAACTGAAAGAAAAAAATCTTAACCTCATAGTTGTTAACCCACCAGAAGTAATGGGCAGGGAAGAAACCGGAGCATATTTTCTTTACCCCGATGGAGAAAAAAAATATTTCCCAAAAATTTATAAACGTGATTTAGCGGTAAAAATAAGTGACGAAATTGAAAAACTCATCTAAGTATAAAGAATTGGCTACAATAATTAGCCAATTAAGGGTATATCTTCAGGAGAACCGAGAGGAAGACTTTTGGCAATTCAAAGAAATCTTAGTCAATAAAAATCAGAAAATTAGACTTGGGAAGGTAGACTTTGAGAAGACAGACTTGAAAAAACAGACTTTAAAAGCAGACCAAAAATCTGGACTTGAAAAAGAACTGAACGCGCTTTATAAAAAGATAAAAAATTGTCGAAATTGTTCTTTGAGTAAAACACGAATAAACTTGGTTTTTGGTAATGGTTCAAGTGAAAGTAAAATTATGTTCATTGGCGAAGCACCTGGTTACGATGAAGACCGGCAAGGTTTACCTTTTGTTGGTAAAGCCGGACAACTATTAAATGAAATCTTAGAATCCGTGGGTTTGGAAAGAAAAAAGGTTTACATTGCTAATGTGGTAAAATGTCACCCTTTGCTTGACTTGGAATGTCCAGAAAAAAGAGGCAATGACCGTCCCCCGACAAAAGAAGAAATTGCTGTCTGTCTCCCAATCTTAAGGGAACAGATTAATCTAATCAAGCCGAGAATTATTTGTACACTCGGTGCAGTTGCAATGAATGCTTTGTTAGGAATAAATGTTCCTTTGAGTAAAGCGCACGGTAAATTCTATCCCTTCAGGGTGAACCTTCAGGGTGAACCCTACGGAGAGATAAAACTTTTGCCGACATTTCATCCAGCGGCAATCCTCCGTACCCCTTCCTTAAAAAATATATTTATCAATGACCTGAAAAAAGTATGTAATGTCGCCTCTTCGGACATCCTCATCGGAGTCCCACCGAAGAGGCGGGCGACCTGCCGATGAGGCATGGAGGTATTCAGTGAAGTTGCCAAAAGTTGCTGAAGTTGCTCTCCCCTTACCTTTAGATAAAACTTTTGATTACCGTATTCCAAGAAAACTTGCTTCTCAATTAACCTTGGGACAACGGGTAGGAGTTCCTTTTCGTAAAATTAAAAAAATAGGATATTTGGTTGGTTTAAGAGAAAAAAGTCAATATCCTAAATTAAAAGAAATAAGTAATCTTTATGCTCCCGAACTTTTTTTGACTTCTGAATTGCTCGTGCTTAGTCGTTGGTTGGCCGATTATTATCTTTGTTCTTGGGGTGAAGTCTTAGCAACAATTCTTTCCCCTGGCTTGAAAATGGTGAAATTTCCTCAAAAAGATTTACCCCCTTCTCAAGAAGTCGTCTTTTCACCTTTGTCACCAACAAAAAGTCAACAGCGAGTAATTAACCTCATCAAAAAAGATATTGAATTGGGAAAGAAAAAAACCTTCCTTCTTCACGGTGTAAGTGCAAGTGGAAAAACTGAAGTATACTTTCAGGCAATTGATTTTTGTTTGAAAAAAAATAAAGAAATAATTTTTCTTGTCCCGGAAATTGCTCTTACTCCACAGTTTGTTGAACTTTTCCAAAAACGTTTTGGTAAAGTTGGGCTCTGGCATAGTCGTCTCTCAAGAGGAGAAAAATATAGATATTTCTTAGCAGCAAAAAATGGTGAACTAAAAATTATGCTCGGTGCACGCAGTGCAATTTTTACACCTTTTAATAATTTAGGATTGATTATTATTGATGAAGAACAGGAATTTACTTATAAACAGGATAAGAAACCGTTCTATCATGCTCGGGAAATAGCCCTGAAAAGAGCAGAACTGAACAATGCGATTGTAATCTTAGGTTCAGCAACTCCTTCTTTAGAATCCTATTGCGCAAGCCAAAAAGGTAAGTTTAAACTTTTAGAATTGCCCGAACGAATAGAAGAACGCGAATTGCCAAGAATAAAAATTGTGGATATGCGCGAAGAAATAAAAAAGGGTAACCGTTCGGTTATTTCTTTAGAATTACAGGAGATGCTTGCTGAATGTCTGAGAAAAAAAGAACAGGCAATTCTTTTTCTTAATCGGCGTGGGTATTCCACTTTTCTTCTTTGTCGTCGTTG
>CAZRHN010000005.1:2562-28709 GCA_964599925.1 uncultured bacterium
CAATTCTTTTTCTTAATCGGCGTGGGTATTCCACTTTTCTTCTTTGTCGTCGTTGTGGTTTTGTAGCAAAATGTCCACATTGCCATTTAAGTTTGGTTTATCACTGGCAGGGGAACATTCTTTCCTGTCATTATTGTCGCTATAAGGAAATACTGCCATTTTCTTGTCCTTCCTGTCGCAATTTGCGCTTATCTTTTTCAGGCACGGGCACGGAGAAAGTAGAAAACGAAATTCGTAATTTATTCCCGCAAGCACGCTTACGACGAATGGACTTAGATACGACTAAGAAAAAGGACATCTATCACGAAATTTATCACGCATTTAAAAATGAAAAGATTGACATTCTTATTGGTACACAGATGATTGCGAAAGGTTTCGATTTCCCAAAGGTAAGTGTGGTAGGGATAATTAATGCTGATACCGCCTTGCATTTACCTGATTTTCGTGCTGCGGAACGCACCTTCCAGTTAGTGATTCAAGTTGCCGGGCGCGCCGGTCGGGCAGAAATACCAGGTAAAGTTATTCTGCAAACATATTGTCCGGAACATTATGCTTTGATAGCGGCTGCGGAACATAATTATGCTAAATTGTATGCAGAGGAAATAAGACTGCGTAAGGAATTGGGTTATCCTCCTTTTGTCCATTTGGTCCGGGTACTTCTCCGCGGGGGAAAAGAAGATAAAGTACGCGCTCTGGCTACGGAAATTGTTGAAAAAATTAAATCTCAACAGAGATTACTAAAAATTAAGGCTGGCTATCTCAAAGGTATAGAGATAGTTGGACCAACACCAGCCGCCTACCCACGGATTGCCGGCAAATATCGTTGGCAAATTTTGCTTAAGTCGTGTAAAGATGCGAGTCTCAAGCAAATTCTTGACCCACTTAGAGACCTCTATCACTCAAATAACGTGCAAATATCTTTTGATGCCAATCCTCTGGATATGCTTTGACCCTGCTCTTTCTCAAGGTCTTTTCAGAAAGGGCGGGGTAAACTTGACAAATCTTATAAATTTTGTAAAATGACTATCGCGTGGGGTAAACCCTGGGGAACCCCACGCAAATTTTTTGATTGCGCTAATTAACTTTATTGCCATGAGCATACGGGAAATAAAAAAATTTAATGAACCTATACTTTACCAGAAGGTTAAACCAGTAGAGAAGGTTACCTTGGAAACTAAAAATTTAATTCAAGACCTGAAAGATACTCTTCTGGCAAGTAAAGGTGTTGGATTAGCGGCTAATCAAATTGGTGTACCTTTAAGGGTGCTTGTGATAGACTTAAAGTCAGACTCAAGTAGCCAAGAGCCAAGAGCTTCACCCCGCACCAAACTCGGTGCGGGGCAAGAGAGCCAAGAGCGAATTCTTACTTTAATTAATCCAAAAATAGTTGCTTCTCGAGGGAGAGAAATTGCTGAAGAGGGATGTTTATCTTTTCCCGGGCTTTATCTCAAAATTAAACGTGCCTCCCGGATAAAAGTGGAAGCCTTGGACTTGCAAGAAAAATCTATAGTTATTGAAAGTGAGGGTTTACCTGCTCGTGTAATCCAGCACGAAATTGACCATTTGGAAGGGAAAGTTTTTATTGACCGTTTATCTTTCTGGAAAAGATGGAAAATTAAACGTGAATTAACACGAATAATGAAAGAAAAAACGAATTTACACGAATGAAAATTATTTTTTTTGGAACACCGGAAGTGGCGGTACCTTTTTTGGAATTTCTTTATAAAAATGAAAAAGTAGTAGCAGTAGTGACGCAACCGGATAAAAAGGCAGGTAGAGGTGTAGAACATCTTAAATTGTCTCCGGTAAAACTTTTTGCTAAGAAGAAAGGTTTACCCCTTTTTCAACCTTTAAAAATAGATGAACTACTCGCTACTCGCTACTCGTTATTCGCTGATTATGATTTGGGTGTTGTAGTTGCTTACGGTAAAATTTTACCTAAATCTTTAATTGAAACTGCAAGATTGGGTTACATAAATGTACATTTTTCACTTCTGCCAAAATATCGTGGTGCCGCGCCGGTCCAATGGACATTGATTAATGGAGAAAAAGAAACCGGGGTGACTACTTTCTGGATTGACGAAGGATTGGATACAGGCAAAATTATTTGTCAAAAAAAAATAGCCATTGAAAATAGTGACACGGTGATTACCTTAGAAAAGAAATTAACCCCTCTTGGTATAGAAATACTTAAAGAAACAATAGAAATAGTTAAAAAAAATCCGCAGGTCAGCAACCTTCAGATAGGTATACCTAGTTATGCACCGAGTTTAAAAAAGGAAGACGGTAAGATTAACTGGGGAGATAAAGATGCTTTTGAAATATGCAATCTAATTCGGGGGACACAACCTTGGCCCGGAGCATATTCAACAGTTAAAAGTGTAAAGTGTAAAGTGAAAAGTTTAAAAATTCTCGAAGCGGAAGTTGTTGATTTTAACCTATCACCTATCACCTATCACCTATCACCTGGTTCTATTGTCGGTCTTGAAAAAAGTATCGGTTTTATAGTAAAATGTAAAAATAATTTTTTGCTCATCTTAAAAGTGCAAGAAGAAGGGAAAAAAATAGTTTCTGCTTGGGACTGGTTGCAAGGGGCAAGATTAAAAATTGGTGATTGTTTGGGGTGATAACTCTTAGGATGAGGCACTGGTTATTAGTTCGTTTTGGTTATCCGATTTTAGTAATTTTATCTAAACTTTTCCCTTGGGCTGAAGAATTTTATGAATCTGCGTTTATTAATTTTAATAATCAACTGGTAAAAGCAAAAAAAATTGTATTAAAAAAAGCACAACAACTTTTGGTTCTTTTACCACAATGTTTACAATTTGCTGATTGTCCGCATAAAATTACAAAAAATATACTCAATTGTCACCAATGCGGTAAATGTTTAATTGCTGATTTAGTTCGTTTGGGTGAAAAATATGGTTTGAAAATAAATGTTGCTACTGGTGGACGGTTAGCACGAAGAATTGTCTCTGACTTCAAACCAAATGCAATTGTTGCCTGTGCTTGTGAACACGAATTAGCCGATGGCGTTCAGGCGGTATACCCTTTACCAGTATTGGCTATATCCAACAGTCGTCCTTTTGGTCCCTGTTTAAATACCGGTGTTGATTTAGACAAAATTGAACAAGCAGTAAAAACGTTTTTAGGGGGTGAAAAAGATGAAAAATACATTTAAAACTTTTCTTTTGATGCTCGGTTTAACCTTACTCTTTTTATTCCTCGGACAAAATATTGCGGGGAGACAAGGGTTAATCACTGCTTTTCTTTTTGCTTTAGTGATGAATTTTGTTACTTACTGGTTCAGCGATAAAATTGTTCTCGTGATGTATGGTGGACGACAAGTCTCCCGAGAACAAATGCCGGAAGTTTATGCTTTGTTGGATGAAATTACTATGCAAGCCGGAATGCCGATGCCGAAAGTATATCTACTTCCAATGGAGGCACCGAATGCTTTTGCTACTGGACGTAATCCTGCGCATGCCAGTGTTGCCGTAACTAAAGGTATCCTTAAACTTCTTGACCGCGAAGAACTGAAAGGGGTATTAGCCCATGAAATTGGACATATTAAAAATCGAGATATTCTCATTGCTACAATTGCGGCTACAGTTGCGGGAGCGATAATTTTTCTTGCCCGGATGGCACAATATGCGGCAATTTTTGGTGGCGTGGGGCGTGATGAGCAGGAAAGAGGAGGCAATCCTTTAGGATTATTCCTTCTGGCAGTATTGGCACCTTTAGCCGCGATAATTATTCAAATGGCAATTTCTCGCACTCGTGAATATCAAGCCGACGAAACTAGTGGAAAGATTTCTCGTAACCCGCTGGGTTTAGCGCGAGCGTTACAAAAACTTGATGCTTATGCACGGCGGATACCCTTGGCTAATGCTAATCCTTCAACTGCACATCTTTTTATCGTTAATCCTTTAAGGGGCGGTAGTATTTTTACCCTTTTCTCTACACATCCACCGATAAAAGAAAGAATTAAACGGTTGGAAAAACTTACTCAAGGAATGTCTGGTTATTAATGAAAAGACAAAAATTATTTTATCAGTTACTTTTTACCGGGGTTGTTTTTCTTGGGGTGACTATTTTTCTTTTTAATCAAATAATGCACATATTGGTGCATCAGAAAAAGACAGTTACTGTGCCAAACTTAATTGGTAAACCGATGGAAGAAGCGCTTGACCTCTTAGCAAATTTGAATCTGGGGTTACAGAAAGTTGGTGAACGTTACGAGAAAAGATTTTCTCCGGGAACAATAATTCAGCAGAGACCTTCTCCCGGATTAACCGTTAGAGAAGGAAAAATTATCCGGGTGGCCCTCTCCCGGGGAGGGGAAATAATTTTTATTCCGGATTTAACGAATCAGTCTTTACGTTCTGCAGAGGTTATTTTACGGCGGAGCAATTTGGCATTAGGTGAAATTGACCAAAGTTACAGTCTTACTGTTGAAAAAGGGAAAATAATTCGCCAGAAACCTTTAGTGGGGACTGCGGTAGCGAGAGATAGTTTGGTTAATTTAGTTCTTTCTCTTGGATTACCGCCAGCGGGGATAGTATTGATGCCTGATTTCGTAAACAAAAATATTTCCGAAGCGGAACTCTGGATGCAAGAACGCAATTTAAAAATTAAACAGATTGAGGAAGATACAAATTCAACATTACCGAAAGGGACGATCCTTAAACAGATACCCTCAGCAGATACCGTGGTGAGCAAAGAAAGCGAGATAAAACTCGTAGTAAGTGGGCGAATTAAAGAAACATTTAAGAAATTATATTGGTTGCATTACGAAATACCGCAGGCAGATGAAGAAAAGAATATCCGTATTTTCCTTGAAGATAGCGCTGGAGAGCGTATCGTCTACGAGAAGGCACATTTACCGGGGACAAAAATTGATTTACCCTTAGCAGTTGAAGACAAAGGAAAAATAAAAATATTTGCCAACGAAATTTTAGTTGAAGAAAGAATACTTGAATGAAAAATAAAATTGCCCCTTCACTACTCAGTGCTGACTTTTCTTGCTTGCAAAAAGAGTTGAAATTAGTTGAGCGTGCCGATGCTGACCTTTTACATCTTGATGTAATGGACGGACATTTTGTTCCCAATCTTACATTCGGACCATTATTATTAGAGTCCTTGAGAAAATATACTGCGTTGCCTTTTGATGTTCATTTAATGATTGAAAATCCTGCTAAATTTGTTGAGCGTTTTATCTCCGCAGGTGCAAAATATATTACCTTCCATTCTGAAGCGTCTACTCCTACGGAAATCAAAAAAATTCTAACTTATCGAAAGGTGAAAACCGATGGCGGGTATCTCAAAGTTGGCTTGGCGATTAAACCGAAAACTCCACTGGAGACAATTCTTCCCTATCTTAAGAATTTAGATTTGGTGCTGGTGATGACAGTTGAACCGGGTTTTTCTGGACAGAAATTTATGCCGGAAGTTTTACCTAAAGTAGCCTACTTACGAAAAATCTTAAATAAAAGAAAACTTAATTTGGAAATTGAAGTTGATGGTGGGATTAATCCGGCGACTGCAAAACAATGTGCTTTGGCGGGGGCAAGTATTTTTGTTGCGGGGAACAGTATTTTTCGTAGCGGTAATATCCGAAAAGCAATTTTTGAATTAAGAAAAAGTATTTCTCCCATATAAGTAACTCGGATAGAGAATTTGACTAAAAAAATATTTTAATGTATAATCGTTACAAATTTTGAAAATAAGAATTGGAGGAGAAATGGCGGTAAGAATAAGATTTCAACGTCTCGGTCGTCCGAAGCATCCCTTTTTTCGTTTGGTAGCAGTGGAAAAAAGAAAAAAAAGGAACGGAGAAATTATTGAAAAACTTGGTTATTACAACCCAAAAACTAAGGAATTTAGGTTTGCTGCAGAAAGAGTTAAGTTCTGGTTAGCAAAAGGTGCGCAACCCTCAGAAACAGTGAGTAATCTTTTGAAAAGAAATCTAAAGAAAAGCGAAAAGCCCGCTTCGCAGCGAGGCGAGCCGGATTCGGTGAGCAAGCCCGGCGAAAAGTCAGGTTAGTTTTTCTGAACGGGAAAATGGAGGTGAAAAGAGAAGATGAAGGACCTTTTATTGACGATGGCTAAAGCGTTGGTTGATTACCCCACGCAGGTGGAGATTAAGGAAGTTGAAGGGGAGCGGACAAGAATTCTTGAACTGAAAGTTGCTGAGACTGACCGCGGAAAAATCATTGGTAAAGAAGGGAGAATTATTAAAGCAATCAGAACGATTGTTAACGCTGCTTCAGCAAAACAAAATAAACGTGTAACTGTAGAAATTATTGAATAGGATAGACATAATTACGCTTTTCCCTTCAATGTTTGTTGGTCCCTTTAATGAAAGTATTATCAAAAGGGCAATTGAAAAGGGAAAAGTAAAAATTTTCGTTCACAATTTACGTAATTTTGGCGTTGCTAAACATCGCCTTTGCGATGATCGCCCTTACGGCGGTGGTCCGGGTATGGTTTTGAAACCCGAACCAATCTGGCGAGCCCTAAAAGCGATTAAACAAAGAGCAAAGAACAAAAAGCAAAAAATAATTCTTCTTTCTCCGCAGGGAAAACTCTTTAATCAGAAAGAAGCAGAAAGATTAGCAAAATACAAACATTTAATTTTAATCTGCGCCCATTACGAAGGCGTGGATGAGCGAGTATATTCCTGGATTGATGAAGAAATTTCCATCGGTGATTATATTTTAACTGGAGGTGAAATACCTACCTTAGTCCTTGTTGATAGTATTGTTCGTCTTCTACACGGGGTTGTAGGAAAGAGTGAATCGCTGAAAAGTGAGTCCTTTAGTGGTAAATTTCTTGATCACCCTCAGTATACCCGACCCCGATGTTACCGAAGTAAAAGGGTGCCCGCAGTTCTCCTTTCCGGGGATCATAAGAAAATTGCTCTCTGGCGTAGGAAAGAGGCAATTAAAAATACCTATTTACGGCGCCCGGATTTACTGACGAAGATACGTTTAACCAAAGGAGAGAAAAAAATTGTAGAAAAGGTAAAGAAAAAATATGCGTGGACTGATTGACCTGGTTGAATCGCAAATAATAAAATCAGGATTAAAGAAAGACTTACCTCAATTCCGTGTCGGTGATACGGTAAGAGTATGGTTTAAGATTGTTGAAAATCCCTCGGAGAAGCCAAGCGAAGCGGTGGTGCGTTTACAACCTTTTGAAGGGATCGTAATTCGTTACCGTGGGACAGGTTTATCCCGCACTTTTACAGTACGAAAGATTTCTTCCGGTATCGGTGTAGAGCGCACCTTTCCCTTGTATTCCCCACAAATTGAAAAAATTGAAGTTTCAAAATCAGGTAAAATAAGACGAGCGCGATTATATTACTTACGCTATGCTCTCGGTCGCGCTGCTCGGGTTGAGGGAGAAACGGTTAAAGAAACAACAGGTAGTGTTAGTGAACAGGCAGAAAAAAATATTTCCTGAAAATAAAGGGCGATGGCAAGAATTCGGGCATTACGGGGAAAGAATCGCCTTAGAGTTCTTAGAAAAAGAGGGTTACCGTATTCTTGAAAAGAATTATCGTTGCCAACTGGGTGAAATTGATTTAATTGCCCGGGATAAAAATATAATTGCCTTTATTGAAATAAAATCTCGTCAAGGGCTAAGTTTTGGTTCTCCTCAAGAGGCAGTTACTCACCATAAACAAAGACAGATTGTTAAAGTTGCACTCTATTATCTAAAACAAAAACACCTCCTTAAAGACCGTCTATTATTTAGATTTGATGTTGTATCTATTTCTCCAGAGGGTATTGAATTGATTAAGGATGCTTTCTCGTCCCCAGCGGGGTATACATATTGAAATGATTATTGGTCTTACCGGTCCAAATGCCTGTGGCAAAGGAGAAGTTGCAAAATATTTATCCACTAAAGGTTACCGGGTTTACTCTTTATCCGATGTTTTACGTACCGAAGCAGAAAAAGTGGGGTTAGACCTTTCTCGCCAAAATTTGATTAATTTTGGACGGAAATTAAGAAAAAAATATGGTAAAGCAGTACTGGTAAAAAAACTTTTATCGCAAATTCAAAAACATAAAAATGTAGTCATTGACAGTATAAGAAATACTGGCGAAATTAGCGAATTGCGTAAACTATCAACTATCAACTCTCAACTGTCAACTGTTTTTATTCTTGGTGTTGATGCACCAGCAAAATTGCGTTATCAAAGATTGTGTCAACGCAAACGTTTAGGGGACACAAAAACTTTTACTGAATTTATGGAAACTGAAAAAAAGGAAAATTCTTCAAATAAATTTAACCAACAAATTAGCCACTGTATGAAATTAGCCGATAAAGTTATCATCAATGACAGTTCGCTTAAACAATTACATAAAAGAATTGACTCTTTTCTTTCTGCAATTGAGAACTCCCGCTTACCACTTACCACTCACTACTCACCAGTTCCCCGTCCCTCATGGGATAAATATTTTCTTAAACTTGCATTATTGGTTGCCGAAAGGTCAACCTGTCGGAGACACCATGTTGGTGCGGTAATTGTCCGTGATAAACGTCTGCTCACTACCGGTTATAACGGTGCACCAGCGGGAGTAAAAGATTGCCTTGAGTTGGGTTGTTTAAGGGAAGAATTAGGTATACCTTCAGGAACAAGACAGGAAATCTGTCGGGCGATTCATGCAGAACAAAATGCAATTATTCAGGCGGGGTTATACGGAATAAATATTGAAGGAGCAACAATTTATTGCACTCATACACCCTGCACTCTTTGTGCACGGATGCTTGCTAATGCAAAAATAAAAAGATATGTTACCTGCGGAACTTATGCCGATAAGTCTTTTTGTTCTCTGTTTAATGAGGCAAAAATAAAATTTGCCAAACTTAAAAAACCGAACTTAAAAATAGGAATTTTAGATTGACACTGAAATGGGATTAGTAAGTTTAACAAAACTAATTATCCAAAGGCGAGAGAAATGGTAGAGAACTTATTTTGGTTAGGGCATGCAAGTTTCAAAATTACCGGAGAGATGGTTCGAGACCCTCACCATCCCGAGCAAAGTCGAAGGATGGTTGTCTATGTTGACCCCTGGCAGATAAAGAAAGGTGGTGAGCCGGCAAACATAATTTTGATTACTCATGACCATTATGACCATTGTTCAGCAGAAGATGTAAAAAAGATACAAACCAAAGATACAGTTATTGTTACTGTTTCTCAGTGTAAAAGTAACCTTAGTGGTGAAATAATTATTACCAAACCGAATGAAAAAATTACTGTGCAAGGAATTGAGATAAGTGCTGTACCGGCTTACAATCTCAATAAGCCTTTCCATCCCAAAGCAAACGGTTATCTCGGTTTTATTGTTAATTTGAATAAGAAACTTTATTATCATGCCGGGGATACTGATTTCATTCCCGAAATGGAAAAGGTTAAATGTGATATTGTCCTTTTACCAGTCTCGGGAACTTATGTGATGACCGCGGAAGAAGCAGCGAAAGCGACTGAGAAAATTAAACCTGCACTTGCGATCCCAATGCATTATGGCAGTATCGTCGGGTCAAGAAAAGATGCTGAACAGTTTAAAAAGTTATGTGAATGTTCGGTAGAAATCTTAGAAAAAAGTTGAACAAATGTTTTATCTTGAACCGTTAGTTCTACCCGAAGAAGAAAATTTTACCGACCGTTATTTAAAATTATCTAAAAATTTGTTTTCCCTCGGCTTTGCTCGGGATGGTGAAAATATTGAACTATTAGCCCAAGATAAAGATATGAATTATCAGCAAATTCCCTTGAGCCTCAATGAAAAAATTTTGCGCATAATCTGGTATGAACAAAAATTTGAACGGCGTGGTTTAAGGACAGTTGATGGTAAAAAGATTTGTATTATCTCACCCGGTGAATGGAATCTTGATGAGGGACCAGATTTTAAAAGTGCGGAGATACGTTTTGGTGAAAAGATAATTTCTGGAGATATTGAAGTAGACCTGAAAGCATCCGACTGGAAGAAACATCAACATAACTGTGATGAGAAATATAATCAAGTAATCCTTCATGTTTTTTTTCTCAATAATCGCAAAGAAGAAAAAATTGCCCGAAAAGCAAATCAGGAATACGCTGAGCGTGTGGAACTGCGCGGAGCGTTGAGAGAAGATTACCTCCCCAATCCGGAAGATATGGAAAATTATCCTTCCCGTGCTTATTTAAAAAGAGGTAACTGTGGTAAAAAAATTTCTGTTCATAGTTATCCCTTAATAGAGAAGTTACTCCTCTGGGCTGGCGCGGGAAGATTTTTATTAAAAACCGAACGGTTTAATCAGCGCTTAGCACGATTATCTTTTGACCAACTTCTTTATGAAGGGGTAATGGAAGGTCTAGGTTATAAAGCGAACCGTGAGCCGATGCTTACTCTCGCTCGCTTGTTACCTTTAGAAAAAATTAAAAGTTATGTGGAAGATTTTCCTCTTGAAGAAAAAATTTACCTCCTGGAGACACTTTATTTTTATCTTTCTGGACTTTTACCAGAAGAAAAATATTTTTCTTCTTCTTCTTGTCCAGAAACAAAAATTTATCTTGAAAAGTTATGGACAATTCTGAAAAATTATCTGAAATTTCTGCCTACACCTTTTCATCTCAGTCGCTGGGTATTTAAAGGTGTCCGTCCGGCGAATTTTCCTTTAAGACGTCTTTCGGGGATAAGCCATTTTCTTAACCGCCATTGGCAAGGAGTAAAGGAAGGTTTTTTTCTTTCTTTCTATAAAAAAATAAAGATGGCTAATTCAATAAATGAGTTGAAAAAAATTTTTTTTCAACCTGGGGAAGGATATTTTGCCAACCACAGCCAATTTTCCCAGAAAAAAAGTAAAAAAGTATATGCTTTAATTGGTGAAGAACGAGTTTCGGCAATTCTGGTGAATACAGTTTTTCCTTTATATTACCTTTATGCATTGCGGGAAAATGATTTATCTACCCAGAAGATAATCTATTCGTTTTATCACTCTTTGAAAAGAATAAACGTTAACCATATTGCTAAATTGATGGCTTACCGTCTTTTTGGTGCAGAGAAAATCAGGCAATTTCCGATTGAAAGCGAACAAAAACAGCAAGGTCTTTTACAAATTTTTCAAGATTTTTGCGAGACAAGAATTTCCGCTTGTGGACAATGTTTCTTTCCACAAATTTTTGATTTGTCAATTGGCGAAATAATAAAGTGAAAACCTGTTTATTGATGAAAAAAATATTCGGGAAAAAAAATTTTGGACTCCTTAAGGAAATTGGGCAAGCAGCCCAAGAGGATGGTCTTACTGCTTATTTGGTTGGTGGGCCGGTACGTGATTTTCTATTGAATAAGCTGAGTAAACCCTGCACCAGAAGGATGCAGGGCAAGGATTTAGATATTGTAATTTCCGGTGGAGAGAAACTTGAGGAAAATACGGCAATAAATTTGGCAAAAAAGTTATTTAAAATTTGGTCGCCTCATCGGCGACTTGCCGGAGAGGCATGGCAGAAAAGAATAAAATTTAAGATACATCAGCGTTTCGGAACAGCGACCATTTTATTTCCTGAAAAAGGAAACCAACTTTTAGAAATAGACTTTGCTTTTTCCCGTAAGGAAAACTATCCTTCTCCTGGTAGATTGCCGGAAGTGGAGCCAGGCAATATTGAAGACGACCTTTATCGTCGGGATTTTACGATTAATGCTTTAGCAGTAAATTTAAGTTCGGACGAGTTTGGCGAATTGGTCGATTCTACTGATGGAAAAAACGATTTAAAAAAAAAATTTATTCGTGTGCTTCACGAAAAAAGTTTTCTTGATGATCCGACCAGGATATTGCGGGCGGCACGCTTCGCCGGAAGATATAATTTTTCTTTAGAAAAAAAAACTTTAACTTGGTTAAAAGAAGCGATAAAGAAAAATGCGCTTTTCACAATTAGCCGGCAACGTTTCCGCGAAGAGATGGTGAACATTTTGAAGGAGAAAGAGTCCGCTCATTGCCTTAATTTACTTGCTGATTGGAGTGTGTTAAGTTTCTTGAGTCCTGATATCCGTTGGGATAAAACCAAAACTATAGATTATAAAATGGAAAAAGGAGACGAAAATTGGTTGGTAGGGTTGCTTCTGCTGATCAAAGATTTAGATTATCAAAAGACGGAAGAAATTACCAGAAGGATGGTTTTAACCCGCAAGGAGAGAAAAATAATTCTCCAGAGTAAGAAATATTTACCCGATGCTCTTAAAGCATTGGAGAAAAACTATTCACTTACCCATCTTTATCACTATCTTTCTTTACTTCCCGAACAAGGGTTGATATACTTAGGGGTGACCAATTCTTGTTGGACAAATCTAATTGGTACTTTTCAGAGGAGAAAAGACAAAGCAAAACCGGTACTCAACGGTGAAGATTTGAAAAAAATAGGATATCCTCCAGGGCCAATTTATAAAAAAATATTGAAAAAAATTTTTCAGGTTAAACTTTTAGGTAAGTTGCCGACTTACCTATCAGAAAAACAGACTAAGGAAAAAGAAATCAAATTTGTCCTCCGACATTTTCCTCTTAAAGGGGTGACAGCGAAGGAGCGCGCCTAACGAAGTAGCGAGCGAGTAAGCGCAATAAGGGGTCGCTGACCGACACTGTCTGAGCGACGAAAAGGAGCTCGTGTCTTGACAGGCCCGAAGGGCAGGATGTCGGGACTTGCGACACAGGCTGAACGACGAAGAGGAGTTCGTGCCTTGCGTGCGGCAAAGCCGTGCGAAGTCCTTGATTCTCCTCTATTGAGAGAAAAGATGTTGATCCAGATTTTTGTATTACTTTTTGCGGTAGTAGTTCACGAATGTTGTCATGGATGGATGGCCGAAAAATGTGGCGATGATACTGCACGAATAATGGGAAGAATTACCCTTAATCCTCTACCGCATTTAGACCCATTTGGTTCAATTTTACTTCCTTTACTTTTGATTTTAAGTCGGTCCCCTTTCCTCTTTGCTTGGGCAAAACCGGTACCGATTAATCCAACAAAATTCAATAATCTACGGCAGGATTTAGTTAAAGTTGCTTTAGCCGGTCCGGGAGCAAATTTTCTTCTGGCAGTTATCTCAGCAATATTTCTTTGGTTCGTACCTAGAGGTTTAGTTTTCTACGATACCTTAAATTTTTCGGTATTGATAAATTTAGTTTTGGGTGTGTTTAACCTTATCCCCATACCACCGCTTGATGGTTCACGGGTTGTTTCGGGTTTATTGCCCTTAGATTTATCTTATAAGTACGATTCCCTTGCCCCTTATGGGTTCATTATTGTTATTTTCCTTTTTTACAGCGGTTTCTTAGGTTCGGTTCTCTGGCCAATTGTAGTTTTTTTGCATCGGCTTTTACTTATTGGAATCAAGTTTTAGATGAAATGAAAAGAATTCTTTCTGGAATGCGTCCTTCGGGAAAATTGCATGTTGGTCATTATTTTGGTGCTCTAAACAACTGGGTAAATTTGCAAGATTCATATGAGTGCTATTATATGATTGCTGATTGGCATGCGTTAACTTCTGAATATGCGAATCCAGGTGAACTTCAAGAAAATATATCGGAGATGGTCATTGATTGGTTAGCCTCCGGAATTAACCCGAACAAAAGTGTTCTTTTCCGTCAATCGGAAGTTAAGGAACACGCAGAACTACATTTGCTACTTTCAATGATTATACCCCTCCCCTGGCTTGAACGCTGTCCGACTTACAAGGAACAATTACAAGAAATTAAAGATAGAGATTTATCAACCTATGGATTTTTAGGTTACCCAGTTTTACAGGCGGCAGACATTCTTATTTACAAGGCGGAATTTGTCCCGGTTGGCGAAGATCAGTTACCACATTTAGAATTATCCCGGGAAATTGCACGGCGATTTAACAATTTTTATGGTTCACCCCGCCCTTGCACACAAGAGCGGGGTAAAATTTTACCCGAACCTCAGGCATTACTGACGGAAACAGCGAAATTGCCGGGTGTTGATGGGCGAAAGATGTCAAAATCTTATAATAACGCAATTTACCTCTCGGATTCGGAAGAAGGGGTTACCGAGAAAGTAAGGAATATGTTTACTGATCCGCAAAAAATAAGAATTGATGACCCCGGACATCCGGAGACTTCCGGCTGCGTGGTTTACGCTTTTTATCAAGCCTTAGCTCCACACTTTTTTGAAAAAGTGCGGGGTGAATGTGAAAAAGGAAAAATTGGTTGCGTTGCCTGTAAAAAGGAACTGGCTGTAATTTTGAATCACTTTTTAGAGCCCTTTCGGAAAAGACGAAAAGAATTAGCCTCTGACCCAGAAAAAATTAAAAAAATTCTTCTTCAAGGAAAAGAAAAAGCGCAAATTGTTGCTCAGAAAACAATGGCCGAAGTGCGTAAAGCAATGAATCTTCAATAATACGATGCAAACAGATAAAAGAGACGATGTAGACGAGATAAAAAAGCTGATTCAAACAAATGAAAAAATCTGTCTGAATCATAGCAGTTATCTGTCTGGATCGCTTTATAAAAGATGGATTACACAGTAAGATTAGAAATTTTTGAAGGTCCTCTTGATTTATTACTTTATTTAATTAAAAAGAACGACCTTGACATTTATGATATTCCAATTTCCCAGATCACTGCTGAATATTTAGAATATGTAGAGTTGATGAAGATGCTTAATTTAGAAGCGGTGGGTGAATTTTTGGTGATGGCAGCGACATTAATGCAGATTAAAGCACGGATGCTTCTTCCCACACCAGTATCGGAAGAAGAAAAAGAAGAAAAGGATCCACGGGCTGAACTTGTAGCAAAACTTTTGGAATACCAAAAATTTAAAGAAGCCGGGAAATATCTTGAAACACAAGAATTACAGCGAGAAAACATTTTTTATCATCAAGAACCCCAATTTGATGAAGAAGAATTCGTTTTAAATGTAAGTCTTTTTGACCTGCTGGAATCTTTCCGCCAAGTTATCCGTGAAGCAAAAGAAGAAGTTAAAGAGATTATTTATGAAGAAATTCCATTAGAAGAAAAGATACGTTATATCTTAAGTTGCCTGGAAGGGAAGCTTTATATTACTTTCCGTCAACTTTTTAATTTTGCAGAAGGTCGTCTTTCAATGATTGTGACATTTTTAGCGCTTCTGGAATTAATTCGTTTAAAACAAATTGTTGCTCGGCAATCTCGTTCTTTCGGTGAAATTAGAATTTATAAATTAAAAACTACCCAGACAGATATCTCGGAATGAAATATGGAAAAAGAAGAGATAGAAAATATTATTGAGAATTTACTTTTCGTCTCTAGCGAACCGTTGAAAATCGAAAAGATTAGCGAACTTCTTGACCTGGAAAAGGAAAAAATAAAAGAAATTATTGAAGAACTTCGTAGTGAATATTCTTCCCGTGCCTTGCAGATAGAGGAAATTGCCGAGGGGTACCTGATGAGTACACGTCCGCAATATGCTCCTTGGGTGAAAAAGTTGTATAAAGAAAAAATTACTTTGAAATTGAGCAGCGCGGCTCTGGAAACTTTATCAATTATTGCCTATAAACAACCGATTAGCCGTGCGGAAATTGAAGAGATCCGCGGTGTGGAAGTAATCGCAGTTTTGGAAACACTTTTAGAGAAAAATCTTATTCATGTCTGCGGAAGAAAAGAGAGTATCGGACGCCCTTTACTTTACGGCACAACTGATAAATTTCTTAAATATTTTGGCTTAAGGAGTTTATCGGAAATTCCACCCTTAGAAGAGTTTGCCGAGAAAGTTCCCGAAGAAGAAACAGAGGTGGAGAGATAGAAAAAATGAAAACTTACGAAAAAGAAAATTTGCGTAATGTCTGTTTTCTTGGTAGTGGCGGAAGTGGTAAAACTTCGCTATTGGAAACGCTATTTTATAATGCTGGAGTAATTACCCGTTTAGGAAAAGTGGGAGAAGGAAATACTATTTCCGACTTTACCCCTGAAGAAATCGATCGGAAAAGTTCACTTTATCTTACCTTGGCTTCCCTTGAGTATAAAGATAAAAAAATAAATTTCCTAGATACACCGGGTTATGCTGATTTTATCGGTGAAGTTTACGCAGCGATGAATGTCTGTGAAACAGCAATTTTCGTGCTTGATAGTAGTGTCGGTTTGGATCTAACTTTAGAAAGTCTCTGGGAGGAAGCTACAACCAAGGGGTTAGTTCCCGTGATTTATATTAATAAATTGGATAAAGAAGAGATTAATTTCTGGCATTTCATTGAAGAAATAAAAAAGAAGTTAACTCCCCAAGCACAACCATTTTATCTCCCTTACGGTGAGGCAGTAAATTTTTCCGGGGTTGTTGACCTTTTAAATAAAAAATTGCTTAAGTTCTCAGAAACAAAAACCGAGACTTTAGAAATACCTTCAGAACTTGAAGATTTAGTTGAAAAAAAGCACGCCGAACTTATTGAAACTATCGCCAGTGAAGATGAAGTCTTGATTGAAAAATATTTAAATGGCGAAGAAATTAAGTTAAATGAACTGAAGGTAACCTTGGAAAAAGCAATCAGGGAAAGAAAAATTGTGCCTCTCTTTTGTGGTTCAACAATAAAGAACATCGGTCCTCATGTCCTCCTTGATTTTATAATTGACTATTTTCCGAAACCAAGGATTGAGGAAAAAAATTCTTTAAGTGTACTAATTTTTAAAACTTTTCTTGAACCGCACACAGGCAAAATTTCATATCTGAAAGTCCATTCGGGAACTTTGGCTCAAGGAACTGATGTATACAATTCTAATCGTCGGATTCGTGAACGCGCTGGGCAACTGTGTGTAGTGCAGGGTAAAAAACGTATTGATGTGCCTAATTTATCGGCAGGTGACCTTGGTTGCGTGGCTAAATTGAAAGAAAGTTTAACTAACGATACCCTATGTAATGAGAAAGAAGTAATAACCCTTAAACCGATTGTTTTTCCTCAAGCCAGTATGGATCTGGCAATTTATCCGAAAACTTCAGGAGAGGAAGAAAAAATTGCCAATGCTCTATCGGTAGTTGTTCAGGAAGACCCGACAATTAAGTGGCATTATAATACCGAGACCAAAGAGACGGTTGTTTACGGTATCGGGGAAACCCAGTTGGAAGTGATGATTAATCGGATTAAGGAAAGGTATAATGTGGGGGTTGAATTACGCCGTCCACGGGTACCATATAAGGAGACAATTAAAATTAAATCTGAAGTGCAAGGGAAATATAAACGTCAATCTGGAGGAAGAGGACAATACGGTGATTGCTGGTTACGTCTTGAACCATTAGAACGGGGTAAAGGATACGAATTTATTGATGCAATCCGTGAAGGAAGAATACCAAAAAATTATATTCCTTCCATTGAAAAAGGTGTAAAACAGGCGATGGAAGAAGGAATAATTGCCGGTTATCCAGTAGTAGATATAAAAATAACTCTTTATGATGGTTCCTATCATGAAGTTGACTCTTCGGATATTGCTTTTAAAATTGCTGGAGCGATGGCTTTAAAGAAAGGCGTTGAACAGGGGAAACCAATAATTTTGGAGCCGATAGTGAATGTAGAAATAACTATCCCTGAAGAATATTTAGGTGCAGTGGTTGGCGACTTGAATGCCCGTCGGGGGAGGGTTCTGGGCACAGAAGCACAAGGAAGAAAACAAATTGTTAAGGCACAGGTACCGTTTACGGAAATGTATAAATATGCTGCTCAATTACGTTCCTTAAGTAAAGGGAGCGGAAAATTTCAGATGAATTTGTCTCATTATGAGGAAGCACCGCAACCGGTTACTCAAAAACTAATTGAAGAATATCAAAAAATAAAACATGGCGAATAAACTTGCACTCTCTGCTGCTTTCCTTATTCCAGATTGTCATTCTGGCGAAGATTTAATTAATCAAAGTATCAATTTAGGTTTCTCAGCTTTAGAATTAAATATTGAAGTTACCGAGAAGATGATTATGGAGATAAAGCGTGCTGCCCAAGAAAAGAAAATTGAAGTTGTGAGTCTGCATAATTTCTGCCCAAAACTTGATTTCATTCCAGCAGGAAGAGATTTGCTTGACGCTTATCAATTTTCTTCCCCTGACCCAGAAGAAAGAAAAAAGGCAATTGAATTAACTAAAAGGACAATTGACTATGCTGCTGATTTAGAAGCAAAAGTGGTAGTTATTCATGCTGGAGAAGTAGAAATTGAATCCGATGAAGGGAAACTTTTCTGGCAATTTGCAAGAGGGAAAAACAGTAGTGATTATCTGGAAAGAGTAAAAAAAGAACGAAAAGAAAAGGAAAAGATATATCTGGAAAATAGTTTAAAATCCATAGAAGAATTGGTTAATTATGTGCAAAAAAAGAAAGTTAAAATTGGTTTGGAGAATCGTTTTTTTTATCATGAGATACCTAATTTTGAAGAGATCGGTTTTTTCCTTAAGCATTTCTCTGATGGGTTAGGTTATTGGCACGATACCGGGCACGCAGAAGTCTCTGCAAAGTTGGGTTTTGTGCCTAACCGCGAGGAGTATCTCAAAATCTATGGTTCACGAATGATTGGTATCCATCTGCACGATGTAGTTGGTTTATTTGACCATCATGCTCCTGGAACCGGTGAGATTGATTTTACTTTTTTAACAAAATATACGAATTCGTCAGTAATTAAAGCGGTTGAAGCCCATTGTTGTTCAACTGTTCCTGAAGTAAAAGCAAGCATTAGTTATTTAAAAAAGGTAGGTATTGTCTAAAAGTTGCCCCGATGTCATGTCGGGGTGGGAGGGGGAAATGCCGGAATTAAGAAGAGACCCGATTATTGGTCGTTGGGTAATTGTCTCTACAGAAAGGGGGAGAAGACCGACAAATTATAAGGAACAATTTAAGGAAGATCCAAGTAAACCCTGTCCTTTTTGCCCGGGGAATGAATCCTTTACTCCACCGGAAATTATCGCCTATCGCTCCCCAGGTTCACTTAAGGACGGATCGGGTTGGTGGGTAAGGGTTGTACCGAATAAATTTCCCGCTTTACAGATTGAAGGCGCGGTGAATCGCAGTGGTGAGGGTATGTATGACCGAATGAACGGCGTCGGTGCTCATGAAGTAATAATTGAGACACCAGAACATAAAAAAGAAATACCGGACCTGGAAGATAATAGAGCGGAAGATATTTTTTGGGCCTACCGGGACCGCATTCTTGACTTACGCAAAGATGCACGATTTGAATATATCCTCATTTTCAAAAATTATGGTTATTCTGCGGGTGCTTCTTTATCTCATCCCCATTCACAACTTATTGCTACACCGATTGTCCCAAAACGTGTCCAGGAAGAAGTAAAAGGAGCAAGGGAGTATTTTGAGTATAAGGAAAGATGTGTATTCTGTGATATTATTCAACAGGAAATGGTTATCCAATCACGGATCGTTGCTGAGAATGACGATTTTATCGTTTTTGAACCTTTTGCCAGCCGTTTCCCTTTTGAAACTTGGGTGATACCCAAAATCCACGATCCCTGTTTTGAAGATGCTTCTAAACACGAGTTAGTTAACCTGACAAGAATTATGAAAGTGACTTTAGAAAAAATTCGTCTCGTTTTGGAAAACCCACCTTATAACTGGTTAATTCATAATTCACCTTTGAAAGTGTCCCATTCACCGCATTATCACTGGCATATTGAAATTATACCAAAATTGGTAAGAGTGGCAGGATTCGAATGGGGGACAGGATTTTATATTAATCCTACGCCACCCGAGGAAGCAGCAAAATTTTTACGGGAAGCCTAAAGGAGAAAAAATGAAAATTCTTATTGCTACTCCAGAATGTGTTCCTTATGCAAAAACTGGCGGATTGGCTGATGTTACTGGTGCGTTACCAAAATTTTTTAAGAAGAAAAAACATGATGCCCGAGTGATTACGCCCCTGTATAAGAAAGTTGATCGGCAAAAGTTTGAACTTAAACTGCTGGTTAAAGGTTTACTTATTCCCCTTGGAGAAAGGATGGAAATTGCCAATCTCTGGGAAACAAAATTGGAACGGAATATTCCGGTATACTTCATTGAGAATGATAAATATTTTGGACGTGGCGAACTTTATCGGACTCCCACCGGTGATTATCCGGATAATGCGGAAAGGTTCATCTTTTTTTCTCGGGCTTGCTTGGAAGGGTTGAAGGCAGTTACCTTCCAACCGGAGATAATTCACTGCCACGATTGGCAGGTAGGTCTTATTCCGGCATATCTTAAAACTTTATATCGTATTGATGGATTTTTTCATTCCACGGCTACCATTTTCACTATTCATAATATTGCTTACCAGGGTATTTTCCCCAAAGAAATCCTTTCCTTAGCCGGATTTAGCCTGTGGGATTTTACTCCAGAAAAATTAGAATATTATGGTCAGATTAATTTTCTCAAAGCAGGTATTGTCTACAGTGAGATTGTTACCACAGTTAGTCCGACCTATGCTCAGGAAATACAATCATCTAACGAGTATGGTCGGGGGATGGAAGGAGTTCTTCACAGTCGAAATAAAGATTTATTTGGTGTCCTGAATGGAATTGATTATAAAGAATGGGATCCAGCAAAAGATAAATATATTGCGGCGAAATATTCAATTAAGAATTTGGAAAAGAAAAAAGTTTGTAAAATTGAGTTAGGTAAAATCGCCGGATTAAAGGTAAGAGAAAACCTTCCCTTAATTGGAATGATTTCCCGGCTTGATTCCTTAAAAGGATTTGATTTGTTAACCGAGAGTATACCTGATTTACTCAAAGAGAATCTACAACTGGTCATCCTTGGCACCGGAGACCAAATTTACCAAGATGCTTTAAAAATCGCGGCAAAAAAATACCCTGATAAGATTAGTCTGAATATAAAATTTGATAATGTTTTAGCCCATCAGATATATGCCGGTTGCGATTTTTTCCTTATGCCTTCACGGTTTGAACCCTGCGGTTTAACCCAGTTGATCGCAATGCGCTATGGGACAATACCGATTGTGCATCGCACTGGCGGATTAGCGGATACGGTAAAGCTTTTTTCTCCAAAAGAGGGTAAGGATAAAGGTAACGGTTTTGTTTTTAGCGAATACAAACCACAAGCATTAGTAAAAGCAGTAAAAGATGCGTTAGCAGTTTATGCGGATAAAAAAATTTGGGCAGAACTGGTTAATAACGCAAGGAATAGTGATTTTTCCTGGGATAAAGCGGTGGAACAATATCTTAAACTCTACCAATATGCAAAAGAAAAAGTTGGAGAAAAGATTTGAATAGATTGATTGTTCTTCTTCTTTCCCTTTCCTTAATTCTTTGCTTACCAATTTTAATTCTCCGTTACCGTCTTGAAACTCACAATCGGAAAGTTGAAATTTGTTTAGATTGGGCTGCTTTTAAAGCGAGATGCCGGGAGGAAAACTATCCCTGGGAAGAATTCTTATTAAAAATTCGTGAATATGGTATTTCCTCGCTGGGTTTAAGCGAAGATAATTTTTCTGAAATTAAAGAAAAAATTTATATTTTTTCTGCTGAAGAAAGAGAAAAACTTGTCTTACTTGGTTTAATCTCACCTGCTGCTTTGCCCTTGGGTGAAACCTGGGTATTCGCAGATAAAAAATTTTCTGAGCGGATAAAATCTATTCTGGAAACAAGGAGTAAATCCTTTTTACCTCTCCTTAAACGGGGTGATTATTTCTTCCTTTTTTTACCTTCGGGAACAAATTACCAGGAGTGCCGTTTTGGTTATAGTTTAGAAAAAATTAACCAGGCAAAAAACTATGGTTTAAAAGTTATCCTGCAAATGGAAAACTTTGCGCCGAGTGAATTGGGAATCTTGAATGAAGATATCTTTTTATCTGCCAAAGAAAATATTTCCGGAGTAATACTTAATGATTTTTCAAGGGCAGATGTTTTTAGAGAAAAGGAAATAAAAATTGCTCTGCCTGAATTTCAGAAAATAAACAATCGTAAATATTTAGTTTCCTCAGCAGTGAGATTGCATTATTTAGGTCAGGAGGAATACTCCTTCTATCCAACAAAGGCTGGTTCATTAAATACAATTTTAAAACGTTTAGTTCGGGCAGTTAAGGAAAGAAATGTGCGTATCCTTTATTTATATCCTTTACCGAAAGAATACCTGGCTGAAAAAGAAAATTATTTCCAAGGACAATACACTTTTTTTTGGAAATTAAAAGAGATTTTGGAAAAAGAAAATTTTCAATTTGCATCTGCTGAACCTTTCAATTTGGGAAAAAAAGAATTTTTTTCGCAAAAGACAAGGTTCATTCGTCAATTTTTATCTTTTGCTTTTGCCTGCTTCTTGCCTTTTCTTGGTTTAAAATTTTCTTCTCCGCAAAGGAAAGCAATGGCTAACTTTTTAATCTGTACTTTTTTTTCTTTCTCCGCGGGAATTTTAATTGTAACTTTGCTTAGCGGGGAGGAATTTTTTTTGAAATTAGACGAATTTCGTGGCACAAAATTATCCTTGGTTTTACCGCTACTTTTTGCTTTCTTTTATCTTTATCGCAGTGAATGGAATAAAATTTTATCCCAAGAAGTAAAAGTCAAGCATTTATGCCTTTTTTTGTTTATCTTTCTGTTTTTTGTTCTTTTTTTATTACGGAGCGGTGAGCATTTTTCTTTTCTTCTCCCCGGTGAAGATAAACTACGCCTTATTTTAGAAAATATTTTTTTGGTTCGTCCACGAACAAAAGAATTCCTTTTTGGACACCCCTTGTTGATTTTGGGATTTTTTTTGCTTAACCGTCCCTTAATCCTCCTTGGGCTAATCGGTCAGGTATCAATTGTGAATACTTTTGCTCACCTCCATACGCCCTTATCCATTTTATTTTTACGTACCTTTTACGGACTTTTTTTAGGTACTCTCTGCGGACTCGGATTGCTTAAATCTTACACATTTATTAAAGAAAAAAACTATGGTAAATATTTTAATCTCTGGATATTATGGTTTTGGAAATGCTGGTGATGAACTGATACTTTTATCAATGCTCAATTCTCTGCGGGGATTACGGAGCAATTTGAGGATAACCGTTCTTTCCGGCGATCCTAAATCTACAAACGAAAAGTATAAGGTAAAAGCAATTAATCGATTAAATATTTTTAGTTTCCTTAGCGAACTTTATAAGACCGATTTAGTTATTTCAGGTGGCGGCGGGCTCCTTCAGGATGTTACAAGTTTTTGGAGTTCATTATATTATTTAGGGATAATTTTTCTCGCACAGACATTCGGTAAGAAAACTTTTCTTTATGCTCAAGGAATTGGTCCGTTAAGAAGTAAACTAATCCATTGGTTAACGGGAACTATCTTAAATCATATGACTAAACTTACTGTCCGTGACGAGGAGTCAAAAAATTTTATTTGCCGCTTAGGTATAAATCATTCCCGTGTTCAAACTACCGCTGACCCGGTATTCAGTTTGGAATTACCAGCATTATCAAAGGAATTCATAGAAAAAAAACGTTTCGGTTTTGTTTTTAGAAAAATTTCACCAGGAGAACAAAAAATTTGGGCAGAAACCATAGACCAAATTCATCAAAACTTAGGTGCAGAAATATTTTTAATTCCTTTTCAAGAAGGGGAAGATTATCCTATAGCAAAGAGGATTGCTCAATTAATGAAAAATGAAGTGAAATTATTTCAATGGAGAAATTTGAACCAATTAGTAAATCTTTTTTCTTCGTTGAATTTAGTTATCACCATGCGTTTACATGCACTCATTCTTGGACTAATAAACCAAAAAATTGTCATCGGCGTAAGCGATGAGCCAAAAATTGTTAATCTACTGAGTGCTTTTGATTTACCAGTAATTTCACAAATAAGGTCTTCTCCAGAAAATTTATCCGAGTCTATCGCTCATATTTGGCAGGAACGAGAAAAATATCAAAAGACTATCCGTGAAAGAATTCCTTTTTACAGGAAAGAAGCAAAAAGGACAGCACAATTAGCTCTCGAACTTTTATGAAAAATTTTCTTCGTTGGTTAATTACTTTTCTGTTTTATTCCTGTTTGACTGTGATTATCGGTATCTATTTACTCCTTTTCCTTAATTTGTCTACTCTGATTGAAGGCTTGAAAAATGAAATTGAATTAACTGTTTTTCTTAAAGATAACCTTACAGCAGAAACTATCGGTCAATTAGGAGAAAAATTGCGTCATGATGAAAAAATAGGTAAAGTAAGTTATACCTCTAAAGATGATGCCTTGAAAGAATTCCAAAGTGAGCCTTTATTGTCCCGTGCTATTACTATAGTGGGAGAAAATCCTTTACCCGCATCTTTTACAGTTTATCCCCTTACCTATGAGGAGGGAGTAATTTACGAACTTTCTACCCGCGTATCTTCTTTCCCGGGGGTAGAAAAAGTTGTTTATAATACGGAAATCTTAGCGAAATACAAGTATTTAACTACTCTTTCAAAATCGTTGAGAGTATTTAACTACATTTTTTTAGGGATTGTTTCTCTTATTCTAATTTCTCTTTTTGTGTATACTGCTTATACTTTTTCCTGGGTTAAGTCTTTTCCTATATTATTAGAGCAGGTTAGTTTAGTCTTACCAGGAATACTAAGCGGATTAATTCTCCTTTACCTTTTTAGCAAGACCCTAAAAGGAAATATTGTCTTTTTTAATTTTACCCAGGTATTTTTCTTTTTCTTAGGAATAGTAACTTTAAGCGTTTCTCTCAGTTTCTACCTTAGTCTTCAAAAATAAAGAGATGCGCCCAAAATACATTTTTATAATTTTATTTTTTTCTCTTGCTCGAATTGTATTCGCTCAAGGTTATGACCAACAATTAAAAGAATATGAAAAAGAAATTAAGAGCAAACAAGAGGAACTCCAAAGGTTGTATAAGGAGATAGAAAAACTTGACCAGGAAACAGAAAAAACTAAAAAGAAAGAAAAAGGTTATTACCAAGAAATAAATAAAGTTGAAAACGAAATTCGTTTTCTTTTGGATGCATTAAAAAAACTTGAAAATAAGAAAAAGCAAATTGAAAAACAGGTGCAAGAAACAGAAAAAATGTATCAATTAACTGAGGAAGAAAGAACTCGTTTAGCAAATCTCCTTAAACAAGAAATAAAATTCTTTTATACTTGGCAGAAATTTTCCCCCGATTTACGTAAAAATTATTACCTGCTCAATTTCATTAAACAAAAAGGTAATGTTTATGAACTAACTGAAGACAAGAAAAAGCAAATAGAAAAAAAGAAAAACCTTCTACTTGAAAAACGTGAGGAAACTCTACAAGAAAAAGATAAAATACAAAGGCAAGAAAAAACTGTTGTAAATTTGAAAAGAGAAAAAGAACAAATACTTACTCAAGTTAAAACCCAACGGGTTACTCAGGAAAAAGAAATTGAGAATCTAAAAAAAGCAACTGCGGATTTAGAAAAATTTATTTTTGATTTAGAAGGGAAGAAAAAAGAAACTGAAGAGGCAAAAAAGCAAGCAGTTCTTGCTCGGAAAGCTTTTGCAGAAAAGAAGGGTTATTTACCCTGGCCGGTTTATGGTGAAATAGTGACTAAATTTGGTAAACAAAGACACCAGGAATTTAACACTTATATTGTTAGCAACGGAATAAAAATTCGCTCAAAGGGAGAAAAAAATGTAAGTGCGGTAGCACAAGGGAAGGTAGTTTTTGCAGGTAATTTTCAAACTTACGGGAAGATGGTTATTCTTGACCATCAGGGCGGATTTTATAGTATTTACGGTTCACTAAATGAAATCTTAGTTAAAGAAGGAAAAGACGTCCTCTTAGGGGAACAAATAGGTAATCTTGGTGAAGAATCTTTATATTTTGAATTACGGAGTGAAGGTCAGCCCGTTGACCCTTTACCTTGGCTACAAAAGTAAAAAATTTTACAGGCTTTTTCTAAGCACTTGACAAACTTCAAAAAATTTGTTAAATTAAAAACAATTCCTCTTAAAGGGGTAGCAGTGACCTCGATGTAACATCGGGGGAACACAATATCCCGACTATTGTCGGGATTTGAGTACGAGTTTAACTCCTCTTAAGGGAATGACAGTGAAGGCAACTCTGACTAACGAAGTGTCAGAGCGACTGAACGCAATAAAGGGGGTATCCCCTTATTGAGCAAGTTTTTAGCGGGGTGGAGCAGTTTGGTAGCTCGTCAGGCTCATAACCTGGAGGTCGTGGGTTCAAATCCCACCCCCGC
>CAZRHN010000006.1:0-22777 GCA_964599925.1 uncultured bacterium
GATAACTCTTGATAGACTACCACTTGCCCGTGTGCCCTTCTTGTCCATAACCTTTTCTCTTTACGATATTGATTATTTTTTATCACTTGCCAGGCAGTATCAAGTATCTCCGGTGTAGAACGATAATTTCGTTCCAATTTGACCATTTTCGTTTCCGGATAATCTTTCTCAAATTGAAAGATATTCTCAATGTTTGCTCCCCGCCAGGAATAGATTGCCTGGTCATCATCACCGACAACACAGATATTCCTGTATTTGCCGGCTAAATATTTTGCTAAGAGATACTGGGCACGGTTGGTATCCTGATATTCATCAATGAGAATATAACGAAACTGTCTCTGGTATTTTTCTTGTAATGAGGGATTATCTCTTAAAAGAAAAACAGTCTTCATAATCAAATCACCAAAATCTAAGGCATTAGCAAGGGACAATTTTTTTTGATATTTTTTATATACCAAGGCAACCACTTGCCGGAATTGGTCATTATTGGCTAAAGATAAAATTGCATAAGAATCGGCATCAATTAAGTCATCTTTTGCCCGGCTGATTATATCTACAAATAAGCCTGGGCGATACTTTTTTTCTTCTAAATTCATTTCACGGATACATTCCTTCACTAAATCTTTCTGGTCAACTTCATCATAAATAACGAAATTTGGACTAATTCCAAGATTACGGGTTGTTCCTTTTTTTGCTTCCAAGCGTAAAATTTTTGCAGAAAAAGAATGAAATGTAGAAATCCATACCAATTTTCCTTTGCCGGGAACTAATTTTTCTACCCGGTTACGCATTTCTTCAGCCGCTTTATTTGTGAAAGTTACCGCAAGAATATTCTCCGGGTGTTCACCTCTTTCTAAGAGGTGAACAATCCGGTAAGTAATCACCCGGGTCTTACCTGTGCCCGCACCAGCAAACACAAGTAGCGGACCTTCAAGATATTCTACCGCTTGGAGTTGTTGTTGATTTAAATCTTTTTTCATAAGTTTCAGTCGCTCTTGGGAACAAGAATAAAGAAAAAAATGACTAATCTATAGAAGACTGCTTTTGAATTCGTTTCCTTAGTGCTATTATTATAGCAAATTTTTTCTTCAGAAAAAACTAAAATCTTGACAGAAGAATAAATCGGGGATAAAATGAAGTTAATGAGAATTAAACTTTTTCCAAAATTTGCTCTGATTATGATTCTCATTTCGGTTATTCCTTTAAGCATAATTGGGCTACGGATGATTGATCTTAACCGGATTGGCCTCCAGGGAGCAATTCTTGAGTTACATATAAATTTGGTTTCCTCTTTAGCCGAAAAAATTGATGACTATATAACCAATTTAAATAGTAAACTTATTCAGGTGATTCGTTCTCTGGAGATGCGAGAAATGGGTTGGGCGGAACGACAAACAGTATTACAATCGCTCCTTGAGGCTAACCCGGACATAATTAATATTTCAGTTGCTGACCAGGAGGGTAACGAACTGCTCAAAGTTTACAATCCAGACTTGGAGAAAGAGCCGGAATTAATTAACCGCGCCGAAGAACCTTTATTCCAGGAGGTAAAAGCAAAACGACAAACTCAGATTAGCCCTCTTTCCTACCGGGAAGATTTGCCACGATTAGAAGTTGCTTATCTCTTAGGTGAAAGATACTTTTTGTTTACCAATTTTTCTCTTGAGAAACTTAAACAAAAAATTTTGAATACCCGTATTGGCAAAACTGGTTATGCTTATTTAGTAGACAAAGAAGGGAAAATTATTATTCATCCCGAAAAAGAAAAGATTTTTTCCTCTGCGAAAAACGTTCCTCTGGTTAGCGAAGCCATATCCCGGCAAGTGCTTGGCAGTCGTGAATTTAAGGATGAGAGCGGTGAAGAAATAATTGGTGCTTATTCACCGGTAAAAAATCTTACCTGGGCGGTAATTATTCAACAGGCAAAGAAAGAAGCATATTCTTCTGTTCTCCAGATGCAAAAACAGGCGCAAATCTGGATTTTAATTTTGGTAATCATTGCCGGTGTGGCTGCTTTCTTTTTAGCCAGTAACCTTACCCGACCAATCATCGCCTTAATTAGAGGAGCAGAAAAAGTTGCCCTCGGCGATTTCGGGGTAAAGGTTAATGTGCAAACCCGTGACGAATTGCGTCAGTTAGCGGATACTTTCAATTTTATGACTGAAAAATTAAAAGAATACGCAGATATGCAAATTGATAAAATCTTGACTGAAAAAACAAAAACTGAAACAATCGTCTTTTCTATTGCTGACGGGATTATTTTTACTGACCATAAAGGAAAAATTCAGTTGGTCAACCCTCAAGCAGAAAATATTTTTCGTCTGCCAAAGGGGGGATGGGAAGATAAAACGATCTGGGACTATCTTTCTCCAACCTTGGGTAAAGAAATTTTTGATTTGATTAACCAGCCGGAAAAAAGTTTCTTTAAAGAAGTCGCCTTACCATTAACTGAAGAACAAAAAAAATATTTTGAAGTCCGGGGAAAGTTAATCTATACACCCAAGGGAGAGGAATTTGGTCTATTAACTGTATTCCACGATGTCACTTTAGAAAAAGAAATTGAGCGGATGAAGGACGATTTCACTCATTCAATTACTCATGATTTACGCAATCCTTTAACTTCCATTCGGAGTTTGATAAAATTTTTAAGTGGGGAAACAAGCGGTCCTTTAAATGAAAAACAGAAAAAGATGCTAAAGACGATGGAAATTGCTTCTTACCAGTTACTCACTTTAATTAACAATATCCTTGATGTTGCTAAAATGGAGACTGGTGGAATGCCCTTTGAACTCAGTTTGGTGAACCTGAAAGAAATTGCTGAAAAAGTACTAAGGATTGAAGAACCGTTGCTAAAGGGGAAAAATCTTTCCTTAGAATTTATTTTGGTAAATGAAATTCCACCGATTAATGCTGATGTCCAACTTATAGAACGCTTATTCGGTAATCTTATTGGTAATGCAATCAAGTTTACCCCAGAAAATGGCAAAATCTGGGTGAAAATTGAAGATTTACCTGAACGAATTCAGGTAGAAGTTGTGGACGGCGGACCAGGCATACCTGAAGAATATTTAGAGAAAATTTTTGATAAATTTCAGCAATTAGAAAGGGCGAAAGGTGGAACTGGTTTGGGGTTGACCATCTGTAAATATATCACTGAAGCACACGGGGGTAAAATCTGGGTAGAATCAAAACTTGGTGAAGGCTCAAAATTTATCTTCTGGCTTCCAAAAACGCAAACGCAGATTGCCGCCCACCTCAACGGTGGGTCACCGAAGAGGTGACAGATAAAGAAACGCAGATTGCCGCGGATAAAAAATACGCGGATTACGCAGATAGAAATACACGGATTAGCACAGATGAAAAATAAGATATTTACACTTCTCTTAACCTTACACCTTACACTTTGCGCTTTGCACTGTTTTGCTGAGGAAATTATTTTTCAGGAAATCATTGTCAAGGACGGGCAGACACTCTGGGGAGTAGCCAATGAATATCTCCGGGACCCCCAACGCTGGCCAGAAATACTTAAATATAACCTTTTGCCAGTTTCTGACCCAAATGCGGTTTTACCGGGGATGAAACTGAAAGTCCCAATCCTTTTAATTAAAGAACATCTCCGGGCAGCGTATTTAGTTAATCTTTTAAACCGTGTTGACTATCGCCGGAAAGACGAAGCCTTATGGAAAAAAGCAATACCCAATATGGAACTTTACCAAAATGACGGCATAAGAACTTTAAAATCCTCTTCAGCGGAAATAAAGTTCCCTACCGGTGAATTGCTCCGCTTACATGAAAATTCTTTAGCAATTATCCGTCCGGAAGAGAAAAAAGAAGAGGTAAACCTTCTTGCTGGTGAACTAAGGGCATCAAAAGCAAAGGTGATTACTGCAAGCGCAATTATTGAACCAAAAATTACTCCCGAAGGAATAAATCCTGATTTCCGGACAAAAATTAAAGAAGATAAAACAACTTTAGTCGCGGTGTATAAAGGGGAAGTAGATGTTACTGCCCAAGGAAAAACATTAACCATACCGGCAGGGTTTGGTTCAGAAATAAAAGTTGCTGCCGTTCCTTCTTTGCCCATACCTTTGCCTTCTTTAGAAATAGAACCTAAACTAAAATCTGCTCCCCCGGAGGCAGTTGCCCAACCACCTCAACCCACAGGAAAGGAGGAAGTTCCACCCCTACTACCGGGGATACAAAAGTTTAGTTTAGAAACGGCTCTCCCTAAGGAAAAAAGAGAGGTTGTGCCTAAGGAAGAAGAAACTGCTCCAGGGATTTTGCAATACCATTTACAAATCGCCAAAGATAAAGAATTCAAAAATTTAGTCGTTGATGAAACCGGTGAACTGAGTGAAAAAATTGATTTAAAACATGATTTAACTGACGGGGCTTATTTCTGGCGGATTGCCTGGCTTGATAACCGTGGATTGGAAAGTAAATTTTCTGAAACCCAGGGTTTCATTCTTGATTCAAAAGCACCCCAGTTAGAAGTGTATTTCCCTGAAGAAAATGAAAAGATTGCCGGTGAATTCATTTATCTAAAGGGTAAAACCGAAAAAGGGGTAAAGGTTACAGTTGATGAAAAGGTTGTTCCTGTAGATGGGGAAGGAAATTTTGAAATAAGTTTACTTTATCCCTCGGGTAAATATAAATTGAACCTTAATGCTATTGATATTGCCGGGAATAAAACTACCATCGTCCGTGCAGTTGAAAAAATTAGACCCGAAGAAAAAGAAAGAAAAAAAATAAGTAAAAAAATAATTTCTACTCCTGGAAACGTCGCTTTAGGTATACTTGCCTTTTCAATTATCGCTTATGTCTTAATCATCGCTTTCAGGTAACCCTGCCCCTTTCGTTGAGTTGATGACGAATAACACGAAAATTTTCCCACATCTGCCATACCATTCTGACGAAAGGGGCGGGGCTATTCTACACCCACATAACTGAGATAAAGTAATCTCCCCCGCCGATTAATATCAAAAACTACCCCTTCAGAAAGTTTAACTTTTTTGCTTATTCTGGCAAAATCTCCTACTTCATTTACCGGTTGACGGTTAATCGCTTTAATCAAATCACCTTTTTCTAAACCCATCTCTTCCGCTTTTGAGCCGGATTCAACTTCAATTACTACCACCCCCTTTTCCTCTTTTGGTAAACCGTATTTTACGGCCAATTCTGAGGCAAGGTTACTTACCCTCATTCCCCACCATTCTTCTTTTTTCTCTTCAGGAACAGTTGCAACTTCTTCAATTTTTGTGGGCATCTCAGCGAGAGTTAATTCAATAATTTTTGTTTTTTGCTCACGGATAATCTCAACTTTAACTTTTTTATTCGGTGCGGTATGGGCAACGATTTCTTGCAATTCCTGGGGATTGGTAATCTTTTTTTCATCAAAATTACGAATTACATCGCCGCGCATCAAACCCGCCTTTTCTGCTGGTGAATTTTTTAGCACATTATTTACTAAGGCTCCTTCTTTGTCCGGCAAACCAAACTGTTTCTGGATTGCTGAATCAATTTCTTTAATTTCCACACCTAACCAGCCGCGGACAACTTTACCTTTGTGAATTAAATCTTCAAGAATTTCTTTTGCTTGATTAATCGGTATGGCAAAACCAATCCCGGCAAAAACACCGGTTGGGGCATAAATCGCCGTGTTTATTCCAATTACTTCCCCATGGATGTTCACTAATGGACCACCGGAATTGCCGCGGTTAATCGCCGCGTCAGTCTGAATCAAATCTTTATATTCCCTTCCTTCAATAATCAGGCGCTGGCGAACGGCAGAAATTATTCCTGCGGTAACCGTTTGCTCTAAACCAAAAGGTGAACCAATAGCAATCGCCCAGTTGCCAACCTGTATTTTATCTGAATCGCCGAGTTTCACTGCCGGCAATTTATTTTTAGGTTTAATTTTCACTATGGCTAAATCGGTTCGTTCATCTTTACCAATAACTTTGCCGGTATATTTTTCTTTTTCTCCGGATAAGGTAACTCTTATCTCCGTTGCACCACGAACAACATGCTCATTGGTGAGAAGATAGCCCTCCGGGTCAATAATTACACCGCTACCCGTCCCTTCAAAACGCCGTTGATATTTTTTGGGTGGGCTCCTGCGTTCCTGTCGTCGCGGGTAACCAAAAAATTCTTCAAAAAATTCTTCAAAAGGGTCGCCAAAATAAAATTCAAATGGCGGATGGGTCTCTTCAATTAGTTGCACAGTAGAAATGTTTACCACCGCCGGTTTAACCGCGGCCGAAACTAAAGCAAATGCTTCCTGTAAATTAACCACTTCTCGGGGCACGGTCTGCACTGCCTCAGGCACAGTCTCAGCAAGCACTTTTTGGGGCAGAGAGTAGATTTTCTCCCGGGAGAAGAAAACAAATTTTTTCTCTTTTATACCCCACCAGAAAAAAATCCCGAGAAATAAAATTAAAATTAAAAGCCAGGTACGAGTTGAACCTTTCATTTTTTTCTCCTCACTAATCTATGTAATCTTGTCTTTAATCTGTGTAATCAGGGATTGTTGGGTTTTTCAACAATCTTATTTTATCTTTATTGCTGGTAGTTGTCCAGTCTCAAGAATTTGTTCCTGCCTTTTACCCGGTGGAACGAGCAAATCCACAATTTGCATCTGGGAATTATTTTCCTGCTTAAAAATTGCCACTAAGTAACTCCAGTTAAAAGGTGAACCGGATAATATCTTTTTCGGAATGGGAACTGAAAACTTTTTCCAAGTCGGACTGCTTTCCTCAACTAACGGAAAGCGAGCAATTTCTTCCACCAAATTGTTCTCTTTTGCTCGATAAAAGCGTGCTTCTTTCACTTCCGGACTGCTTACTTCAATACTCAAACAATATTCCCAGGCATTCTCAGGTAAAGTACAACTTTTACGAAGAGGCAAGAGTGGGCTTGAACCAGCGCCGACACGATTATTTAAATCAATATACAAATCAATAAAAAATTTTGGCATAACCTCTTCTGTTGGCGTACTCGGTTCAACATTGTAGGGAACAGCGCTTTCTACAGAGATAACCGTTGGTTTTACTTTTTCCTTTACTGCGCTGGTGAAAGAAAAGACTATCTCTTCTTCTCCAAGGTCAGTAAATACTTCTTGAGCACTAAATTTTTCTAAATCAATATTCTCGTCCAAACTATCACCTTTGCGATCAAATAAAGAAAAAATTTTTTCGTTTTCATTGATTTCAATTTTTGTTTCTTCTTCTTCAGCCAATAAACTACCAAGAAAAGAAAAACTGGTTAATGGACTAAACAATTCCTGGGGAATAGGGTGTCCGAGTAAGCGATAAATGTTAATTAATCGCAAACGAAAAATAAGTTCAACCTTTTCGCTATCTTCTTTCTTTAAATATTCACCAAAATAAAGAAAATTTTCACCCGCTTCACAGGTATATATTTCTTCAAAAACAGGATCAAGAATTTTAATTTCTGCTTGACCGCTATTTTTATATTTTTCCACTGTTTCTCGCGCCTGGAGTAATAAGTTCCAGGCAGCATTCTGTTTCGGTCCCCCTACCCATGCAGAAAAACCGTCTTTCATCCAGGTCAGTGGACTGATTTGTTCAATTTTTGCCTTGGCTGGATTTTTTAAAATATACTCTTCGGCAGTAAAAGTGAGCAAACGAGTTTGCATAATCTGGGTAAAAAACTGTTCTAATATTTCTTTATTCCAGGAACGGTCATCACTGCTGAAAAAATTTCCCCCTTCAATAGTAACGACAAGTAAAGGATAATTTTTTTGAGCGATCTGGGTAATCCAGAGTTTTACTCTTTCTTTAGCTGATATTCCACCTGAAGGAAAATTCCAATATTCAGAAATTTCATTTTCCCGGGAAAAAAGATAGACCTCCTTTCCTTGCCCGGTCAAGTAATAACTTAGCGGTAGATATTTGATTTTCTCTTTATTTGGCGTACCTGATACAAGAGGAGCGGTAACTACCCATCTTATATCAAATTCACTTAAAAGGTCAATGGTTGGTGAAGAAATCGCTCCCCCGGGAGGGACAATACCTTGAGGTAGAGAATTAAAAATTTGTTGATAAAGTTCCCAGGAACGGGCGATTTGCTCACGAATATCCGCAGGGTAAGTAAAGTTAACTGCTGGATTGTAATCGGAGATTAAAGGTAGAATTGATTCATACCAGGGAGGAAATACAATACTGATTTGTTTCCGTTGTTGTAATTTTTTTAATTTGGCTACTAAATCCGGGGCGGTAGTTATCCATTCTCGAAGCACTGAGGGTGAAAAACTAAAATTAAGATGCAATGAAGAAAATTTTTCTAAAAGAGCGAGAAAATGGCGATATTCTTCAACTTTTTCTACCTCTTTTTTGTCGGCTAACCAGAAAAGGATTAATCCTCCTGAATTTTTCTCATAAAAAGATGCGGGTTCTTCGGTTCTCGCTTTTGGAAAGTAAGAAAATTGAATGAGCAAAATTAATGCCAGCGTTACTCCGATTAATTTTTTATTTTTCTTCATATTTAGTTAAATAGGGGCGACTGCGAAATTCTACTCCTAAAGAATCGGCAATCTTGCTACATTTATCCAAATCAATACCCGGCATGGCTATTGCCGTGACCACAACATGGGGTAGATATTTTTTACATTGAAAAATAAAATCTAATACTGCCGGGTATGTTCCCTTACCATATTTAGGTCGGCAAAGGGTTAGATATTTCTCTTCATTTTCCGCATTCAGACTGATGGAAATGGCATCAAATAATTTTTTTATTTCCGGTAAAATATTGCGTTTATAAATCAAGTTAGCGTAACCGATTGTATCCACCCGTACTTTGCTCTTCTTCTTTTTCAACCATTGAGCAATTCTTTTCAATGTTTCTAAACGAAGAAAGGGTTCCCCGTAACCACAGAAAACTACTTCCTTGTATTTGTGAGGAAGAAATTTCGTTTGTAATAGTTTAATTACTTCCTCTGCGGTAGGTTCGGATGATAACTTTAGATTATATCCTCGGAAACGATAACCCCATTTATATTTTATACAAAAACAACAGCGCGCCGGGCAACGGTTTGTCAAATTGATATAAAGATTCTCTTTATAAGGATAAACGATATCTCCTGCCATTTATTTGAGACCGTTGAAAAAGTCACTCAACGGTCTGATTTCAGCGATTATTAAAGGCGATGCCAGCGATTTACCGATGAAGATTTATCGCTGTAATCGGTGTCTTTATCGTTGTAATCAAAGATTGTTAGGTTTTTCAACAATCTCTATTTATTGTTTTCGCGGAAAAAGAGGAACGATTCTTTCAATTTTTTCTCCGGAAGATAAAATGCCCCAGTTAAAATTATATTTTTCCTGGAGGTCAATTTTTAATTGTTGGAAAACTTTCTCGCTTGTCTGGGGTAAAAAAGGATAAAGATAAACCGCAAGTATACGAATCGACTCCCCTAAAGAATAAAGAGTGCCTTCTAAGCGCGTATCGCGAGTTTTTGCTAAATCCCACGGCGCCTTCTCATCTATATAACGATTAAGTTGGGCAATTATTTCCCAGAGAGTGATCAAAATTTGTTGAAATTCTAAATTTGCGAAGTGTTTTTCTATTTTTTCTTTTAACCCGGAAGGGAAAAACTTTTGCAAATTTTCTTCACTTGTTTTCGGATAGGGAATTGTTCCTGAAAAATATTTTTCTATCATTGTGAAAACACGACTAATTAAATTACCAAAATCGTTTGCTAAATCAGAATTATACCGCTGACGTAAGCCTTGGGAAGAGAAATCACCGTCATTACCAAAGGGTATCTCTCTTAAAACAAAATAACGAAAAGCATCAACATTATATTCCTGAACAATTTTTCTTGGGTCAACTACATTTCCTTTAGATTTAGACATTTTCTCACCTTCCACAGTCCACCAGCCATGAGCAAAAACTCGCCGCGGGAGAGGTAAACCGAGAGCAAAAAGCATCGCCGGCCAGACAACTGTGTGAAAACGAAAAATTTCTTTACCCACCAGATGCCAGTCTGCAGGCCAAATTGAAAAAAAACGTTCGTCTTCGTTTATATATCCGGCTCCAGTAATATAATTCAGTAAAGCGTCAAACCAAACATAAATGGTATGTTTTTCGTCATCGGGGACAGGTATACCCCAGGGAACCTGTGTGCGTGAAATTGATAAATCTCTTAATCCTTCCTTAACAAAGTTAATAATTTCCTGCGCACGAAATGTTGGCTGCAAAAATTCGGGATGGTCTTTATAATATTGAAGTAAAATTTGAGTATACTGAGAAAGTTTAAAAAAATAACTTTCTTCAGATATTTTTTCTAATTCCCGTTGACATTCCGGGCATTGAGGGCTACCGGCAGAATTATAAACAACTTGTATTTCAGTCCAATAACTTTCACAGGGAATACAATACCAGCCAGTATAGACTCCTTTATAAATATCACCCTTCGCTTGCAATTTACGGAAAACTTTACGCACCACATTTTCATGTTTTTCCTCAGTGGTACGAATAAAATAGTCGTAAGAAATACTTAATAATTCCCATAAATTTTGAAATTCTTCTACGATGGAATCAGCCCATTCTTTGGGTTTTTTTTTCTGCAGAGCCGCAGCCTGGGCAATCTTTTCCCCATGCTCATCGCTACCAGTTAAAAAAAATACTTTTTCGCCTTGCATTCGGTACCAACGAGCCAAACAATCAGCAGCAATTGTGGTATAAGCGTGTCCGAGATGCGGACGGTCATTGACATAATAAAGGGGTGTGGTAAGATAAAATACTTTTTTCACTTTTTTAACTCCGCTAACTCGCTAAGTTTAGTCTTTCTTACCCTTCCGTCAGAATACTCAAGAGTAACTTCTTCAGTTAAGTAATTTACTTCCTTAACTTTTAGGTCACCTTCTTTCGTCTTAATTAAAGTAGCCACTTCGGGGAAATGTTTCTTTGCCTCCTGATAGAAGTGGCGTTCGTATGCCAAACAACAGACTAATTTCCCGCATAAACCGGTGAGTTTAGCAATATTTAAAGGCAAATTTTGTTCTTTAGCCAACTCAACAGTCACTGATTGAAAATCTTTTAAAAATCGGCAACAACAGATTACTTCTCCGCAGGGACCAATTCCACCGAGCATACGTGTTTCGTCGCGTACACTAATTTGTACCATTTGTATCCTTGTTTTCAATAGATGTCCTAAATCTTTAACTAACTCACGGAAGTCAATCCTTTCTTCAGCAGTATAATAAATAAAAAGTTTAGAACGGTCAAAAGTATAATCCACTGCGGTAAGTTTCATTTTTAACTCGTAATCTTCAATTTTCTTAACAATTGACCCCCAGGCTTGCTTTGCTTTAAGTTGATTTTCTTTAATTCGTTCTTCATCTGCCGGGCTAAACCGCCGGACGACCTTACGCAGTGCAGTTAAGGTCTTATCACCTTTTTCAAAAAATCTTTCCGCTTCAGTAATAATCCCTGACTCTAAACCATTTTCAGTCTCAGCAATCACCTTTTCACCGAGTTTCAGGTCCAAATCACCGGCATCACAATAAATTTTATCTTTAGTTCGGCGAACGGTTACCCCAATAACTATAGGCATTCTTTCCTTACCTCTTCGGCCATGCCTCCTCGGCAGGTCGCCGAAGAGGAGACAGGTCACCGATGAGGTGACCTCAACTTCAAAAACAAACAATCCAAAACTAAATGACGGTTGAGATTACGCTGGAGATAATTTTTTGCTTGCTGGACAAATTCAACTGCCTGCCAGTAGCCCTTAGCCCGTGCGGAAAGTAAAAGCAAAGTCAAAAATTTATCAATCCCTTCTTTAGTCTGCGCATAATCTTCACTTAATTTAAGAATTTGGAGATAAGTATAATTAGATAAATTTGCCCAAAATTCTTCCACTGGTTTATAAACTTCAATTATATTTTCTTCACCAAAAATTGCCTCCTGAAGACGACCGGCGAAATTTCGGCTAAGACCTGAGAAACATTTTTTTCCTTTTTGTTTTAAAATTTCTTCAATTGCTTTCTCAGAGAGACTGGAAAAAGGAATACTCCAAGAGCGAGAAACAATTGTGGGAAGAAGAACATCCTTATTTTCGCTGAGTAGAATAAGCAAAACATTAGGTGGTGGTTCTTCTAAAGTTTTTAAAAATGAATTTGCTGCTTCCTGGGTTAATTTTTCTGCCTTTTCGAGAATATAAACTTTCCACTTTCCTTCAAATGGTTTCCATTGTGTTACCCGGTTTAATTCACGAATCTGCTCAATCCCGAGCGTATCTTTTTCCGGGAGAACTATTCTTACATCCGGGTGTATACCTTTATCAATTTTCTGGCAGGAAAGACAATTATCACAGGCATCGATGACATCTGTGTCTATCCCCACCCTCACCTTAATCCTCTCCCCTCGGGGGAGAGGGAAGGGTGAGGGGACGGTAATCCGCGTTTGACAGTTAAGTACTTTGGCTAATTCAAGGGCAACTGTGCGCTTCCCCACTCCTGAAGGACCGTAAAACAACAATACCTGGGGCAAACGTTTATTCTTTAGTATTTGTCTAAGAACTTCAATTACCCGCTCTTGTCCAACAATTTTTGAGAAACTCATTTTCTTAAACAATGTGTTCAATAATTTGCCGGATTTCTTTTTGAGTCTGAGAAATTGTTCTTTTAACTTTGATTACCCGAAACCTTTTTGGTTCTTTTCTGGCTAACTTTAGGTATCCGCAACGGACACGCTGATGAAATGATAAAGATTCATTTTCTAAACGGTCGGTCTTTAAACTTTTAACCTTTAACTTTGAACTTTGAACTGGACAGTCAAGAAGAATAGTTAAATCCGGTTTTAAACCTCCCGTAGCAATTGTATCCAATTTTTTTATCAACTCTAAACTTATCCCCCGCCCGTACCCCTGATAGGCGGAAGTGGCATCACTAAACCGTTCACAGATAACCACCAACGGCAACCGCTTATCACCGTGTAGGTGGTAACCGGTGAGGCTGGGACGAATTAACTCTTCAACATGTTGTGCTCTTGCGGCAAGGTAAAGTAGAAGTTCAGAGTAAGGTGAAATTTCTATTTTTGGATGAAGTAATATTTTTCTCAAAGATTCAGCGATAGATACACCCCCGGGTTCACGAGTATGGATTACCCGGTAACCCTTTTTTCTTAGATACTCGGTTAACAGTTTGGAATGGGTTGACTTCCCACTGCCATCTATTCCTTCAAAAGTTATAAATAAACCCCGCTCCTTTATCCGAGAGTATCTGGGTTTCACAGAAAGGTTTTTGTAAGTAGCGAAACTTTTCTGAATAAAGGGGTGGGGTAAACCCCGCACCTTTGTCTTAGAATATTTTGATAACATCTGACTATTTTACCAGGACAAATACACTTCTCGCCAAGAATCGCGTTCAATTGAGGAACGCTGGGTTTCAATTCTTTCTGCACTATTCTGGTCAAAATAAATTGTGAAAGTATTGGATTGCAATTCACCTTTAACTCTTATTACACCGACTATTTTCCCGCCCCCGGCAGCATCTTTTAGATCGCCACCAACATAAAGGAAGCCGTGCATACCACAATTGGTAACTGCGTAGGGCTGACCGTTACCCGGGAATGTCGCCCAAGTGGCAAGGGCCTCGGGATGTTGATACTCTTCGGACGCATTTTCCGGTATAGTCGCCGCGTAAGAACTACTTCTTGCATTGAAGTCAACATTACCGGTAACAATAAGGGCTTCTACATCTAACCATGTGTTTACTTCCATGTCCGCATTGCCATTAACAAAAATTACTGAAGTTGAACTGGTAAAAGTATAAGCACCACCCCCGGCGCCAGGTTGTCTGAATTTTACACTTTCGGTGAAATATCCACTCCCCGAAGGGGAGGCATTTGCTGCCTGGACACCGGTAGCCTTTCTTGGTGGAGGAACACTTGAAGAAGTTGCCTTAGCAATATAATATGCCAAATTAATTTCTGCCGGTTGCCCAAGTTCATCATCAAAAGCCCAGTATTCTATTTCATCACTATTGGGTGAAGTCGGGTCAATATCCCGACCAACAATTCTCCCTTTAGAAAATTTTCGGGGATAATATTGTTGGGGTGCTTGCTCAATTGAAGTGTAAGTCTTTACTGGACCCCAGTGTACTTTTAAGCCGGGTCTATACTCAACAGTGCTTTCAGCGTCTATCGCCGCATCAACTGCTTTGCGGCTATAGACCGCTTCAATTGTTCTTACTTCCTGGGTTGAATCATCCTGTCCCTGAGAACGGATGGTTACCTTCTCAATTCCTGATTTGAAAATATTAATTTTGTATTTCCCACCCGGCAGGTCAGAATAAATCACATCGTTTTTATAGCCATCAATTTGTTGCTCGTCTTTGGTGATTAAGTCCCAGTAGGAATCCGATTCAGTCAGTTTCCAGTAGCCCCGCTCTATCCCCGCCTCAGCAAGATGAAATGCGGTTGTTGTCCTTTTCCCTTTAATTGTCCATTTCGCCTCCTGCTGGACATAATATACAAGCGCAGGAATAAAAATCAAGAGAATAATCATTATTCCAAGGACAACCAACAATGTTTGTCCTTTCTCCGAATCCAATTTATCATTCATAATTCATCACTCATAATTCATAATTTAAATCTAATCGTTCATTATCCGCACTTTTTCCACTGAGAGATGCAATGATTTTTCTCCCCCGCCATAAGTTTCTTTCTCAAAACAAAGAGAAATCGCAATAATCTTTTCATCATCAGTTCGTGGGTAGACAAAAGTTATATGACGTAAATTTTCGGCTAAAAAATTTTTTGTTCCGTTAATTGAACGGGATAACTTCGCTCCTTCCTGGGAGTAAATAATCGCGTCCCCGGTTACGACTTTAGTAAAAGAAATTTGTGAACAGGGGGGTTGCTGGTCGTCAAGTCTATCCACGACAATACTGCTTGCTTCTGCCTGACGCAACTCCCGATGGATTAAATCTAAACAGGTGCGTGCATCGCGTTGGATTTCTGTCCTTGCTCTACTTAAACGCCAGAATCTTATCCCTCCAATGAGAAGATTCCCCGCAACCGACGCTAAAATACCTAATATAACTACAACAATCAATAATTCAACAAGAGTTACACCTTTTTCTTGTTTAACCTGTAACATTTTTATTATTGCCATTGGGTGAAATCTATTGTTTTTTCTTCTAAGGCGCGTAAAGAAACTGTTTTATATTGAGGGTCAGAGCGTTTAATCACCGGTCCGCTAACGCTCATTTTTGTATACCAGGCGTAAACATAATAACTTGTATCTGAATCGCTTTGGCCACGCACCTCTAAACTATAAGTACCGTTAGAATGACTAATTGTCCCATAATAAATAAGACCGCCTTCACGTAAATCTGAATCAAGGGTTGGGGGGTAGTCCCCGGCGAGCGTAGTAGTACTGGCAATAATCAACACACCGGTTTCAATTAGTTTATTCTCTTCTTTAACTACGCCTTTAACTGTACCGTAAGCCGGTTTAATAGTAAAGGTAGAAATAGTTACTGTCTGTCCTTGGTCTGTTGAGTTAAGGGTTATACTTACCTCTGAAGGGTCAGAAACTTCACGAATATCAAGCACCGGCTCAATTGTGTAAGTGCCAAGCGGAACATACATACTATAATGCCCATCGTGACCGCTCATTACAGAAATGGTTGTTGGACCACTTGCCTGAATCATTATATCGGGTAAGGGGTCATTCCCGGGAACAACCGTTTGTCCTTTAAGCATTCCCGCTGGTTGAAGAACGAAATTTTGCAATTTTTTTTCTCCAACGGCGCTTACGGTTACTGTGGTTGCCTGAGTAGTAAAATTCGCATTTTCGTAATTGGGGTTAGCCGTGACATAATACGACCCCGGGGTGACCGCTAACCAGTAGTATCCATTATTCCCGGTATAAACACCACCCGCACCGGCTTGAATATAAATATTGCCGATGCCCGAGCCGGTATCGGAACGAGTCACTTGTCCATAGATGAACCCATCGGTACCGGTGGGATTAAGGAAAATTGTTGTTGCTGAAGTTAGGACACCCTGAGCAATATTCACATTCACTTCACCATACAATGTCCCCGAAGCAGCAGAAATAGTCCAGGTACCGGTAGCACTATCCTGGATGAAATAGTAGCCATTGGTGTTTGTAGTTGTTGCTGGCGATAATCCATCATTAGAATAAACTATTCCTCCGTTTACTGCCTGAGAACTAAGAGTAACGACTCTACCCTGAACCGAACCTCTGCCTTTAGCAAATAAGCTGGCATTTTCGGTTACCGATTCATATTCCAGGACAGAAGCACTAAAAATAGTATCAAAATATTCACGATGGGTAACGCGGAGATTATAATCACCAGGGGCAAGACGGATACAATATTCGCCGTCAGCAAGAGTATAATCTTCCCAGGAAGGATTTTCCACAACTACCACTCGGGCACGGTTAATCACTACCGTGGCGATAGTAGTGATTGTTCCGTAAATTTTAGCACTTGATGCACTGCGTTCGGAATTTTCATAAAGGTTAGTAACCTCTAAAGTCTTTTCTTCGCCGTCTTCTTCCCAGAGGACAGTCGCTTTAATTTTTTTTAATCCGCAGTCATCATTAGTTTCCACAAGGTTCCCACCACTTTCTTTAACTTTACGGACGAACACCCGCCGTTCAAATTGCGTACCACCTACCACAATGTCAGTTTCGGGTGGATAATAGGTTCGGTCGTAATCAGTGTCTGTGCTTACAATTAACCGATAATAAGGAATATTTTTCAAGAATTCAATTTTTTCTTGGGCAAGGGTAGTAGCAATTGTTCGGGTCTTAGTAATCAAAATACCCCGACCAATTCCAAAAAAAGCACTGATTGCCGCAAGAAAAAAAATTGCCAATATGCTAACGGCAACCATCAATTCAGCTAAGGTAAATCCCTTTTCTTTCCGATAGGTCATGGTCTACCGAGAAATTCATCCTTAGGTAAATTATAAACCCGCTTCCTCTTTTTGTCAAGATTCACTTCTTGGTGGTAAGAAAATAGGATCTGCCGAATTAGGGGATTACGGCGGGGTATACCGGGGTCAATTATGAATCCTTCAATTTAGAAATGCGAACTTTCCAATCTTTTTTCTTTATATTCAATTCTTTCTGACGAAATTTCCACATTCTTTTCACTTCTTCCGGTGCTGGTCCACCGAGTGATTTTCTTTGTCTTACACCAAGAATCGGATCAGTAACTTTTTTAATTACATCTTGGGTCAAACAAATTTCTTTCCCTAAAACTTTTCTACTTATTTTTCTCATTTCTTCCGGTGTAAGTTGCGACAAAAATCTTTTTTCTTTAATTAATTCTTTAACCGTATTCCCAACTAAAAAATGTGCTTTCCGGAAATTTCTCACGTATCCAGATTTTACTAAAAATTCAGCAAAATCAATTGCGGTAAGATAACTTTTTTCTAAGATTTCCCGGATACGTTCTTTATTTATTTTTAAAGTCAGGAAAACTTCTTGCGTAATTTTAATTGAAGGTCTGGTAAAATCAATAATTTTCCAGAGGGAGGATTTAAGTTCTTGCAATTCCTGATTATACCCACTCTCCAATCCACCCAGAGTAGTGTATAAATGATTGAGTAGACCAACTGCAAGATGTGTCTTCCCGAGAAGCAGTTCTAAAATTGAGGGATTTTTTTTCTGAGGCATGGCGGTAGAAATATCACTAAGTCCATCAGCAAGTTCAAGAAGACCAAATTCATAACTTGACCAAAGGATTAAATCTTTCGCCATTCGGCTTAAAGAAAGCATAATCAGGACTGAAGCATTTGCTGATTCAAGAAGAAAATCGCGACTGGAAACTGCATCAATACTATTTTCTAAGATACCCCCAAAATTTAGCAGTTTTCTAGTATATTCTCGGTCAAGAGGTAAACTACTTCCGGCTAAAGCCGAAGCGCCAAGCGGATTGAGATTTATCCGTGAATATACTTCTTTTAACCGGTCTAAATCGCGTAAAAAGATATCCACATAGGAAAGCAAATAATGGGCGTAAGTAGTAACCTGTGCTGGTTGACGATGAGTATACCCAGGGAAGACAGTTTCGTAGTGCCGGGTCACCAGAATCAACAGCGATTGAATAAAATCAATTAGTGATTGTCCGATTTCTAAAATTTCTTCCCGGAGATAAATCCGCAAATCGGTGACAACCTGGTCATTACGACTCCGTCCAAGATTGACTTTTCCCCCAATTTCTATGCCACAGGTATCAATGAGATACTGCTCAATAAAAGGGTGAATATCAGTAAACTCCCGATTTGCTTTGGAAAACAATTTCTTAAGTTTCCCCTCCCGCCAGTCCCGTTTCAGTTTTTCTAATGCGGATAAAATCTTCTCCAATTCGTTTTTTGAAAGATAACCCTGTTTATTCAACATTAGCGAATGTGTTTTTACTACGCTCAGGTCAATTTCAAAAATCCGTTCATCTTCTTCAAGACAGGAAAGATATTCTCTGGCTAAGCGCTCTATCCCCTTTTTTAATCGTCCATGGAAAAATTTAATCTCTTTTCCAGCAACCACTTTTCCCTCCCTTCTTTTCCAAAAGACAAATGTCGGTAATTATTACTCTTTTATCTACCGCCTTTACCATATCGTAGATAGTCAACCCAGCAATTGCTACCGCAGTAAGTGCTTCCATCTCTACCCCCGTAACATCTCTGGTCTTCACTGTTGCCACAATCCTGATTGCACTTAGATTTTTTCTCTGCGTAATCTGTCCCGATGTAATATTGGGATAATCTGCGGTTATGAATTCAAGGTCACAATGACTAATTTTTAATGGATGGGTAAGAGGGATAAGTTCGGAAACTTTTTTTGCCGCTAAAATTCCAGCAATTTTCGCTACTCCAAGACAATCACCTTTGGTTAATTTATTTTTCTTAATTAAATTTAAGGTTTCTTTTTTCATCAATACAGTTGCGCTCGCAGTTGCTTCCCGAAGAGTTTCTTCTTTCCCGCTCACATCTACCATTCTTGCCTTCCCTCTTTTATCAAAATGACTTAATTTTTTCTTCATCCTGCCAATTCACTAATTAACTAATTCACCAATTCACTAACTAACCTCATCCTCCTATTTTTATCATTTCACCCAAAAAATGAAAATTATGTCCTTCCGGTTTTGTCTGGACCGCTTGCTTAAATATTCTTTTTATCTCCTGAGAAATAGACTTGTTGCTTTCTTGGTTTGCAGAAGAGCGGTCACCTCTACGGTAACCTGTCTCCTCTTCGGCGACCTGCCGAGGAGGCATGGCCGAAGAGGCACGGAGAATTTCTTTTAAATCATAACTTATTGGAGAAACAAGGCATGGCTTCAATTTCCCATCGGAAGTTAACCTTAAACGGTTACAGTAGTGACAGAAAGGTTGGCTACGGGGGGTAATAAAACCCACGAGTGTCTGTCCAATTTGATAATATCTCGCTGGTCCAGCTCCCTCAATTTTGGTTTTAGTAAATGTTTGAGGATTAATTTTTATTTTTTCCTCAATTCCGCTCAAAGGGAAAAAATAATCAGAGGCACTTCTCTCAAAAGGCATATATTCAATAAAACGAATAAGAAAATTTTTTCTTTGACCAAAGAAAGTAATGAAATTTTCAATTTCATTTTCGTTTATTCCATTCATTACTACTACATTAATTTTTATTGGCGAAAATCCAACTTTTTCTACCTCATCAATCCCTCTAAAGATTTCAGGCAAAATGTCCTCGCCAGTAATTTTCGCAAATTTGTTTTTCTCAAGAGTATCCAGACTGATATTTATACTTTCAAGACCAACCTGCCTTAAGTCTTTTGCATATTTCTTGAGAAGTAGACCGTTAGTGGTCAAGGAATAGTTTATTTTTGCATTCGCTAATTTTTTTAGGAAATTCAGCAATCCACTCCGCAATAAAGGTTCGCCACCGGTAATTCTAAATTTCTTTATTCCAAGTTCTTGGGCAATTTTGATTATTTCAAAGATTTCTTCGTAGGTAAGAATTTCTTGCCGTGGATAAAAAGAAATTTTTCTTCCCACGCAATAAATACAATGCAGGTTGCAACGGTCAGTTACGGAAATTCTTAGATAATCGATTTCTCGGTCAAATTGGTCAATAAGCATCGTGTAAACATTTTACTAAATAGAAAAATTTATGTCAACCCCGCCCCTTTCAGAGCAAAATTAAAAATGCAAAAATTATGAAAACTTAATTGTGAGAACTGAGGTTTCCGCTACTCAGTTTCTGAACAATTTTTAATTTTTCATTTTAAATTTTCAATTTCTATTACAGGGGGGTCAACCCAAGATAAAAAAAGAAAGCCTTTTTCTGGATTTCCAATTTTGTTTTTTCCAGCAATAAAAGGCTTTCTTTTCTGGGAAGGTTGGGTAGTATAGTTATTGGTTATTGGTTATTAGTTATTGGTTAAATTCTACCTTCTACCACGGCGCATTTTTGCTCGGGAAATGTCACCCTGTTTGTCAACAAAGTAAAGATACCCGGCTGCTTTTTTCACACCGCATTTCGCTACTTTCTCCGGTTTACCACCCTTTTTTCCGCCACGTGCCATTTTTGCCCGAGAAATGTCACCGTTTCTGTCCACATAATAGAGGTAACCTTCCGCTCTTTTTACTCCTACTTTCGCTACTTTCTCAGCCATTGTATTTTTTCACCTCCTTCCCTTCGTTAAGGGTTTTACTCCAATTGCTCCCTTTAATTAGAACCGACTGCCGTGATGAGTTCTTTTGGTTTTCCCCATTCACCCCGTTAGAAATCTTGGAACTTTTAAACTCTTTGCCAGAATGTTCCGCCTTCACGGTTAGCTCTTCGGGATTTCTAACGGGGTTCACCACCAAGTTGCCGTTCTTTTCTGGATAAACAAAAACACGTCCTTGATAATTACGGAAAATTATACCCTTACGGGAACGCGAAATCACATAGTCGGGAGTGAACGGCACCTTACCGCCGCCACCAGGAGCATCAATTACATAGGTTGGGCAGGCGAGACCACTGGTGTAACCTCTTAAAGAAGCGATAATCTTTATTCCTGTAGAAACTGAGGTACGGAAGTGTTCTGTCCCTGCAGCAAGGTCACACTGATAAATATAATAAGGTCGCACCCGTATTTTCAGAAGTTCGTGCATCAATTTCATCATTATTTTTGGTGTATCGTTAATTCCTTTAAGCAAAACTGTCTGGCTCCCGAGAGGAATGCCATGATCAACCAATAATTGACAAGCAAACTTAGTTTCCGAGGATATCTCTTTCGGGTGATTGAAATGGATATTGATGTAAAGGGGATGATATCTTTTCAAAATTTGACAAAGTTGAGGAGTAATTCTTTGGGGTAAAGTTACGGGCAAGCGTGTCCCAAGACGCAAAATTTCAAGATGAGAAATCGCCCGCAAATTTTTTAATACCTCGTCCAATTTTTCGTCTGGTAATAAAAGGGTATCTCCACCGGAGATTAATACATCGCGTATTTTTTCATTTTTCTTTAGATATTCATAAATTGGCTCTAATTCTTCTTTGCTTAAACTTTTCTCCCTTTTCCCTACTAAACGCCTCCGGGTACAAAAACGACAATAGGCAGCGCAAATGCTATTAATTAATATTACTACCCGGTCAGGATACCGATGAACCAAACCGGGAACAACCATATCCTTATCTTCACCACAGGGGTCAACTAAATCATGGGAACCTAACCGGAGTTCTTCTAAAGAAGGGATAACTTGTTGCCGTAAGGGACATTCCGGATCATCTCTGTCTAATAAAGAGAGGAAATGAGGTGAGATAGCCATCGGAAAACGTTCAGTGACATAATTTATTGCTCTTTTTTCTTCAACACTTAAATTAATCCATTTCTCTAAATCTTCTAAAGTAGTGACCCGATTCTGAAATTGCCACCGCCAGGATTGCCACTTCGCCTCTTCGCTCCGTCCAGCCTTCGTAGCTTCATCCTTCGTAGTACTACGGAGAACGGGCACTCCGGCGGGGTAGGCAGCGTCGGCGACTTTTTCTTGAATTACAACACACCTATCATCGGATAGAGCAGTACTATCAGATACAGCAGTACTACTTGATTCTTTCATCTTTTTCTTCTCCTGAAATTTCAGGAGAACTTTCTCCTCCTTTTTCTTTTTTTAGAGCTGTCTCTTCTTTTTCCTTAAACAGACGCATTTGCGGTTCTTCTTTTTTAGTAATGATTCTTTCTTTAAGCCAGGCATCAATTACATCTTTAGAAAAACGGTATTGTCTTCCGATACGGGAAGCAGGAATTTTTTTATGTCGGATTAAAGCATAAATTTTTGATTTACCAATCCCAAGATATTGAGCAAGTTCTCTTACGTCCATTATCTCTTTAGGCTTTTTTTCCTCTTCTACCATTTTTTATCACCTTTTCTTATTTTGTGTTTTTATTATACGAGCAGTGTTAAATTTTGTCAAGTATTTTTAAAAAATTTTCTTTTGCCAGATTTTTCCTTTTTTTACCAAAAAGATTTTTCTTTTGCTATCAATTATACAAAGGGGTAAAAATCTTGTCAAGCACTTTTTTAAAAATTTTTTATTTGAGATTGTAACGGTTTAAAGCGGAGGAAAGGATTTTGTTAATCATCTGATTATAGGTGAGTCCGGTTTGGTGAGCAACAATTGGCCAGATATCAACTAAGGCAAGCGAAGGTAAAGGATTACATTCCAAAAAATAAGGGTTGTCATTCTCGTCACAACGAATATCAATTCTTCCAAAATCACGACATTCTAAAACTTGGTAACATT
>CAZRHN010000006.1:22877-24854 GCA_964599925.1 uncultured bacterium
GGCTGGTGATAAGTTTTGATTACCCACTCTACGCGTTCTTTCAACTTTGTGAAATTATTCACCAGTGCATTTTTATCTAAACCTTTTGATGTTCCTTCGTAGCGCAATTTAACAATTACCGGAAATGGTAAATTAAAATTTTTTAAATCGGGAATCTCGTTAACTAAGATAAATTTTGGTGTTGGTAGACCATGATAGGCAATAATTTTTTTTGCCATCACTTTGTCTAAGGTAATCGTTTGGGTTAAAGGGTCACTGCCCACATAGGGAATTCCAAGCAAATCAAGTATTGCCGGAACCTGCGCTTCACGGGAACGAAAATTTATCCCTTCAGCAATATTAAAAATGATATCTATTTTTTCTTTTTTTACAACGAGAAAATCAATCAATTTTTTGCCATTACCAATGCGAATAACTTCGTGACCTTCTTCTTTTAAAGCATTTTCAATTACCGCAATTGTTTCCTCTTTGTCAAATTCGGCATACTTATCTACCGGCTCACCGGGTTTAAGTTCGTAATCAGTTTTCAAATCGTAGGTTAAACCAACACGCATTTTTTTATTCACGAATGTCACGAATGACGGATTCGAATGATACGAATATTTTCATTTGAAAAAAAATTATAATAAAAAAAATTCTGCAAGTCAAAAAAATTTTTTAAAGGAATTTTTTAACAAACGAGTGACAAGACAATTAGGTAAGAATATTTGCAGTTTGTGTGAGTAATTAGTATTTAGAGATAAATTTTTGCTCGAGCAAAAATTTATGACGGAGATGGTGGGAATCGCCTACAAGTAAATTTCCTGACGGAAATTTCTCGCAAGCCGCCCCTCGCAGTGCTCGCCTATCCGACTTTCGTCGGATAACTCGCACATCGCTGCGGTCTTCGAATCCCCCACACGACACAAGCAGTTGTGTCGCTCTCTCCTCACTCCGTTCGGAGAGGGTGGGAATCTCACTCGCTTCGCTCTCCAAAGGGGTTCCACCCCTATGGCGTTCCGACGTAACGTCGGAACTGTTACCCCGAAGGCATAGGTGGCCTTTCTCATTCCCCCTATAACCCCCTTGTTCGAATCCCACCAAAGAACAAACGGAGAGGGTGGGATTCGAACCCACGATACCGCTTTTCAACGGTATAGCGGTTTAGCAAACCGCCGCCCTCGGCCTCTAGGCGACCTCTCCTGCCTCTTCTGCCTCTTCGGCAGACTACCGATGAGGTAGTCGGCGAACTAACAACGAGGTGGCCACACCTTTAACAATAATCACAATAAAGAACCTTTAATTTTTTCTTTCAAAACTTCCCTACCATAACCGGTCTTAAAGAATTTCTCATCACAGAGTGCATCGGTCTTACTTAGAAACGCTTCATAAAAAACAAGTTTGAATGGATAACGGCTCTTTGTTGCCGGAACAGCACCGGAATTATGTGCCTCTATTCTTTTCTTTAAATCACTTGCGCTACCAATATAAAGTTTGTGGTCTTTTAAACTTTTTAATACATAAACATAATACATTTTCCTAAAAATAATTTTAGCAAAAAATTAGAGAAAAAGCAAAATTAGAAACAAGAATTATTTTCATTCTGCCTCTTTCCCTAATTCTATAAATCTTGCCAGTATTTCTTTTACTAAGTAAATTTTATCTGCTTTAAAAAACTTAATCCCCTCAAGATAAGCTTCCTTGGCTTTGATTTTTAAAATAATTGGTTTTTCGTCTCTACGTAAGCCAACTTGATATGCTTCTTCCTTTGTTTGACTTAAATGCACATATTGTCTTCCCATCGGCTGAAGACCATTTTTTCTTATTTCTTCCAACGTTTCCTTTGAAGTGCCGTGGTATAAAAATTCCGGTGGAGTTATTTCTGGCAAGTTCAAGTCAATATTGATACTGTGTCCGTAAGTTGCCCTGATTTTGTTGTTTACGATTTCAAAGCGTTTCTTTTCTGAAGTATTAACTAAATCCTGAATAATTTTCTCA
>CAZRHN010000007.1:0-18021 GCA_964599925.1 uncultured bacterium
CCTGGTCTTTAAAGAGACCAAAAGTTTGTGCTACCTTTGGGTCATAAATTTCTTCTACTATCTGGATTTCAAGGAAATGATTCCCGGCACCAAGTGTCCCTAATTGTTCTCTGCCCCGTTCAAGCGCTCTTTGACTAACTTTTGTAGCATCAGCGGCGGCAAAAGAACCTTGTTCTTCGGTATGCAATAAATCCTCGGGAGTGCCGAAACCACGCGATACCGCCCATTTTGCTCCTTGATTTAAAACCTGCATTACTTCCTGTCGGGAGATATTGATTTTCCCGGTTGAGCCAACACCGGAAGGAATATTCGCAAAAAGCGAAGAAACAAGAGCAGGGAGTTTACCTTCAATATCTTTCTTAGTCAAATTTGTCCTTAAAAGTCTGACCCCACAGTTGATGTCATAACCAATCCCCCCGGGTGAGATTACCCCGGTATCGTAGTCCATACCGGCAACACCACCAATTGGGAACCCGTAACCCCAATGAATATCGGGCATTGCCATAGATTTACCGACTATTCCGGGAAGATAAGCAACATTTGCCACCTGATTCGGGGTTTTATCTTCCTCAATATGTTTAAGCATTTTCTCTGAAGCATAAATCAACCCCTCAGTACGCATGCCACCAGTTTTCGGTAAAAGCCAACGCCAATTATCAATTTTTTTTAGTTCCATCTTTTATCCTTTATTTTCACCCTCACCTTACTCCTCTCCCCTTGAGGGAGAGGGATGAGTGAGGGGAACAATTAAAAATTTTATAATAAATTTTCTCTTTTTGCAAATAAAAAACCGCCAATGTCTCTTAGACATCAGCGGTTGTTATGAACTTATTAACTTATAAACATATCAACTTATCAACTGTAAACTAATTAGACATCAAAGATTATTGTCGTTTGGTAACCTTTTTTGGTTTTTGTAATTTTTAGATTATGGTAAGTTGCGGCTTTGATTTCTAAATGGAGAAAATGTTTTTTAGGGTTAATTTTTTCGCCGCGAATTTCAGCAGAAAGCGAATTATTGCGAATTTTTCTTAACTTGAATTCTGAGAAAAGTATTTTGCGAGTGGTAGATAGATAGAGTAATTCATTCAACCAGTTAACTAATAAACTTTCCTTGTCGTATCCCTCAACCTGAACCTCAACCTTATCTTCCGGGTTAACTTTCTTTATGTCAGTCATCTGGGAGAACATTCCGTAAGCAGAATTCTCAAAAAGTTCCTCCAAACTTTTTCCATAAACTGTGATTCCAATATCGGCAGTATGTTCTATGGTCACGAATTTACGCGAATTTTTATTCACGAATATTTACGAATTTTTATTTCACGAATTTACACGAATTTCCCCCTCACCTTTCATCCTCTCCCCAATGGGGAGAGGATTAGGGTGATAGGGTGAGGGGTAGTTTATTCGAGAATATTCGCGCGAATTTTTTTATTCGTGTTCATTCGTGTTTTCTTCTTCTTTAACAATATAGGCAATTGCTGCGAGTTTATCCCCTTCTTCAAGACGCAAGAGTCTTACCCCTTGAACATTGCGTCCAATCACCGAGACACCTTTCACCGGCAGACGAATAGTCATTCCTTTTTCGGTCATCAACATCAAATCATCGTCTTCTTTTGCTTTTTTTATCCCCACGACTAACCCGTTTCTTTCGGTAGTTTTAATGTTGATTACTCCTTTACCACCGCGTGATTGCAAACGGTATTTACCTACTTCGGTTCTTTTCCCGTAGCCGTTTTCAGTAGCAGTGAGAAAAGTGTCTTCAGGCAAAACTGTCTCCATACCGACAACTTCATCCGGTTTGTTCAGGCGAATCCCCCTTACACCTTTTGCGGCGCGTCCCATTGAACGAATTTCTTCTTCTTTAAACCTGATTGCCATACCCTGTTTTGTAGCAATCACTACTTCTTGCTTACCGTCAGTATGTTTAACCTCAACTAAAGAGTCGCCAGATTTCAAACCAATACCAATAATTCCTCCTTTACGCGGATTAGCATATTCAGAAAGCGGCGTTTTTTTCACCGTCCCTTGACGGGTGCACATCAGAAGGTAGGTCTCTTTTTCTTCTTCAAAAGAACGTATGGGTATTGCGGCAGTAATTTTTTCTTCCGCTGAAGAAAGTTGCACCAGATTAACAATTGCTTTCCCTTTAGAAATACGACTTGCTTCCGGAATTTCATAAGTTCTAATCCAATAAACCCGCCCCCTGCTCGTAAAAAGAAGAAAATAGGCATGGGTATTAGTAACAAAAAGATTTTCTGCAAAATCTTCTTCACGGGTGGTTACCCCGGTTACACCTTTACCTCCCCGGCGTTGTGCCCGATAAGTAGTCACCGGTAGTCTTTTCACATAACCCGCATGGGATACAGTAACCACGACTTCTTCTTCGGGAATTAAATCTTCAATCTCTAACTCAACAACCTGACCAACAATTTTTGTTTTACGGTCATCAGCATATTTATTTTTTAACTCAAACAATTCTTCTTTAATCAGATTCAATATTTTTTTGGGGTCGGCAAGGATTAATTTCAATTTTTCAATTGTTTTAATTAATTCAAGATATTCTTCTTCAATCTTTTTCCTTTCCAAGCCAGTCAACTGTTGCAATTTCATATCTAAGATTGCCTGTGCCTGGACTTTGGTCAATCCAAAATTATCCATTAGTGCCTGCCTTGCCGTATCCACATCTTTAGATTCCTTAATAATCTTTATCACTTTATTCAGGTTATCAAGGGCAATTTTTAACCCTTCTAAGATATGGGCACGTTTATCCGCTTTATCCAGTTCAAACTGTGTCCTGCGAAAAACAACAATTTTACAATGAGAAAGATATTCATTTAAAGCCTCTTTGAGGTTAAGGACACGTGGGCGCCCATTAACCAGGGCAAGCATAATCACCCCAAAAGAAATTTCAAGTTGGGTGTGTTTAAAAAGTTGATTTAAGACAATCTGGGCATTACCGTCACGTTTAATTTCAATTACCACCCGAATTCCTTCACGGTCAGATTCGTCACGGAGATCAGAAATATCTTCAATTTTTTTCTGGCGAATTAAGTCAGCTGTTGTCTCCAAGAGTTGCGCTTTATTCACCTGGTAAGGTATCTCCCGCACAATTATTGCCTGTCTACCGCCTTTCATTTCTTCAATTTCGGCTTTTGCCCGAATTCTAAATGAACCTCTGCCCGTAGCAAAGTAGTCCTTAATTCCCTGGCGACCACAAACAATACCTGCGGTAGGGAAATCAGGACCTTTAATAATTTTGGAAAGTTCAGAAATTTCAATCTCTGGATTATCAATCAGAGCCATCAAACCGTCAACAATTTCACCTAAATTATGCGGCGGGATATTGGTCGCCATACCGACCGCAATACCTGATGAACCATTAACTAAAAGATTAGGAAATTTTGCCGGTAAAACCAAAGGTTCGGTTAGGGAACCATCATAGTTCGGTCCGAAATCAACCGTATTTTTATCAATATCAGCAAGAATCTCCTCAGCAATCTGGTTTAAACGCACTTCGGAATAACGCATCGCTGCCGGCGGGTCACCATCAACTGAACCAAAATTACCCTGGCCATCAACAAGCGTATAGCGTAAGGAAAAATCCTGCACCATCCGCACCAAGGCATCGTAAACTGCCATATCACCGTGCGGATGATATTTCCCGAGGACATCTCCAACTACACGGGCGGATTTTTTAAACGGTGAACGCGGACCCAAACCCATCTCCTTCATCGTATAAAGAATCCGCCGGTGGACTGGTTTCAAACCATCCCGCACATCAGGAAGTGCCCTTCCTACAATTACGCTCATCGCGTAATCAATGTAGGAGGTCTTCATTTCATCCTCAATATCACGGGGATAAATTTTTTCTACTACTTCTACCATCTTTTTAAATATCTAAATTTTTTACTTCTAAGGCGTGAGTTTCAATAAAAATTCTTCGGGGTTCAACTGCGTCACCCATTAAGGTGGTAAAAATGCGGTCAACAGCAACTGCATCTTCAAGTTTTACTTGAAGAAGTTTACGCTTTTGGGGGTCCATTGTCGTTTCCCAGAGTTGCTCCGGGTTCATTTCACCCAGTCCTTTATAGCGCTGAATCGTTGTCCCGCGTAAACCCAAATCCTTAACTTTAGTAGTTAAATCCAGAAAATCTCTAATTTCTAAAAACTCGTTATTTACGCCTAAACGATAAATAAACTTTTCTTTCTCTGCAAATCCTAAGTCAAAATCAACCTCACTTAATCTTTTCACTAATTCTTCTAATTTGGAAAGTTCCCACAAATCTTTCACCTCGGGACCCATTATTTCTTCTGCAGAAGTGATTTCTTCTTTTTCAGGCATCAATTCTTTCTTTTTCTTCAAATATTCGGCTTTAAATTTTTTCCATTCTTTATCCGTATAAATGTATTGCGGACCGGTAGCAGTATCAATCCGATAAAGGGGCAATTTTACTTTACGCAATTTAAGATATTCATCCCAGGTAATACCTTTCTTCAAAAGTTTTTTTCTTAAGCTTTCAATTTCAATTAACCAGGCAAGAATATTTTTCAATTCTTTATCTTCAAATTCGTATATTTTTCGATTATCACTCCATGCCTCTTCGGCAGGTCGCCGTTGAGGCGACCATTTAGTTAAATTTACCCCGCTCAATCCTTCTTCAAAAAGATAACGGTCAAGTTGGTCTTCGGTTTCCAAATAAAACTCTTTTTTTCCTTTTTTTACTTTATAGAGTGGCGGACAGGCAATATAAATGTATCCATTTTCAATCAAAGGCTGCATCTGGCGGTAGAAAAAAGTCAAAAGCAAAGTGCGAATATGGGCGCCATCAATATCCGCATCGGTCATAATGATGATTTTATAATATCTAAGTTTTGTTAGGTCAAACTCCTCCTGTCCAATTCCGGTGCCAACCGCGGTAATCAGGGTGCGAATTTCTTCGTTAGTAAGAACTTTCATCAAACGTGCTTTCTCTACATTAATAATTTTACCCTTTAAGGGGAGAATTGCCTGGAAACCGCGGTCCCGGGCCTGCTTGGCACTACCCCCGGCGGATTCACCTTCTACGAGATAGAGTTCCGCCTTTGCCGGGTCGCGCTCGGAACAGTCGGCAAGTTTACCCGGTAGAGATGCGGTGTCAAGAGCGCCTTTGCGACGGGTAAGTTCACGCGCCTTTCTTGCCGCCTCCCGTGCTTCAGCGGCATTGACTACCTTTTCTACAATTTTACCGGCTACCGCTGGATTTTCTTCAAAAAAGGCAGAAAGGCAGTCACCAAAAACAGATTTGACAATCCCTTCTATTTCGGAATTGCCAAGTTTTGCTTTGGTTTGTCCTTCAAATTGCGGGTCATGCAATTTTACGCTGATTACCGCAGTAAGTCCTTCGCGGACATCTTCACCGGTTAAATCAATTTCTTTACCTTTAAGTAGTTCCTTCTTTTTTACATAATCGTTAATTACCCGGGTTAATGCGGAACGGAAACCGGATAAATGGGTGCCACCTTCAGCGGTATGGATGTTATTAGCAAAAGAAAAAACCTGTTCTGCATAACCGTCATTATACTGTAAGGCAGTCTCTACATTAGTTTCATCTTTTTCTTTAGAAAAATAGATGGGCTTCGGATGAATTACATTCTTATTGGTATTCAAAAACTGCACAAAAGAAACAACTCCTCCTTCATAGCAGAAAGTATGTTCTTTATCTTCGCGTTCATCAATGAGGGTAATCCGCGTGCCGGCATTGAGGAAAGCGAGTTCACGTAAACGGTTGGATAAGGTTTCAAAACTAAAATTAATATTTTCAAAAGTTTTTTTGTCGGCTAAAAAGGTAACCTTGGTCCCTGTATCATCAGTTTTCCCGGTAACTTTTAAACTCGTTACTGGTTTACCGTATTCGTAACGCTGGAAATAAACTTTGCCCTCGCGATAAACTTCAACTTCCAGGAACTCGGACAAAGCATTAACCACCGAGATACCTACACCGTGAAGCCCACCGGAAACCTTATAAACTTTACGGTCAAATTTACCACCGGAATGGAGGGTAGTCATTACCACTTCCAGAGCGGGTTTCCCTTTAAGTTTAGGGTCTTTAACTTCTTTAATCGGGTCAACCGGTATACCCCGTCCGTCATCAAGCACAGTTACCGCGTTATCTGGATGAACAATCACATCAATATTTTTACAATATCCGGCAAGAACTTCGTCAATTGAGTTATCTACCGCCTCATAAACAAGATGGTGTAACCCGCTTGCACCAGTTGTGCCAATATACATCGCTGGTCGCTTACGGACAGCTTCTAACCCCTCCAGAACCTGTATCTTTGAGGCATCATAGATTTCTTCAGGCATACTTATTCACCTCCCCCGCCTCTTCGGCGGGTCACCGATGAGGCGACCTTATTTTTTTGCAAGATGGAAACGCATATCCTTAATTATTTTTTCGCCAATTTTTTTATTTAACCGTTGAATAATCTCTTCTTTCCTGAGAAAAAATTCTTGTAAGGCTACCGGGGAATTAACTTCCACCTCTAAATAACCCTTTTTTATTCCTAAAAGACGACTGTGCGGGGAAAGTTTCCCAATTTCCTTTTCCCAGAGTTGGTAAATTAAATAAGTCCCTGTTCCCAGTGTAAATTTTTCTAAACAGGGGGTAAGGACATCTTTTATTGGGACCAATTTTACCATTACTTATTCCAGACGCATTGGCATTAAAACGCAAAGATAATCTTCTTTACCGGAGGGACGAATTACCCCGGGATTTAACGATGAGGTAAGTTCAAGATATATTTCCTCACTCTCAATAACTTTTAATACGTCAAGGACATATGTCGGATTAAAAGCAATCTCTAATTGCAAATTCTCTGGGCGGGGCTGAGCAACCATTTTTTCTTCCGCTTCACCAATACCCGGGGAGATACTGCTTACCCTTAGAATATTTCCTTTCAAGTCATATTTTACCGAGCCACCTTTATCACTAACCAAAAGAGAAACTCGTTTAGTCACTTGTAGGAATTCTTTAGTATTTAATTTCAATTGAAGAACATAATTCTTCGGGATAACCTGTTCATAGTTTGGGAAATTGCCTTCAATTAAACGGGAAATAAGTATTGTGTTATTAATTTTAAATCCAATTTGATTTTCTCCAATACTCACTTTTACTATTTCTTCACCGCTTTCAGTTAACAAATGCATAAGTTGGTTCGCCGCTTTTGTTGGAATTATGACCTGCATCGTTTTACCGGAGGTAATTGAAGGTTTTTCTTTCAATTCTTCACTGATACAAGCCAAACGTCTCCCATCAGTAGCGACCATTCTAATTTGCGTGTTATTGAAAATTAGACATACACCATTAAGTATATAACGAGTTTCATCAGTAGAGACAGCAAATGAAGTTTTCCTGAGCATTTTTTCTAAAGTTGTTTGTGGTAAACTAATTGCTTTATCTTCTTTGAACTCAGGTAAGAGAGGGTAATCTTCCTTGGAAAGGCCGTTAATTAAGAAGCGTGATTGGGCGCAAGTAATTGTAATTCGATTGGATTCATCTGTGTTAATTTCAATTTTTTCATCCGGTAACTCACGAATGATTTCAAGGAATTTCTTTGCCGGTATGGTAATATTCCCGGGTTTGATGATTTCTACTGGGGTAAAAGTACAAATCCCAACCTCTAAGTCAGTCCCGCTAAGTTTGATTTTATCTTTTTCGGTTTCAAGGAGAAAATTAGATAAAATTGGTAGAGTGACTTTTGGCGAAACTGCTATTTGGACAGTTTCTACTCCCTGAAGTAAGTTTTGTTTGGAACAGGTAATTCTCATGTCTTTCCTCCTTATTATTTATACAAAAAGTCTTTTCTTTTTTTATTATCAGTATTAATTGAAATGAATATGTTGATAAGTTTTTGAATAAATATTTTTTTGTTTATATTGAAGGGAAAAAATAAATTCATTCAAAGTAAATATGATGGAGAAATCTAAGAATAGTTTTACCCTGAAGATACTCTCCTTCACCTATATTTGTTTTATTCTTCATTTTACACAAGAATTTATCCTTAGTTAGTCTCTACTGGTTGATAACTAAATTGTTTTTAAAGGGACTTAACTTGCTCAATTATTTTATTGACAAAAGCAGTAAAATAAGGGTCACCGGACAATTTAAGTTTAACTTTATCACAAGCGTGCATCACCGTCGTATGGTCTCGCCCACCAAAAACCTCACCAATTTCTGTAGTTGAAAATTCAGTGAGGTTACGGGCCAAATACATGGCAACTTGGCGTGGCCAAGCCACGGCATCGGTACGTTTTTTTGAAATCAACTCTTTTGGACTTAAATTAAAATGCTTTGCTACCACTTTTTGTATTTTTTCAATAGTAACTGGTTGAGTAATTTCTTTTTTGGCAACAATATCATGTAAGACTTCTTTTGCTTTATCCACAGTAATTTCCGTACCCAGGAGAGAAGCAAAAGCAACAACCCGGATTAATGCCCCTTCCAATTGACGGATGTTCGTTTGTATCTGTTCAGCAATATAGCCAATTACATCGTCAGGCACATAAAGTTTTTCATTTTCTGCTTTTTTGCGTAAAATTGCAATTCGTGTTTCAAGTTCGGGTGGTTTGATATCGGCAACTACACCCCATTCAAAGCGCGAAATTAAACGTTCCTGCAGAGTAGGTATTTCCTGTGGAGGGCGGTCACTGGTGATTACAATCTGTCTCCGAGAATCGTAAAGAGTATTGAAAGTGTAAAAGAATTCCTCTTGAGAACCTTGTTTTCCGATTAAAAACTGGATATCATCAATAAGTAAACAGTTAGTATAGCGATATTTATTCCGAAAGTCAGACAACCTTTCATAACGTAAAGAATCAATAAATTCAGTAATAAATCTTTCACTGGTGACATAAACAACTCTAATAGCCGAATATAATTGTTTTGATTTGTGTCCAATTGCATGTAAAAGGTGGGTCTTTCCTAAACCCACCCCTCCGTAAATAAACAAGGGGTTAAATGCTCTCCCCGGCTCATTAGCCACCCGGAAAGCGGCTGCCTGGGCAAAGCGGTTAGAGGAAGAACCAACAATGAAATTTTCAAAAGTATAGCGTGGGTCAAACTCAGAAGAAGAAAAAACACTTTCTTCTTTCCTCGGTTCGGGAATTAATACTTCCTTTTCTTCTTTTCTCGCTTCTTCTAAATTCTGGGCAATTATATAATTAATTTTGATTTCGTTCCCGGTTCGCCCACTAAGAATTTCTTCAATTTTCTTTTGATAATTTTGACCAATCCAATCAGAAAAAAATTTGTTCGGACACTGCAAAGTAAAAATACCATTTTCTAAAGAGATGGGTTTTAAAGGGCGAAACCAAAGTTCAAGAGATTCGTCAGCTATTTCCTTTTTTACTTCGCTGATAACTGTTCCCCATAGTTCTTCTAATGTGCCATTCATGACTGACAACCTCCCACTATTCACAAGTTATTCACATCTGTGGATAAATTGTGTTTATATCCTATTTTTTTCTTCCCTTGACTAAATAAAATAGACAATCCGGGTTAAAATTCCGCAAAAGATAGCAAAAGAATAACTGAGGATTAAATTTATAGAAGAAAAACTTTGATTACCAAAGTTAAAGTGGAAAACTTTCTTTCCCCCGAGACGAAGTCCAAGGAGAAGAAAAATGCCGAGCCACCAATAAGGGGGTAAAAGAAAACAGGCAACAATAAACAACCGTTCAATTAAGGAGTAGTATTTTTCAAAAGTGTAAATTTTAACTTCCTCTTTATAATTTGTTTTTAAGGATTTTTCCAAATAATAAAGAAAAATGTTTGTAAAATGTGTGGCAAGGATCACCAGACAACCAATGAGTATCCATTTCTCTAATTTAACTTCTTTTAGATAAGGAGTTAAAAAATAAATTGAACCGAAGTGAAATACTTGGTCAAGGAGAAATAGATATAAATTATCAATTTTAGTCTCCCGCCAAGAAATAATTTTTACCCTTCCATGGTCAAGGAGGAAATGGATTCCACTGAGTAAGAGTAAACAAATCCAGCCAGGGAGAAATAAACCAATTTTTGTCTGCCAGATTTTTCCTAAACTACTTATAGTTAAAATTGAGCCTAAAAAGAAGAAAATCAAAACATGGAGGGCAAGACCCCAAATTTCTTTTCGTTTCCATTTTACCAATTGTTCGGTCTGAAAAGTAAAATCAGTTAAAAGATGAGCAAAATATACTCGCCAAAAAAGGGTCATGATATTCTTTCCCGTGCTCGGGCCAATCTTTCCCGTGCTTTTTCCTCTTCTTGATAGCGAATTATATGGATTGTTGAAGCAACTTGGCTGGCTACCGCGGAAAGAAGTTGTAAATCTTCTTTCCGGAAAGCATTTTTTTCTTTATAATTAAGTAAAACGATCAAACCAAAAAGTTTACTTGGTTTACCGAGAAGGAGATTTTTGCTAAGTAAAGGGACGGCTAAAATTGATTTCCCGATGTAAAATCGTCCTTTCTCCTCAGGGGAATTTTCCTCCCAATCGTTTCCCAGTAGGTGCTCTTTACCCTGGAGAAAATAATTGACTAACGGATCTTCCGGAGGGAGGGGATTGAGAAATTCTTCTGCCAACCCTTGGGCAGCAACAATTTCGTATTCTTCAGTAAATTCATTTTCAAGAGCAAAAAAACCTGCCTCAGTGCCAGGAATAACTTCTTTTAACTGTCTTAAAATCAAAGAACATATTTCTGACAGATTTCTTTGTGAACCGATAATTCTTCCAATTTCAAAAAGGAGAGTCAATTCTTCAGAAGTGTGACGAAGGCGCGTGCTTAACTGGTTAATTAAAGCAAAAAGTTGTTTTAGGGCAACTCGCGGTTCTGAATTAAACAAATTTTCAAATTCCTTCCTTGGCAGACGTAAAAGTTTTACCTCAGTTTTAGCAATTGCTGAAGCAAAACGCGGTTTATCTTCAAGAAGAGACATTTCCCCAAAAAAATCACCCTTTCCTAATAGACTTAAAGGTTTGGTTTCACCAGTTACCTTATTGACAATTTTTGTAATGAGCACTTCTCCGGAAATGATAATATACAAAGCGTCGCCTGTTGAACCTTCAGCAAAAATCGTAAATCCTGCAGGATGAACTTTTTCTTCAACAATCTTAGATAAGTATTCTAACACATTTGGTTCTTGCTCTCCAAAAAGTGGCAACTTGGCAAGTTCGCGAGTACTAATGTTCCCCATAATGTTTTTCTACGCCCTTTTTGATGAAGGAGTTGGCGGGGCAGATGTTTGCCCAAAAGTTGTAGTTTCAAATTGTATTTTTAAATCGTTCGGATTAGGTGAAGCTGCTAATGCATCTTCTTGGGTAATCAAATTTTCTTTCCATAACTTGAACAATGCTTGGTTAAAAGTTTGCATCTGGTAAAAAGTGACCGACTCTTCCATTGCTTTGTTAATTGCAGTGGTTTTGTTTTCTTCAATGAGTTTTTTTATTGTAGGTGAATTAATCATTATTTCCAATGTAGCAATACGTCCTTTCCCATCGGCACGTTTAAGTAAACGTTGTGCGATAACTGCTAAAAGTGTATTTGCTAATTGCATACGAATTTGATGCTGTCCTTCGGGTGGGAAAGTATCAATAACCCGGTCAATTGCTTGTTTAGCATCGTTAGTATGTAGTGTGGAAAGAACCAAATGTCCGGTCTCTGCGGCTGTAACCGCAATGGAAATAGTTTCCTGGTCGCGCATTTCACCTACTAAAATTATGTCAGGATCCTGCCTTAAGGCACGTTTTAAAGCACCAGCAAAACTGTAAGTATCAATACCAATTTCGCGCTGGTTAATTATGCTTTTTTTATCCTGATGAACAAACTCTAACGGGTCCTCAATAGTGATAATATGCTTGGGGAAATTTTCGTTAATATACTCAATAATTGCTGCCAAAGTTGTTGATTTACCGCATCCGGTGGGACCACTAACCAAAACTAAGCCCTGTGGTCGTGAAGCAATATCTTTCAATACTGGCGGAAATTTTAGATCATCCAAAGTAGGTATTTTCGCTGGTATTACCCGGAACACCGCACCTAAGACACCTCGTTGGTAGAATGCGTTCCCTCGGAAACGCGCTGAAAGCGTTTTTACAGCAAATGAGAAATCTAACTCACGCTCCTCGGTAAGTTTCTTTTGTTGTTCCGGTGTAGTCACTGAGTAAACTGACTGTTGGATGTCCTCGGTTTTTAACTGTTCGTTATCCATGGGGACTAAATCGCCACGGATTCGTAACACCGGCGGACGGCCAAGTTTAAGGTGTAAATCTGACCCATTTTTTTCAACAAGTTCTTGTAGAAGTTGTTCTAAATTCACCATCTTCAGGTTCCGTAACCGGTTCTTCCGCTTTTTACCGCCTCGGGATTATGTGCTTTAGCCGCAGCGTCTTCTAAACTTACCAGATTTTGTCTTACCAACTCGGTCAACGCTTTATCCAAAGGGATCATACCAAACTTAGCACCGGTTTCAATAGCATTGTAAATCATATGGGTTTTACCTTCACGAATAAGATTAGCAATTGCTGGAGTAACAATCATAATTTCACGTGCCGCAATACGTCCTTTACCATCAAGCCGTGGGAGCAGAACTTGGCAGATCACTGCCCTCAAACAATTTGAAAGTTGTATTCTTACCTGTTGCTGTTGTGATGCTGGGAAAACGTCAATCATCCGGTCAACAGTTTGTGCGGCGTCAGTTGTGTGTAATGTAGCGAAACATAAATGCCCGGTTTCAGCAGCGGTAATTGCTAAGGAAATTGTTTCTAAATCGCGCATTTCACCTACTAAGATTACATCAGGATCCTGACGTAAGGCATGTTTTAACGCTTCAGCGAAAGAATGTGTCTGGCTGCCGACTTCACGTTGACGGACGATACAACTTTTTGGTTCGTAGACAAATTCAACCGGGTCTTCAATAGTAAGGATATGGTCATGTCTCTTCCGATTGACGATATCTATTAAACAGGCCAAAGTCGTTGTTTTACCGCAACCAGTCGGACCGGTGACCAGAACTAATCCCCGTGGTAAATCCGCTAACTGGACTATTGCTGGGGGGAAATTTAACTCTTCAGGTGTTGGAATTAAGGAAGAAATTACGCGCAAAACCGCTTCCGCACCATCCTTTTCTAAGAGGACGTTAACTCTAAACCGTGCCAAGTTGGGTACAGCAAAAGAGCAATCCAATTCCAATTTCTCTTCGAACGCTTGTTTTTGGTCATCGTAAAGGATAGAATAAATCAATCTTTTTGATTCCTGGGGGGTAAGTTCCGGCAGACCGGGTAGTGGCATTAGTTCACCTTTAACTCTTACCATTGGTGGTTTACCGATTACAATATGGATATCGCTTGCCCCTTTTTCTACTGCAGTTTTTAAAATATCAAGCATTTCCATTTTTTACTCTCCACTGGCAAATTCTTCTAAGTAAACTTTTACTATCTTCGGGTCAAACCTTGTCCCCGCAAAGCGCTTAATTTCCTCAGTATTTAATTGTCCTTCTTCAATTCCTTCTAATAAAGCGATAATCCGTGCACCTAACGGTATGTCTTCGCCTTTAAGGCTGTCCGGATAACCGCTTCCATCGTAATTTTCGTGATGAGCCCGAACGAGCGGAGCGCTACCGGCAAGAAAATCAATTCCTCGAATCAATTCCGCACCGGTAGTCGGATGGTTCATATCCCGGAAGGAGCGATCTCCAGGGGTAAGAAAACCGACATCATGAAGCAAAGCAGCATAATAAAGATTTTGATATTCTTTCTCTTCCAAATCTAAATACTTGGCTAAAACAAGTGTTTTTTTGGCAATTCGCCAACAATGCCCGGCCAAACGTGGTTCTCTTGATTCGCTGGCAGCAGCGATTATTTCAATAATATTGCTAAAAAAATTGCGTTGGGTTTGAGCGAATTTTGCGTTGCTTATCGCAATTGCGGCAAGATTAGATAAATTTTGTAAGATCTTTTGATCCGCTTGGTCAAATTCTTTACCGTTCTTTTTATTTAATACCTCCGCCACCCCAATCAATTCATTATTGAAAACTAAGGGAACGCAAAGGATGGACTTAGTAACAAAACCGGTGGTTTGGTCAAAAGTTTTCTTAAAACGTTCATCTTTGGCGGCATCCTGTACGATTAACGGTTTTCTTTCTTTTGCTACCCAGCCGGCAATACCTTCTCCGATTTTCACTTTCATTTTTTTTACTAAGCCACCCTTTTCGCCACCCGCGGTCTTGAAATATAAACTTTCTTTATCTTCATCAAGGAGAAGAATTGACGATGCCTCTGCATTAGTAAATTGTTCGGCAGCAGAACCTATTCTCTTTAATAAAGTGTCTAAATCTAAAGTACTAATGAAACTCTCTGCTAATTCACAAAAATTCTCTAAAATCTCTCTTTCCATCTTTTTTCGTCACTATCAACTATCAACTATTAACTATAAACTAACCTATTGACAGACACGGAATATTTCTTCAAAAGTTGTAGCACCTTGCGCTACTTTGGTTAACCCATCTTCCCACAAAGGGCACATCCCTTCTTTTTTTGCAAGTTCACGGATAGGTCCAGAGGCAATTTCTTTAAGAACTAATGCCCGCATCGCCTCAGTAAATGAAAGAAGTTCATAAATACCCATTCTCCCTTTATAGCCACTTCCTTTACATACATTACATCCTTTCCCACGATATAGAGTTGCAGTTTTAGGGTCAATTCCTACACCTTCTAATGCCTTGATTACATCCGGGTCGGGTTGGATCTCCGCCCGACAATTTTGGCAAACCCGGCGCACCAACCTTTGGGCAAGCACACATTCTAAAGTTGAAGAAATAAGAAAGGGGTAAACACCCATCTCCGATAAACGGGCTACCGCTGACGGTGCATCGTTAGTATGGATGGTGGAAAGAACTAAATGCCCGGTCATCGCCGCTTCCATAGCAATGATTGCCGTCTCCTTATCTCGTATCTCTCCGACCATAATCACATCCGGGTCTTGACGTAAGAATGCGCGTAGAGCGTTAGCGAAATCAAGACCAATTTCCTGATGAATATTTACTTGAACAATGCCTTCAAGATTATACTCTACGGGGTTTTCCGCGGTAAGAATTTTTGTTTCCGGTTTATTTATTTTATTCAATGCGGCATATAAAGTGGTTGATTTGCCACTTCCGGTGGGCCCACAAACCAAAATTAATCCATAAGGTTTTTCTAAACTACTTTCAAGTTTTTTTAAGGTGTCCGGTAAAAAACCCAATTTTGCTAATTCAACTCTTACCGTAGTGCGTTCAAGGATACGCATTACACAGGATTCACCATAAACTGTAGGGACAATGTTTACTCGGAATTCAATCGGACGGTTACCCGCAGTGATACAGATCCGTCCATCCTGAGGCCTTCTTCTTTCCGTAATATCCATTGATTGAGTCATAATTTTGATTTTAGCAATAATCGCTGACCTATAAGCATAAGGGATAGTAAACGGTGCGTCACGAAGGACACCGTCAACCCGATAACGGGTAAAAATTTTACCTTCAAAAGGTTCAATGTGGATGTCCGAGGCACCCTGTTCAACTGCACTTAAAATAATCGCATTAGTAATTTTTTCTACCTCTGGTGTATTAACGTCCACTTCAGTGATATCGACCCTTTCCTCACCTACCCCCTGGGTCTCGGTAGTCAGGCTGATTTCTTCACTTGGTTTAACCTGGGATAAGATTTTACTCAACAAATCGCTACCGTAAACTTTATTCAATGCTTCAAGAATATCTTTTGGTAAAGCAACAAAAGGTTTGACCTCAAATCCGGTTCTTAAGCGGATATCTTCAATTACAAAAAAATCTTTTGGATTAACTAAAGCAACGGAAAGGAGATTATCTTCTTTAGCAAAAGGTAAGAGTTGTTGCCGTCGGGCAGTAGTCTCAGGGATAATCCTTACCACATCAGGGTCAAGTTGAATTTCCGCTAAATCTACTCCTTGCACATTCCATTCTCGGGAAAGGAGGGATAAAGCATCTTTCTTTTTCGCAAATCCTAAATCAACAACTACCTGTTGGAAAGGTTGAGAAGTTTTTTTAATTTCAGCGAGCACCTGCTCAAGTTGTTTCTCGTCAAGCAACTTGCTCTCTAAAAATAAATCCTGGATTGTTTTTTTCTTAACCGCTTTTACCATCTTTTTATTTAGGACCGAGCACTTCGTGGACTTCTACCAATTCTTCTTTGCCGCTAACTTTGACTTTGCCTAAAGAGCGTGTTTCCACAGAATCTTTTACTTTCTCGTAAGTATTTTCGCCAATTAAAATATGAGTTGAATATTGTTTATTTAGCGCTTCAATTCTTGCCGCTAAATTTACTGCGTCACCGATTACTGTATAATCCATCCGCATTTGCGAGCCCATATTTCCAACCACCACTTCGCCAGTATTAATCCCAACCCCAATATTAATAATTTCTTTTCCTTCGCTCCGCCATTTATCTTGCAATTTTTTTAACTCCCTAAACATTTCTAAAGCACATAAAATTGCTTTTTTTTCATGCCCGTCAACGGCAATTGGTGCTCCCCAAAAAGCCATAATTGCATCACCGATAAACTTGTCCACTGTCCCACCGTAATGAAAAATTACCTCGGTCATTGTGGTTAGGTATTCATTGAGTAAAGCTACTGTTTTTTCCGCTGGTAACTTTTCACTTATACTGGTAAATCCACGAATATCGCTGAAGAGGATAGTTAAATTTTTTCTTACTCCACCTAACGCCACTGCATCGGGATTTGATAATATTTCTTCCATCACCTGCGGTGCTACATACTGTCCAAAAGTTTTTCTGATTCGTCTTTTTTCTCTCTCCTCGCCGACCAGCCGATAAAGAAGAAGCGGACCGGAGGTAAGCGGCACCACTAAGGCTGGACCAACAAAATCCAAACATAAATTATAATACCGAAAGAGTAGGTATGTCAAAGAGAAAAATAGTAAAAAAATTATTCCTGCTGATAAAGTGGCTACCCAGGGGCTAAGAAGAGGTGTAGCCAAACCAAGCAGGAGCCCAAAAAGAAAAATTAAGCCAATAGGAATAGATTTAGGAATCAAAGAAAGATAATTCTTCTCTATAAAATTATCTATTGCCGCTGCTTGGATTTCTACACCGGGTAAAGAAGGAAAAGTTGGTGTCGGATAACGGTCACCCACTCCAGTGAAAGTTGCTCCAATAATCACAATTTTATCCTTAAAAAATTCTTTATCCACTTCCTCGTAAAGAATTTTGTAGTAAGGGACATAAGGAAAAGTTTTATAGCCGCCAGCATAATTTATGGTTAACTCACCGTTTTCATCCAGGGGCAATTTCCTAACTATTTCTTGCCAGGAGAGCCCAAGATAATTTGCACTTCCGGCAATTGAAAGGTGAGGGTAAATTTCTTGGTCAAATTTCCATACCACCGGTAATTTCCTTACCACACCGTCGAGTTCAGGGAAGACATTAGCAAAACCGAGGCCTGCCGCTGTTTTTTTTAACTTGGGTAAAGGAAAAAATACCTGTAACCCCCGAGGAGTGTTTTCAAAGAAAAAATTATGGATGACCCGTCCCGCTTTTTTTGTTGTTTGAATTAAAATTTCATCACTTTCGGGGTCATTACGGTCAGGGTCAACAAAGAGTAAATCAAAGACGATTGTTCTTGCACCCGCACTGGTCAAATAATCAATCAAATAGGCATGTATTTTTCTTGGCCAAGCCCAGCGACCGACATTCTGGATTGAATCTTCATCAATGTCAATAATTACAACCCTGTCGGAAATGTTTCTTTGCCCGCGTAGGTTAAAACGAAAATCAAGAGTTTTGTATTCCCAAACTCTTAAATAACCGAAATAATATAACCCGAAGACAAGGAAACTTACCCCGAGAGCAAATAACAAACTTCCAAGTTTAATCTTTTTCACTTTTCTAATTTTACTTTAATTTATGCTTTTTGTCAAATTTCTGACGAGGTTTGACAGAGAAGATAAAATTATTTAAAATGAC
>CAZRHN010000007.1:18121-21634 GCA_964599925.1 uncultured bacterium
TTTTGTCAAATTTCTGACGAGGTTTGACAGAGAAGATAAAATTATTTAAAATGACACTGTTGCCAAAATCAACAGTGTCACCCTGAACACAGTGAAGGGTCCCACAAAATGAAGAAAGTTTTTATTCCTTTCCCCTGGTTAATTTTATTCATTTCAATTTTTTCTTTCTCGGTCTTTCCTGAAGAAGAATTTTTTGTTGAAGAAGTGTTTGACGGAGATACAATCAAACTTTCTAATGGCGAAATTGTGCGCTATCTTGGGATTGATACTCCGGAGTTACGCTGGCGGAAAGGTGATTCCTGGGTATATCACCCCCAACCTCTTGCTGAAGAAGCAAAAAAATTGAATTCACTCCTGGTTAAGGGGAAAAAGATAAAACTTGAATATGATTTGGAGAAGAGAGATGTATACAATCGTCTCCTTGCTTATGTTTATGTTGACAACTTGATGGTTAATGGGGAAATACTTCGGCAGGGTTACGCCTTATTTGATGTCCGGATGCCGAATATTAAACACACCGATTTATTCTTAAAAATGTTTAAAGAAGCAAAAGAGAACAAACGTGGTTTTTGGTCAATAGCCGGCTTACAGGCAATCTCCCCGCGGGAAGTAAGAAAATACTCCGGAAAAATAAAAATAATTGAAGGCAGAATTACCAAAATTGAAGATAAAGGTAAACTTTTTAGTTTGAATCTGAATAATGGTTCTGAAGAGAATGCCCGGATTATAATTAACAAAAACGACCTCCCGATTTTTGAGAAAGAAGGAGTTTCTTTAGAAAAAAATTATCTGAATAAAAAGGTGCGTTTTAGCGGGCTAATTTGTGAATATCAGCACGCATTTGAAATTATTCTCCATCACCCAGGAGAAATTGAAATCTTAGAATGACCCCTCACCTTAATCCTCCAGGGCTTCGCCCGTCGCAAGACACGAGCTCCTTTTCGTCGCTCAGCGACCCTCTAGGGGAGAGGGCAGGGGTGAGGGTGAAATAGAAATATGTTTAAGATTGTTAATAAGAACGAGTTAGCGCCAGGTATTAAAAGAATAAAAATTGAAGCAAAAGAAATTGCTAAAAAAATACTCCCCGGACAATTCATAGTCTTAAGGGTTGACGAATCGGGCGAACGGATACCTTTAACGGTAGTAGAGAAAGATATTAGAAAAGGAACAATTACTCTGATTTTTCAAGAAATTGGTAGAACAACGAAAAAATTAGGCGAACTTAAAATTGGAGAAAGTATTTTAGACTTAATTGGTCCGTTAGGACACCCAACCGAAATTAAGAAATACGGCACAGTGATTGCCATTGGTGGTGGGGTCGGTGTAGCCGAAATCCTTCCCGTAGCCAAAGCGTATCGTTCGGTAGGTAACCAAGTAATCGGTATCATTGGTGCACGGACTAAAGAATTGGTTATTTTAGAGAAAGAAATGCGTAAAGTCTGCAATCAGTTATATGTCACTACCGATGACGGTAGTTATGGTGAAAAAGGTTTCGTCTCCGACATCCTTCGAAAGATTTTAACCTATCCACCTATCCACCAATCCACCAATCTGCCAGATTTAGTCTACGCCATTGGCCCTGTCCCAATGATGAAAGTAGTTGTTGAAGTTACCCGTCCTTACAATATAAAAACAATAGTTTGTTTGAATCCAATTATGGTTGACGGAACCGGTATGTGTGGTTCCTGTAGAGTAGAAGTTGGCGGAGAAACGAAATTTGCTTGTGTTGATGGTCCGGAATTTGACGGACATTTGGTCAATTGGGATTTACTTATCCTTAGGAATAAAAGATTCCTTGAAGAAGAACAAATATCTTTAACACAAATGGACACGAATTAACTACACGAATTATCACGAATGACTTATTCGTGAACATTCGCGATTTTTTATTCGTGTAAATTAGTGATTCAAAATGGAAAAAAGAATTATACCGAAAAAAATACCTATTCCTCGACAGCCAGCGGAACTAAGAAGAAAAAATTTTCAGGAAGTTGCTTTAGGTTATACGGAAGAGCAAGCCCTTGAGGAAGCAAGCCGTTGTCTTTTGTGTAAAAAACCTTCTTGTGTGCCCGGCTGTCCGGTAGAGATTGATATCCCGGCATTTATTAAAAAGATTCAGGAGAAAGATTATCTTGGGGCAATAAGAAAAATTAAAGAGAAAAATAATTTACCGGGAATCTGCGGTCGGGTTTGTCCACAGGAAGAACAATGTGAAAAAGTTTGCGTCTTAGCAAAAAAATATGAACCAGTAGGTATTGGTCGTTTAGAAAGATTTGCTGCCGACTTTGAACTTGCCCAGTCACCCAGTCACCCAGTCACCCAGTCACCCAAGCCGTCGTCTTTCAAAATCGCTGTAATTGGCAGCGGTCCAGCCGGTTTAACCTGTGCTGGAGATTTAGCAAAAATGGGCTATCCGGTAACCATTTTTGAAGCCTTACATAAACCCGGTGGTGTTCTTGTTTACGGTATTCCCGAATTTCGTTTACCTAAGAAAATTGTTGAACAGGAAGTTGCTTATGTGCAAAGTCTTGGAGTAGAACTTAAACTAAATTATGTTGTTGGCAAGACATTGACTATCTCTGAGCTCTTTGCTCAAGGCTATAATGCTATTTTCATCGGTATCGGTGCCGGTTCACCTAAATTTATGGGTATCCCCGGAGAAAATTTAAATGGTGTATATTCAGCAAATGAATTCTTAACCCGGGTAAATTTGATGAAAGCATATCTGTTCCCGAAGTACGATACACCGGTCAGAATTGGTAAAAGAGTAGCGGTAGTTGGTGGGGGTAATGTAGCGATGGATTCAGCAAGGACTGCCTTAAGACTTGGTGCCGAAGAAGTATATCTTATTTATCGCCGTTCAAGGAAAGAAATGCCGGCAAGGGAAGAAGAAATAGAGAATGCTTTAGAAGAAGGAATAAAGTTTGAACTTTTAACCAATCCGGTAAGAATCCTCAGTGACGAGAATGGTTGGGTAAAAAGAATTGAATGTGTAAGAATGGAATTAGGTGAACCGGACGCTTCGGGAAGAGCAAGACCAATTGAAATTAAAGGGTCAAACTTTTATTTTGACTGTGAGACAGTAATTATGGCTCTCGGCACCGATGCTAATCCGTTATTACCTAAATCTACAGAGGGGTTAGCCTTAAACAAATGGGGTTATGTTATTGTTGATGAACAAACCGGCAAAACTTCTTTAGAAGGTGTCTATGCCGGTGGAGATATTGTTACTGGTTCAGCAACCGTTATTTCAGCAATGGGTGCCGCTAAACGTTCAACAAGAGCAATTGATGAATACTTAAAAGAAAAGTGTAAAGTATAAAGTTGAAAGTTTAAAGGGTAATGTTTTTCTCTAACTGGCTCGGCGACACCGACTATAAAGAAAAAACCTTCTGTGAAAAATGTCAAAAGAAACTTCGGTGAAAAAATTTTCCTTTACTTTTTACATTTTTGCTTTCGCTCACTACGCTTCGGCAGATACGCAGTTCTAATTCACCGCTCGTGAGACTCGCC
>CAZRHN010000008.1:0-11997 GCA_964599925.1 uncultured bacterium
CAATTTTAGAAAAGAAAAAAAAATTTGTCAAGACCGGATTAGAAAATCCATTCTCTTTTAAGTTTTTCTTCTTTCAAGACGGAAAAAATTTTTTGCCGTATATTTTCTGGGAGGAGAGAATTATTTTTTAACTTAGTTAACACTTCAAGTAAGGTTCTTTTCACTCCAAAATCGGATTCGGAAAGTATACCTAATAAAAGTTCCACTGTTTCGGAATTACCAATTTCTGCCAGGGCTAATACTGTATTCAGACGCACGGCTGGATTATCATGTTTAAGCGTCTGTTTTAAGGATCTTAGGGCTAACTCCGAGTTAAACTGGTAAAGGGAAATTGCTGCTTTAATCATTCGCTGCCTTGCCTCCTGCAAACTTGCCGGTTCATCTTCAAATTTTTCTCCTTTCAATTCTAAAAGTATTTTTTCCTGTTGTTGCAGTAATAAAGTTTGCTCTACTGTTTTTGTTCTCTTTTTCGGCATAATTTTTTTTAGTTCGGTATTAAAATCAACCCTAAGTTTCTCTAAACCAATTTTTAAACTTCTCTCCAGGCTTTCTTTCCCTTCTTCCAAGGATTTCATTTCTATTATATTTCTCTTTTTTATTTCTTCGTTTAGCTGTTGAATTTTTTCCTCAAAGGATTGGCTTGCTGAATAAATATCCATTTTTAACCTACGTAGAGTAGAATTGATAACACTCAAGAAAAGCAAAAGAAGAAAAAGAGACAATCCAGCAATTGCGCCTAAATATAAAACCTGCTTCTTAGATAATTTACTTTCACCTACTGGAAGGTAAAGCACCTTTTCTTTGGTGATAACTTTTTCTTGAGGTTCTGGTTTTCGAACTATCTCTTTTTTTTCTTTAGTAGCCTCGGATTCAACTTGGACTTTTTCTATCTTCTTCTCCAGAAGAGATTGAACTTCACCGGCAGGAGGTCGGGAAGGTTTCTCAAGAAGACTTTTGCTCAATTGATAAAGTTCATTGATTTCTTTATTTTCCGGGGCAAGTTTTTTTGCTTTTTCCAAATAGTTATAAGCCAAAAGGTAATTATGTTTGAGGTAATGATATTCACCCGCTTCAAAGAGGACTTTCACTAAAAAATTTTTAATTTTTTCATTCCCAGGTTCCAGTTCTAACGCTTTTTCCAAATTTTCTACCGCCTTACTAAAGTTACCTCGTAAATATTCCTCGGTAGCGGCATTAAAATATATCTCTACTTTAGGATTTGCTTGGGCAAACACAGTTATTTGGTTGAGCAAACAGAAAAAAATAATAAGATAGGTAATCATTTCTTAATCACCTTGTCAGAGGGATAAAATTCCAAGACTGTCTGCAATCGTCGTAAAATGGTAACCGCTTCTTTTTCCTCGGGATTAAGTTTAATTACCGCAAAGAATTCTTCCTTCGCTTGTTGATATTTCTTTTCTTGAAGATAAGTTTGTCCTTGAGCAAGATGATAAAGAATTTGTGCTTTTTCATAATTCGGTTGGTATTGAAGTGATTTTTTTACTTCTTCTAAACTACGCAGATATAATTTTTGCCGATAGAAATCTTCCGCACGGAAATAAAACTTTTGTGCCAATTCTTTACGTTGTTGTTCATCAATTTCGGTTAACAAATTTTTTGCTTCTTGGTTTTCCGGGTCAAGGGATAAAACTTTTTCCAATTCCTTACGGGCAGAAGAATAATTTTTTTCTCGCAGATATCTCTGTGTATAAATGAACGCCGTAGCAATCTCTTGTTCCTTCTTAAATTGTTCCTGCTCTTTTGCTATTTTCTCCCTTTCTTTCTTTAAACTTTCTTGATATACTTTTTTTTCTTTCTCAAGGATTTCTTTTTCTTCTTTAACCCGTTTTTCTTCTTCTGTAGGAAGGAAACCGTAACGGTAGCGAATACTGAATCGATGAGTTAAGCCAAGACGATGTACGCTTAAAGCATAATCAAAATTAAAATTGTGTGTCTCTAAACCAAACCCGGTAGTCAATTCTTTAAAACTCACTCCCGCACGAAGCGAAAATAAGCGATGAATTTTATATTCCATACCAGTTGACCAGCAGAAAGGTTTATTTTCGCCAGTAAGGTTAATAATGGTTACATCGGTTACCCAAAATAGACGATTTTTAAAATAAGGAAAGGCAAAGCCAAATTTAAGATTTAAAGGAAAATGTTCTTTTTCTTCACATAAACGGAGAACCGGAGGAAGAAGATTCTGCAAATTTAGTCCATAAATTTTACCGTTAGCTGAGTAATATTTAAATCCAAGATCAATACCTACACCACGGGTAGAAAAATTAGCAATCTCCTGATTAACAATTTTTAAATTTATTCCGGCATCAATCCGCGAATTTAACTCCTGAGCATAGGTAATAAAAAAAACATTTTCTGATTCACGAAATTTATCTCCCGTATACCCGAAATTGTCAGTTTTTTCAATTTCTGCTGACTGCAGAGTAACCAGACCTATACCGAATATATTTTTATCGCTTAAAGGATAAACAAACCCCAAAGAACCATAGTTAGTATGCAAAAATAAAGGTGCGTAAAGGAAAGAGGTCTCAATAGCGTAAATTTGGACTAATCCAGCAGGGTTCCAGTAAGCACCATTAGCATCATTGGAGAGAGCCGTGTAAGTATTGGCTAAACCCGCAGCCCGTGCGTTAGCGGTGAAAGTAGTAAGGTATTCACCCGGGAAACCAGCAGTTCCTTTCTTTTGCCAGAAAGGCAGTTCCAGTGAAAAGCAGGAAGTAGAAAGTAGTAAGTAGGAAGTAGTAAGTAAAGAGAAGATAATCTTTTTTCCGCCCGAGGCGGACTTCACTTCGTTTCGCATTTTTTTCTCGGTGTAGTCCGCGGATCTTTATCTGTGTAATCTGCGCTTAAGGTTTTTTCTGTGTAATCTGCGGTTACTTAATCTGCGGTCTCCGCGGTTAACAGTTGTTCAATTTTTTCTAAAAGTATTTTTATTGGAAACGGCTTCTCCAAAAAGTCGTTAATTGGTGCTTCTTGGTTTAGAAGAAATAAGTCACGTAATTGTCCCCTTCCGGTAATTACAATTACCGGTATATCGTGAGTCTCCTGGTGTTGTTTTAAATGCAAATTAACCGAATAACCGTCAGTTTTGGGCATCATTATGTCTAAAAGAATTAAATCCGGTTTCTCTTTTTCTGTAATTTCTAAGGCCATCTTTCCATCATAAGCAGAAAAAATTTGATAACCCTCTTCTTCTAATGCCATTTTCAAAAGAAAGACCGTATCTTCTTCATCGTCTACAATTAAAATTTTCTTCTTTTTTTCCATCTTTTTCCTCCTTGCAAACACGAATTCACACGAATTAACTGCACGAATTAACACGAATTTTTATTCGTGGACATTCGTAATTTTTTTATTCGTGAGCATTTGTGTCTATTTAATTACTGCAATGAGACGAAGCATTTTTCTTTCTTCACCACCCGCCGATTTGGCGGGACGAGCAAAAATTGCACACAAGTATGCACCGTTAGCAACAATCATCCCCGAATCATTTTTTCCATCCCAGAATTCTACATTGGGACCGCCGGACGCCCCTTTACCTTGAGCGTTCTCTTTAACCCAGACTAAATCCCCAACTAAATTGTAAATTCGTATTGTCACAATACTCTCTTCAGGAAGGTAATATTCAATCCTCGTTTTTCTCCCTCCACCGGGAGTAAAGGGATTGGGATAATTTTTCACTTCGGAAAGGTAAACCGGCGCCGGGGAATAACCAAGTAAAGAAAATACCGCTTTTGGGCAGTTCGCCACGGCTATAACTTTTTTTTCTTTCCGGTTAACTTCCTGAGAAGAAGTTGCTAATTTCCAGAAATTACTCGTCTCACCTTCTTCTAAATTACAAACCCGCAAATTTTCTACCGCTATTCTTGTTCCGTCAAAATAGCCATCATTATTTTCGTCAGAATAACGGAATAAAGTTTTTATTTTTACCCCCCGGGGGTAAAGTAGATTATTGTTTTTATCGTAAATACCGATCCGATAAGCGTAATTGTAAATTGTTCGGGTCAGGGAATCGGTTAAACTTCTTTGGTTAGCCCAAGAAAGCGGTGGATAGTCCTGGGCATAAATTTTATCAATTCTTAAGTAACCATTTTCGGGTAAACCCTCCAAAACTTCAGCGTGAACTAAAAAATCAAAACTATCAACTTTTCCCCGGCTGGTGCTGAAAAAGAAATTCATTTCCTTGCCCCAGGTCTCCGAACCAAAAGGGTCAACCGCTTTTACTTTCCAATAGTAAGTTTTTTCTTCTTCTAACGGTTCGGGAGGGAACCAGTAATTATCCGACAAATTTTTTATTTCTTTTCTTGTTGCAAAACTACTCTCAGTTGAATACCAGAGGGTATAAGTGACTATATCTTCCGGATTAGGGTCAATTGCTCTTTCCCACTGGAAAAAAATAACCAACGGATTTAAATAAATCCCTGCGGAGGGAAAAATTAAGGAGAAAGATTGTGGTGCAAAGTTTTGATTGTTAATCGCAAAAGATGCCTTGGTAGTATCTTCACTCCCTAACCCACCGTTATCCGTAACTTTTATTTTTAAACGGTAGTTGATACCATTGGGATATTTTGCTGTTTTTAAAAGGTAAGAAGATTGATTGAAAACTTCGTCAATTCGCCAGGTCCAATTTGCTCCGTTATCCGAAGAAAGAAAAATTTCAAATTGATGCGTATCTCCACCATTAGGGTCAGAATAGGTCCATTTTAGATTAACTTCACCGGAAAGAATTTCTCCGCCTAAAGGGTAAACTATGCTAATCTCTGGTGATTCGTTCCTATTCTCAATAGTAAAATTACTATCTGAATAATCTTCACCACTTAATCCACGTTTATCGGTAGCAATAACTTTTATCCGGTTAAGATTTCCATTTGTTGCCTGGCGAGTATCCCAGAGATAAAAAGTTGTCCCGTTAGGCAAACCACTGGTAACCAAAAGTGAATAATTGTTTCCGTTGTCCGGGGAAAGATAAATTGCGAAATTGTGTGTATCCCCGGGATTAGGGTCAGAATATGTCCAGGAAATTTGTTGGGAACCTTGCCAGATTTCACTACCGTTAGGAGAAAGGAGATTAACTGTTGGAGGAGCATTGGTAAATGCATGAGGACAGTTAGAAAAACCTGACCAGTTCCCCGCTTCATCAGCAGTCCAGAGTCTTATGTAGTAAGTTGTTCCATCCGTTAAATCCTTTATCACCGTTGAGACCGTTTGTCCGGGGGAAACGCCGGAGGTGGAAATGGTAACTTGAGCATTTGCCGTTGACCAAATTACTTCTGTAAACTTTGAATTTTGAATTTTGAATTTTGAACCCATTGGCAAAATGCCAGTGTTGCCATCATCACCGGAATTTGTCCAGGTAAGTTCAACTGTGCCATTTTCTGGACCGATATTGGCAACCAAATCGGTTACCTCTGCCGGAGGCGTCGTATCAACCCAGAAAGTATAAACATCTGACCATTGGCTATTTAAAGCACTATCTTTAGCCCGTACCCGCCAGTACCATTTCCCTTCAAAAAGTGAGGTAAACGGTTCAGTTGAACTGCGCGGTAAAGATTCGCTAATTCCACTAAGATCAATATCCGGGGAAGCAAAACTTGTCTCTCTATCAACCTGGAGTTGGTAAGTAAGTTTATCCCCATCATCGTCAGTGGCGTTATTCCAAGAATACGAGGGAGTTAAATCGTTAATACTGCTATTATTTAGTGGTGAATAAGGAGATGGTGAATAGGGATCACGATTATAGTGAACCGTAAAAGAATCTAAAATCGGGCTGTTGGGAGGTTGGGTAGTATTGAAATAAGCCTTAAATTTGAGATAGCGCTGGTTTTGGTGTCCTGACCAAATTGGTAATGGTGTGCCGGCATAAATATAAAAAGTATCACTTGTCCCGTCATAGCCTTTAAATTCTGTCCACTCATATCTATTAACAGAAGTGGCAATTTGGAATTTAAGTTCAGTATTTTCTGCCTGTGCTCCAGGCGAAATTACAAAATTATCCCAGGTTAAAATGGTATTAAAGGGAACATCAAAAACCGGCGAAATGTATGTACCGTTTGGACGAAAGAGATAACCCCAAGTATCCTGATATTCACTTACTTGTTGCCCGCCAAAAAGGTATACCTTATTAAAATCCGCTGTATAAATTAAACCGTGACCGAATCGTTTCTCCGGTGAAGAAAGAGGAAAAACCTGTCGCCATTGATTATTGGTCAAGTCATAAAACCAGGTATCTTCGTAAACCGAGGCACCGAGACCCCCAAAAAGCACCGCCACTTGGTTAAATGAGTCGTATGCTAAATTAGTGCTCCTCTTTGAAGGCGATAGGGAAGGGTTTTTATTTACCCAATCATTTGTGAGGAGGTTATAAACCCAGGTATCGGAAAGATAATCTGACCCGCTATACCCGCCAAAAAGGACGATTTTCTCTTGTTCGGGGATGTAGGCCATCCCGGCACTATCCCTTGCTGAGGGTAAATTCGGAGGAGTGAGTTTAGTCCAAGAAGAGGAATTAGTGTCAAATATATATTTCCAAGTTTCACTGGAACGAATGAGAGGGCTGTAGCCACCAAAAAGAATTAAGGTATTATTCCCGATGGAAACCGCACTGCTTGCCGCCCGGGAACTTGGTAAAACCGTATATATTGCTTGCTTACTCCAGGAATTAGTTAGAAAATCGTATACCCAGGTATCATTAAAATATTCTTCTTGTGAATTTTTTCCACCAAAAAGTAGAGTCTTACCGTTGCCAAGATAAACAAAAACATGTCCGTAACGCGGGGAAGGGGAAGTGGTAGGAAATTTTTGTTCCCAGAAGTTAGTCTCAGGATTATATATCCAGGTATCACTTAAATCCTGATTCCCAGACAACCCACCAAAAAGAATAATTTTCTTATTTTCTGAATCATAAGCCAGAGGTGTATATTTACGTGCTTGAGGAAGATTGTATGGATTAAGACTAACCCAGTTATTCAACAATTTCAACACTGCTGACAGTCCTTGACCTTCAATCTGCACATTGTTTCTTTGACCGTAAATAAATTCTGAATCAGCAGTTAAAGTTGAAGAGCTACCTGCCCAAGAGAGAGGCAGTGTAAAGTTCAAAGTGTAAAGAGTAAAACTAACTACTAAAAACAAATGAAAGAAGGAAAATTTTCTCATTGCCTAACTACCTTCCTGAATCACTGAATCCGCTGGTCTCATATTGGCAAAACAAAAGTGAACCGGCTACCCTTACCGAGTTCGCTCTTGACCCAGATTTTTCCCTGGTGTTTTTCCACAATATGTTTGGCAATGGCTAAGCCGAGACCAAAACCACCGCTTTCCCGAGTCAAAGAAGTGTCAGCGCGATAAAATTTCTCAAAAATTTTTTCTTGTTCTTCTTGAGCAATACCAATACCGGTATCTTTAACGCTCACCTCAAGAAATTCCTTCCTCTCTCCGGTTACCCTTGCCTCAAGAGTAACTTTCCCTCCCTGAGGAGTAAATTTAATTGCATTCCCAATTAAATTCTCCAGGACTTGGTGTATTCGCTCGCGGTCAGCGTTAATTTCCTTCACTTCCGGCGAGATGTGTGGTGTGAGATGAATATTTTTTTTCTCGGCTAAAAGACGAAAAGATTCTACAATCTCTTTAACTAATTCTGGGAAATAAAATTTCTTTAATTCAATCTGGAATAAACCGGCTTCAATTTGGGCAAAATCAAGAATTTCCTTAACTAATTTTTCCATCCTTTCTGTATTTTTATTTAAAATTTCCAAAAGTTTATTTTTTCGTTCTTCATTTTCAGTTTTTTCTTTTAAAATTAAATCTAAGGCGACACGAAAATTCATCAACGGTGTCCGTAACTCATGGGATACTGTAGTTATAAAATCGCTTTTTAAATGGTCCAATTTTTGCAATTCAAAATATGCGTTTTTCAATAATGAATAGGCACGTATATTTTCAATAGTTACCGCAGCTTCGTTAGCAAAAATAGTTAAAAGCCTTAATTCTCGTTCGGTAAAAAAACTATCCTTAAGTGTATTCAAATTGATTACCCCAATTATTTTTTTCCGGAAAAATAAAGGGATGGAAATTGCTGATTTAATTTCTAAGCGTGATTTTAAATCTTTAAACCGTGGATCGTTTTTTAAACCATTGATTAAAAGCACTGGTTCCTGATGGGCAACTACCCAACCGGAGATTCTTTCCCCAACTTTTACCAGTTCTTCATAGGCTTCTTTTTCCAGACCAATACCAACTTCTACCGAAAGAGTCTGCGTCTTCTCATCAAATAACATAATTGACCCTGCGTCAGCATTTAAGACTTCACAAGCACTTTTCAAGATTGCGTAAAGGATTTCCTTTGTTGGCGTTGACGAAACTATTATCTGTGTAGTCTCGTATAAGGCTCTAATTTCGCGCAATTCTTTTACTTCTCCAGCAAGACGTTGTTTTTCAAGACAATGTCCAATGGTAGCGTATAATTTATCAATCTCAAAAGGTTTAAGGATATAATCAAAAGCACCTTCCTTCATTGCTTCTACTGCTGATTCAATATCTCCGCAGGCAGTAATAATTATCACTTCGCTTGGGGGATAAATCTTTTTTACTTGCCGTAATAAACTTAATCCACCAATTCCAGGCATACGTAAATCAACCAAAAGAAGGTTAAATTTTGCTTCCTTAAGTTTATCCAGAGCAATTTTCCCATTTTCTGCTGTTTCCACAAAATAATTCTTTTTTTCTAAGACACGTCTACAAAAAGAACGAATTGCTTCTTCGTCATCAACAACTAAAATTTTTTCTTCAGCCATTTTTTCCTCCTTCTACTCACGAATTGACACGAATTTTTATTCGCGGACATTCGTAATTTTTTTTATTCGTGTGCATTCGTGTTTTGTTTATCTGCGGACATCTGCGTTTTCTTCATCTGTCACCTCTTCGGTGACCTCATCGGTCACCTGCCGAAGAGGCGTGGTGACCCACCGTTGAGGTGGGCGGCAGTCTGCGTCATCGGTAATTGGACAATAATTTTTGTTCCTTTGCCCAAACCTTCTGATTGAGCAAGAATTGTTCCTCCGTGCCGACGAACAATTTCATAACTTATAGATAGACCTAATCCGCTTCCTTTCCCCCTTGTGCTAAAAAAAGGTTCAAAAATACGGGTTAGGTTTTTCTTTTCTATCCCCACACCGCTATCCTGAAAAGAAATTTCTATATATTCAGATATTTCTTTTTGTTTTAAACCGGTGCTAATCGTTAGCCTGCCTCCTTGCGACATCGCCTGGACAGCGTTAAGAAAAATATTGACAAATACTTCTTCAATCTGTGTTAAACTCACCCGAACTAAAGGTAAATTTTCTTGATAATTCTTTACAATGGTAATCCCGGACATTCCAATTTGGTGTTTGGTTAAATCTAACACTCTTTCAATTACCTGATTAATGTTTTGAAAAGCAAAACTGTATTCTTTCTGGCGGGAAAATTCAAGCAAATTTGAGACAATCCGCCGGCAACGTTGAGCGGCTTCTTCAATTTCTTTTGCCTCGGTATAAGTGTCTCCACCTTTTGGTAATTCGCTTAAAAGTAACTGGACATCCCCAAGAATAACTTGTAAAGGATTATTTAATTCATGAGCAACACTGGCAGTTAATTCACCAAGCGAAATCAATTTTGCTACCTGGGTGGGATATGTCTGACGGGCTTCTTTAAAGGCAGCTAGTCCCCGGGCAACAATGAGAATAGCAACAATTTTGCCATTCTTATTTTTTACTATCCGTGTATTAAATACTATTGGGATTTTTTCATCCTTTTTGTTTATCAAACCGGACTCATAGTTTCCAATCGTCTTTTGAGTAAGAACTCTTTCTACCAAGTTATCTTCAGAAAAAATTAGTTCCACTGGTTTACCGAGCAACTCCTCCTCTTGATAGCCGGATATATCAAGTAAAAAACGGTTAACCAGTTGGATATTCCCTTGCGGACTAACCAATAAAAGAAAAACTGGCAAGTTCTCAAGAATTAGTTCTAAAAAACCAAAAGTAATTTCTTCTTTCTCCATTTTTATTCCTCCTTAAGGAGTAATTTTTCTACCGATTTCATTAAGTCAACTATATCAAAAGGTTTGGCTAAATAAGCGTTAGCACCAGAAGCGATAATTTTTTCTTTTGTTTCTGGTGAATCGTAAGCGGTAATTGCCAAAATTTTTGTTTTTTCCAAACGTGCATCCAGACGAATTTTTTGGCAGAGTTCAAAACCATCTATCCCCGGGAGGCGTAAATCCAAAATTACCAAATCCGGTAGAGAGTCACTTAATTTTTTCCCTCCTGAAAAACCATCATCGGCAGTTTCAATTTCACAATCCAAATTCATTTTTTTCAATGCCCGGATACAGAAAGATTGTATTTTTGGTTCATCATCAATAATCAAAATTTTCTTTTTTTCGCTCCACTCCGGTGGCAAGGGCAAATGATACTTTTTCATGAATTCAACCAAATCATCTTTCTTAATTCGGCGATGCCCGCCTGGGGTGCGATAAGCAGGTAGTAAACCTTTTCCCACCCAATCAATTACTGTACTTAAGTCAACACGGCAAATTTTGCCTGCCTCATAAGTTGTAAAAATTTCTTTCTCCATTTCTAACCTCCCCATTTTTTCTGAAAAATCTAATTATTCAAATTATTCCAATCTATAGTATATTCAAAAATTTTCTTTTGTCAAGGCTTTTTTTCTAGCGCAAAATCGCTAAAACGCCAAAAAAATTTTTGCGCTTTTGTGGAGATTCTTCTTTGGCGATTTGGCGTGAAAAAGAAGTGCCGCCAGGGGGATTTGAACCCCCGATCTCCGCCTTGAGAGGGCGGCGTCCTCAACCCCTAGACGATGGCGGCGAGTTGGTGCGGGTAAACAGGGTGGCGGGTGTTTATTATAAAAGGGAGGGTTCTTTATCCGAAGGTAAAGGTTTAGTTTCCTCTATTGAAACAATTTTATCCTGAAGACGAACTAATTTTTTTTCTGCTTCCTCAAATTTACTTCGGGCATTGATTAAATGTTTGCCAAGAAGTAAAAAATCTTCTTTGAAATAGTTAAAATCACTCTCTAAACGTGATAAATGATCAACTATTGTCTGGACATTTTTTTCAATCTGGAATCCTTTGAGCCCTAAGACAATTGCCTGTAAATAGGCGTAGAAACTGTTCGGTGAGACTGGGATAACTTTCTTGCTTAAAGCATATTCACTAACACTTTTTTGTTCTCCTGAGGATTCATCTTTTATTACCATTTCGTAGTAAATATTTTCCGCCGGAATATACATTAAAGCAAAATTAAAAGTGCCTTCATCAGGAAGGATATATTTTTCAGCAATGTTATCAATGTGCACTTTTACATCGCTAAGAAATTTTTTTCGTTGTATTTTTCTTTCCTCCTCAGTTTTACTTTCAAGTAATTTTTTAAAATTTTCTAAAGGGAATTTTGCATCCACGGGAACCAATCCTCCGGCTAATTTGATTACTGCGTCCACGCTCTCCCCCGACCTAAACCGATACTGAAGGATATAAAATTCTTGGGGTAAAATTTGTTTCAAAAATTCACTCAGGAAAAGTTCACCGAAACCGCCACGCAATTTCGGTGCACGGAAAATATCTTCGAGGCTCTTAATATCTTTAGTAATTTCATAAATTCGCTGATTCGCTTGAGACAATTCACCAAGGTGACGTTGAATTTCTCCAAAAGTATGGGTTGCGCTATCCAGACGCTGACCAATATTTTGGTTAGCCGATTGCAAAATTTGCACATTCTCTTTCAATCTTTCATTTAATGCTAAAGTGAAATGATTAAAATTTTCGTTCATCTGCAACCGTAAATTATCAATTTGTTGTTGCATCAAGGCTAATGAATCTCTTGCCTGCTCTTGTTTCAATTTTTGCATTTGATAAACATTCCAAGAGACAACTAAGACTAAAACTAAAAGAACAATTATTCCTGAAATCCATTCCATTT
>CAZRHN010000008.1:12097-20925 GCA_964599925.1 uncultured bacterium
AGTTCTTTAATTCTCAAGACTTTATAGGTGGAAGTTTTATAAAAAGGTTCTAAATCACCAATTTTCTCTTTAAGAATGTCCTGGTCAAGAACCTGACGGATCTGTTCTTTGTATTCAATAAAATAGTTACCAATTCTGCCGGTTTCAATGCCCTTTGCTTCCATAATTTGCTTTATTTCCTGGTTAAGATTTTCTTCCTTTTCTTCAAGAATTTTTTTTTGCTCCCTCAACCAGAGCAATTCACCCAACAGATTAACTAAATCTTCGTCTTTGATTTCAGCAAATTTTTTTATTGCTTCTTCGCTGTATCCCTCCCAACAAATCTTGCGATAATTGCAATATTGACACTGCCAGTCAGTAATTTTGTAAGGTCTCTCCGGGAGGACGTTTTTCTCTATATAATTTTCAATATCACCCAGTAAAGCAAAAAAATTGTTCGCTTCTTTTTCATTAAAAGGAATCACAAATTCCCAGAAACGACTTGTATCTTTACATTTATAAAGTAAGATTCCCATATCCGTTGGGATACGGAAAAGATTCTGCACATAATAAAGATATAAATTTAATTGCAGAACATGGTCTTCCCTTGGACCTTGGTGAACTATCTCATCAAAAGTGAAACGGTTCACTGATTTTATTTCCAGGACATAATATTTTCCATCAAGACGAATCACTGCATCCAATTTCCCGGAAAGACGCTTTTTCGGGTCATTAATTGGAGTTTCTTCCATTACTATTTCTAACCCGGCTTGTCTAATCAAGTCACGGGTTGATTTATGGTGTAGGTTACCGTCTTCCAAAATAAAAAAAGTGCGCGGTTCGGGCTTTATTCCTTCAATACCCTGCCAACGGTAAACTAAAGCACGAATGCACACCCCTACATCTGAAGCCCAGTGTTTTTCTTTCCGTCTTTTTGGTCGTGAAAGTTCTCTATCCGCATAACGGTCTAAAAATTCAACAAGCATTTTTTTCCACCTCTAATCGCTAAATCGCCAAGGTCAGCCAAAACGCTAAAAATCTTATTTTGGCGTTTTTGCGGTATTTAGCGTTTTTGCGTTTATTCTTCAATGATTTTGTAAGAAAGTAATTCAGAAATATGTATTTCCTTTGGATTTCGTAAAGTGGCTTGGGTAATCAAAATTTTACCAATTTCCGAAGCATAATAATCAAAACGAAAAGAACCAGGTGTTGATTTTTTTTCTTGGCGTATTTTCAAGCAATCGGTAAATTTACCGGCCCTAGTTTCTATTTCTACATTCTTGCTAATAAGCGTGTAAATTATTTCTTCTGAACCAGGCTTTGCTGGCCAATTTTTCCCTTCTTCTAAAGGATAGCGGAAAAGAATCTGTTCCCCGGAAGAAGGGGTATACTCGCAGAGTTCTTTTTCATTCTTTTGATAAGTTAATTCTACACTTATAATTAGTTTTTTGCCAGCATAAATCTTTTTTACTATTTTGTGAGGTTCAAGACAATTTAGTTCAGCACGATAATTTTTTCCACCGGTCTCGGAATCCCCTTCAACCCATGAATTACCTTTACTTAAAGGAAAATAGTCATAACAATGTTTAATTTTTTCCTGGGCTAACTTTGCCCATAAACTCTGCGGATAATTCTTTATAATCTTTTTATAAATCTTTTTTGCTTTTTCTTGAAGATTGAGTTTTTGGTCATAAATCTCAGCAATTTTTAACATTACCTCAGGTCTACGTCGATATTTTGGATACTTTTCTGCACATATTTGATAGCGAGTTAGTGCCTTTTCATACTCACCTTTCAAGGCAAATCTTTCCCCTTGCCAGAAATAAAATTCAGCACCGTAAAAAAGAAAAAAAATTATAATTATCGCAATTGCGGTAACTGGTGCAAGAATACGAATCAATAAATATTTTTTCATCCTTTCAGTTCTTTATACAGTCTTTCTTTTTCCTTGCTTCGGAAATATATTTTTTTACTTTCTTTAATTCTTGTTCGTGGATTAATTTTCCAAAAACGGCGTATTTTTATTTTCTTTCTCACGGATCAATTTATTCGTATGTATTTGTGATTATTTCTTTAGAGGTGAATAACCAAATAGCAAAAATTACTCCTAAACTATCAACAAAAAGGTCGTAAACTGAAGTGTTTCTTCCCGGAACAAAACCCTGATGAATTTCGTCAGTTAAAGCATAGAAAATGCTTAATCTTAATGACCAAGCAAAAATATTTCTTAAAGATAAATTAGTTGTCTTGTGGAAAGCACGAATTAACAAAAGAGTAAGAATCACATATTCTAAAATATGTGCTCCCTTACGCAGGATTGTATCCCAGATGCCCCAGGGAGTAGCTAAATGGGGGATACTAGAAAAATAAAAAATTAGGCAACACCAAAGAACCACCGGGGACCAATACTTGATTAAACGATTCATACCGATAGCTACCAAGATGCAGACGGATTTAAGCAGATGCAGACAGATAATTATTTTATCCGTTTGAATCCGCGATAATCTGTCTGAATCATATTCACATCTGTCTAAATCTTGTTTTCATAGTATTTAATAAATGTTCGTAAAGAACGGTCATAGGTTTTTTCTAAATTTTTCGGGAAAAAACAAGCAGGCAATTCTTGATGTCGCCAATGGTAGAGAATACATTCACAACATAGCCCTTTACGGCTACAAGGCTCGTAAGTACAAGAACAATTCTTGCGATTTTTTTCAGAATTACAAATCCGTTCCATTATTCTCTGCGTCCTCTGCGTTATTTTTGCGTAATCTGCAAATATTCTTTTAAGAAAAATTTTACAAAATATTAAAACAAAAATCAAACTTGATTACACCGATTACAAGTAAGATTACACCGATTCCCTGTCATCAAAAATCTGTGTAATCGGTGCACTTAATCTGTGAAATCAAGTTTCACAGAAGTGAAACTACTTAAACGAGGTTCTCAGTGATTATCTGCCTTAAATCTTCAGAGGTAGGCAAAGAAACCAAGTTGGCTAAATATAATCCACGATTTGTACCTTTTCTCCAGGAAGTATAAACAATTTTACTCTCAACCGGTGAAGCCACCAGTTCACGACAACCGTAATATCTATCGGACACTATCTGGCGTTCATTTTTTTCACTTACTTCGATTACATATATTCCTTTCCTTTCGAAAAATGCATGTTCTTTTTCTTCACGTCCTCGCCAGGAGCCAATGTAAACTAACAATTTACCATCAAAATTGAAAGTCGGATATTTATTAAAAAAATCGTCACTCACAACCAATTTTTCTTTCCTTGTTTCCAAATCGTAAAGATAAATTCCAGGGTTATCCAGAGTATCAATTACCCCATCACGATTTGTATCTCGGCGGTAGGATAAAAAAGCAATACCTTTACTATCCGGTGAAAAAACCGGAAACATATTATTATGACGGTCGGGAATGAGATAAAACTCGTGCTCTTTTTCTAAATCGTAAAGGTAAATACCGGTATTATCGCGGAAATCAATTACGCCATCATTGTTGGTATCATCACGCCAGGAAGTATAAACAATTTTTGTTCCGTCAGGAGAAAAAACCGGACGACCATAATCGTATACATCCGGAGCAATTGTTTTCTCTTGTCCGCTGGTCAAATCAAGAAGATAAACACCACTATGAATAGCCCCCGGACGCCAGACAAGAAAAAGTACCTTCTCACCAATCGGTGAAAAGGAAGGGTATTTCGGTCGGTAAGTATCGGGAATGATTTCTTTCTCTTCATTTGTCTCTAAATCAAGAATATAAATCCCCGGATTATCAAAGATATCAATCTTTCCATCACCATTGGTGTCCCGGCGTGCAGAAAGATAAATAATTTTTTCTCCACCCGGAGAAAACGAAGGAAAAGAATTGTAATAGGTATCAGACACTAATAATTTTTCTTCGCCAGTTTTAAGTTCAATTAAATAAATTGCAGCGCAATCTAAATTGTTGATTATTCCATCATTATTTGTATCTCTTCGTGTAGAAATAAAAACAATTTTTTTACCATCAGGAGAAAAGGAAGGTTGAGAGTTGAAATAATATTCACTGACTAATTTTTTAGAATTGGTTATTTCTAAAATTTTGTGAATATCTTCTTTGGCAGGAGCGTAAATGAGAGATTCAAGAAGTATTTGTTTAGTTTTTTCTAAATTATCCTTTTCAAAATAGAGAAGGGCTAATTCAATTCTTGCGGTATTGTTTGCCGGTTCTTCTTTAAGCCAGGTAAGAAAATATTTTTCTGCTTCTTCAAATCTTCCTTTCTTAACCAGTTCCCTCGCCGTTGCCAATCTTCTTTTGCCACGACCGAGAAAATCCATCAACATCTACCTTCTGTGTAACTTCACATAAGTTCAGTTACATTGATTACAGAGATTTACAGAAACGATTACAGTGATTTTTGTCTCGGAAAGTTTTTATCGCTGTAATCGCCTTTAATAATCGCTGGAATCAGACCGTTGATGACTTTTTCAACGGTCTAATGGTTTTATTATACTTTGAAATAAACCTACAGGCAAGAAGAAAAAATGTGGTTTTTATTACATTTTATTATTTTTCTCCTTTCTCAAGTCTGGGGTAAACTTAAAATAACTTTGCCTGTTTTAAACTAAGAAAAATTTCTCTGCTTAAAACTAAATGGTCTAAAATTTCAATCCCGATAATTTCACCTGCCTGAATCAATTTTTTAGTTAACTCTAAATCATCTTCGCTGGGTTGACAATCTCCGGAAGGATGATTATGCACTAAGATTATACTTGCGGCGGAGAGAACAATTGCCGGTTGGAAAACTTCGCGGGGATGAACTAAAGATGCGTTTAAACTACCGATTGAAATTGTTTCTTTGTGGATTAATTGGTTCCGGGCGTTAAGATAAAGAGCAACAAAATATTCTTTTTTCTTATCCCGTAAATAAGTAACCTGAGCGAGGACATCTTCGGGCTTTTCAATTTTCGGCAAAGTGCTATTATTAAGGATTCTTTTTGTCAATTCAAAGGCAGCAATTAAACTTGCCGCACGGCTTAAACCTACTCCTTTAATTTTTCGCAACTCTTCTAAAGACGAACTTGCCAATTTTTCACCACGATACTTTTTTAAAATTTCTTTTGCTACCTCAAGAACACTTTTCCCTTTATAGCCGGTGCGTAAAATAATGGCTAACAATTCTTCATCCCGTAGTGCTTGAGGACCTTTCATCTCTAATTTTTCTCGCGGTCGATCAACTTTATATAATTGCTTTAATCTCATGTATTTTCCCTAAACTAAAAAGTCAAAGTTCCATATAAAAATTTTTTCGTATATTTTTTTATTAATTCAACTGCTGGCTGGTTAAAAGCGTTAACCTGAAAAAACTCACCTGCGTATGTGGTGGCAAGTTCAAAAAAATAAATTAACTGACCAATAACTGAGGGCGAAATTTCTGGCAGCACAATTCTACAATTAGGGCGCTGGTTTAAGGTTAAGGCTTGGCGAGTCGCCTCTTCTTCGGCAGAAAAAAGTTGGTTTAGGGTTTTCCCACCTAAAAAATGTTTATTTGCCCGCGGGATTGGCACTTTTGTTGAAATTTTTTCTACCGATAAGAAAGTAATAATCTTATCCTTAGGACCTTGAAGATAAAGTTGTAATTGTGAATGCTGGTCAGTTGCACCAAGGGCTTTAATTGGTGTAGGGCCGACCTTTATTGATTTACCCAGACTTTCCGCCCAGAGTTGGCGAAACCAATCAGCAAGAGTATATAAACCATTACCATAAGCAAGCATTACCGATATTTTTTTACCTTTTTGATAAAATAGATATTGAAGTAAGGCATAAAGTGCGGCTGGATTTTCAAAAATTTTTTCTCGGAAACAAATCTTTGCCATCCCCTGTGCACCAAGTAAAATTTCCTCAATATCAATTCCGGTAAAAGCGGCGGATACTAAACCTACTGGTGAAAGAACGGAAAATCTTCCTCCCAAGCCTTCTGGAATAACAAAGGAAAGAAACTTTTCTTTTTCCACAGTTTCTCGCAAATATCCTTTTTTTTCATCAGTAGTAACGATAATTTGTTGATAATATTTTTTACCTACTTTCCGAATCAACGCATCCTTAAGAATAAAAAAATTTGCTAAACATTCAACCGTTTCACCGGATTTGGAAATTACATTAAAGATTGTTTTTCTTAAATCAAGAATTTCCAGTGTTCCCTTGAGTACCTGAGGGTCAATATTATCAAGGACAAACAACCTTAGCCAACCTTTGCGTTTTTCTCTGGGTAGTAAATTCCAGTAAGGGTGGTTCAAAGTTTCCTGGAGAGCACGGTTGCCGAGGGCACTCCCACCAATGCCAATAACCACGAAATTTTCAAAATTACTACTGTTTCTTATTTTCAGAACAAGTTTTTTTATTTCTTTTGCCTGGATAAGATCTCTTGGCAGGCTACTAAAGGCGAGATACTCTTTCTTTTTTTCTAAATTTTTTTTTAAGTGAGTGAATCTTTTTTCTTGAGTTTTTAATTCTTTAAGTTTTAAGCCTTCGCTACTAATTTTTTCATTTAAACAGTTTCTGTAGTCTAACCGGATTATTTCCATTTCTATAGTTTACTGTTTTACCTTTTCCGGTATGCTTCAAGGTAAGAATCGCAATAAATAAATTTATTCAGAAGCAACTCGGCAGTAATTACTGCATCCATCAACTCTTTATCTAAGGGGTCAAGGATTGCGCCATCTAACCCATAAGCCAAGGACATCACTGCGTAGGTGCGGTTCACTAAGGAACGGTCAAGTGTTTTCTGAGAAACATTACTTAATCCAAGGAGAGTTTTCGGTGGTGGGTCAGAAAGTAATTTAATTTGTTTTATTGTTTCCAAAACCAAAGGACATTGGTCTTGGGCAACATTCACTGGAAGAATCAAAGGGTCAAGATAAAGATTTTCTGGACCCATTCCTTCATCAATCAAACGGGTAAGAATTGTGCAGGCAAGTTCAGTTCTCCCTTCAACTGTCTGTGGTATACCTTTCTCATCAAGAGTTAAACCAATAATCAAAGAATTATATTTTTTTGCCAAAGGTAAAAAGGTATCCATTTTCTCTTTAACTGCAGAAATTGAATTGATAATTGTCCGATTCTGACAAATTTTCAGTCCTTCCTCCATCACCTGCAGTTTAGTTGTATCAAGCGATAAAGGCACTTTGGTTACTTCCTGGACCGTCTCAATTAACCATATCATTGCTTCTAACGGTTCGGCAACCGCTGGACCAACATTCAAATCCAAGGCATCAGCGCCAGTATTCACTTGTTTCAAGGCTAAATCTTGAATTACCGCTTTATCCTTTTTTTGAATTGCTTCCGCTACCGACTTAAACATCCCATTAATTCGCTCACCAATAATAAACATCTTCCTCCACCATTGATTACACAGATTAAAGACAAAGATTACGCAGATTAAATCATAAAGAAGTTATCTGTGTAATCGCCTTTCAAAAATCTGTGTAATCAGCTTTCTACCATCTGAATACATTCAACCGGACAAATTTCGGCACATTCACCTTTCCCATCACAAAGTTCAGGATGGGTAAGTTTCGCTTTGTCATCCACTAACTCTAATGCCTTGTTCGGGCATTCATCAACACAAACACCGCAACCAGTGCAAAGGTCTTCATCAATTTTTGGTTTCTTCGCCATCTTCTTTCCTCCTTCGAAGACACACAGATTACACAGATTCAAGTCACGGATTACACAGATTTTTCTAACCAACTTATCAACTTACGAACTTATCAACTTTTATCTGCGGTAATCTGTGTTTATTTATCCGCGGACATCTGCGTATTTAGTATCAGTTCACTTATTGCTTTTTTTACATTTGTTAACGACTGCGGATGTCCTAAAACCAAAATATCTACTCCGCTCTGCAAATATCCTACCGCACAGGTTGTCTCCCAGGCAATCGCCCGTTTATCTAACTGCCCCCATTGCGGCACTTCATTTTCACTCACCTTTGTTTCTTTGTGCTTATAGGTTTCCTGAGCAATAAGATTGATTATTGGCATAGCCATCATTTTGTCACCCTGCAGCCCAGCAATCCTTGTCCGTTCCATAATTGAATAACAGTATTCAAACCCGTAACCAAGTCCACCGGTTGTGGGATGAACTATAATTCTCTCTGCCGGGAAACCTAAATCAGTAATCAAAATGTTCAACTGTTTCTCAAGATTGATATCAAGTGGTGTCTCAGCAATAACTGAATGTCCGCCATAGTTGGCTGCCGCAACGATAGTTTTATAGTTATCTTTCGTTGCCATACCCAAAAGACACTTTTCTCCCTTAGTTACTTCGCTGACTTTAAGGAGAATTTCACCATCCTTTTCCGGTTGACCGCAACCAACAATAATTAAAGGTAAACTTACTGCCTCTAAAACTTTCTTTACTGTTTGCGCACAAACTTCAGGTGAACTGTCTCCTTTTTCCGGATGCGCTGAGGCTAATCTTAAACATACTAAATCGGCACCCCATTCTTCAACTTTTTTCGCCCAGGAAACCGGGTCATTAACCACATCTTTCAAATTTTCGGTAATAAATGCCCACTCCTCAGGTGGAATATCCCAGACTTCCAGAGCGAGTGCCGATGGATTGGGCATCTCACCTTCAAAATACAAATAGGGTAAAGTGGTTTCCCCGCCAACTTTCACCACCTTATTCCGTGTGCCACCCTCTTCTTTGCTTGCTCCGATTGCTACCTCGTTAATTTTACTTGTCCATTTCTCTAAAACTTTTTCCATAGACGCAGATTACCGCAGATAAAAAACACTGATGTCCATTGAATATTTTTACTAAACTTTTGCATTTTTGCTGAAGTGAACTTT
>CAZRHN010000009.1:0-17500 GCA_964599925.1 uncultured bacterium
GTTTGAAAAAGGTTCGTAACTCTTTAAAATTAAGCAATTTGTTGAGTGGAACCTCCCTGAACGATATTAAATTTATCCCGACTTTTGGTTTTCCGGGATAAATTTTCTAGTGAAGGGAGGGTTCCCGAGAAAAAAATTGCTTACTATTTTTGTGAAATTACTTAATAGTTATTCCGGCGTAGCCGACTACTGCTGAGTAGTCACCGGTGACATTACCGCTTGTTTGATAAAGAACAAGTTCGGCAGATTTTGCACCAAGTTTTTTTGCCGCAAAAAGTACAACTGCGGTTGGTCCTGAACCGCACATTGAAATATCTTCTTTCCTTACTGTTTCCAGTAAACCTTCCGGATTTAACTCAAGAATTTTATCAATTGCTAATTTGTCCTTTTTTTCAGCAATTTTTTGTGGTTCGTAATGGGTCATATCGGTGGAAGCAACGATTACGATGCTCTTTGCTCTTTGCTCTTTGCTTATTGCTTTGGCGATTGCTTCACCGATGTCCAGGCAAGTGGATATTCGGTAATCACTCAAGACAATAGGGATAATTTCTACCTGAGGGAAAAAATATTGAATGAAAGGTAACTGTACTTCTATAGAATGTTCTTGCAAATGTGCATCCGGGTCGTCTTCTAAGATTTGTGAATTTTCCAAAATCAAACCTGCCAATTCTTGGGCGATTTTTAAGGTCCCCAGTGGTAGTTGCCATTCACCGGAAAGCATTATACTCGCTGGTTCACCAATTCCGGTATGATTCGGTCCAATTAAAATAAATATTGGTTTACCAACTCTATCCAAGTCAATTTTTGAATAAACTGCACCGGCAACTTTACCCGAATAAATCCAACCAGCATGGGGACAAACACAGGCAATAACTTTTTCTTTCTTCGCTCTTAAGTCTAAATATTTCTCAATTTCTTTTTTTTCTTTTGGATACCAAGTCCCTGCGCAGATTGCTTTTCTAATCATAACTATATACCTTTTTATTTTTTGATTTTATCAAAAAAAATCTCTTTCGTCAAATCTAAAAATTATTCCAAGATAATTCAGGCTAACTGGTGGGCGAGCCTTAAAGGTTCAGGGAGACGGTATTTAGTACAACATCTTAAGACAACTTCAATTGCTAATTTTAAATTCATTTTCTGTCCGGGTGAAACAAACACTGGACGGACGTTATCTTTAGTCCGTAAAACAACGCCGATAATCTCTCCATTTTTATCTTTTAAATAACTGTAGCTTCCTTTGAATTTATCGGGCAGTTTTTCATACTTGCCATAAACCCCGCCCCTGCACGCAGGAGCGGGGTAAAGCAAAGATTTCGCACAACCGATAGTTGGTTTATTGAGAATTATTCCCAGATGGGTTGCCAGTCCTATTCTCCGTGGATGAGCGATACCCTGACCATCACAAAGGATAACATCGGGTGCGGTCTTGATTTTTTTAAACGCAATTAGTAAAAATGGAATTTCCCGAAAAGATAAAAACCCTGGTACATAAGGGAAAAGTTGATTAACTCTCGTTTCCACTTTAACTTTTTCTAAGATTTTTAATTCCGGAAAAGATAAGATAACAATACCTGCAGAGACAAGATATCCCCTTTGGGGATACTTCCATAGGGGCTCACGCCCCAATGCTCCAAAATTTTCATCTGCTGAAAAATGCACATCGGTTCCAGCGACAGTTTTTATTTTCTGGATAGAAGAATAAGGAGACTTTAGAATAATTTTCTTTTGTAGTTTCTCTTGTATTTTTTCTGCTTCCACAAGAGTTGAATTCCAAGAATGTAAATTTTTTATTTTCATTTTTGGTAAAACCTGAAAAAACTTTTTTATGAATCTTGACAGAGATACATTTTTTTAATTATACTTAAAAAACTAAAATATGGAAAAACAAAACTTGCAAAAAAAATGTGTCCTTTTCATTTTTCTATTATCTACTTTGAGCGGGGTAGTTTATTATCTCCACTCCTACCACCGTAATGGACAAGAAAAAGAGAAGATTGACACAGACTGGCAAAACCTTGCCCAGGAAATAAAAAATAAACTTTACAATTTTCCTGGGAATATAGGTTTAGTGATTAAAGATTTAAAAAATGGTAAGGCAATTCTTTACAATCAAGACAAACTTTTTCCCAGCGCTAGTTTGGTAAAGATAGCGATAATGGTGGCATGTTTTCAGGCGGAATCGGAAGGGAAAATAAATTTTAATGATTATTTCCGTTTAAAATCTAAATACAAATCTCGCGGTTCAGGAATACTAAGATATTCCCCTTCCGGTAAGAAAATTTCTCTTTGGGAATTAGTGGAACTGATGATTACAAAAAGCGACAACACCGCAACCAATATGTTAACTGAGATTTTGGGATTTGATTATTTGAACAATTGTTTTCAAAAGATGGGTCTAAAAAATACTAATTTCTCGCGTAATGTTATGGATATAAAAAAATATTATCGGGGGATAGAGAATTATACTACTGCCTCTGACATTGCTCAAATTTTAGATAAAATATATCATCGCCAGTTGGTCAATCCAGAAGCAAGTGAGAAAATGCTTATTTTACTTAAAAAACAGGAGATTCGCGACCGTTTACCTCGTTACTTACCCGGATATGTTGAAATTGCTCATAAGACCGGACTTTTTGATAATGTCTGTCATGATGCTGGGATAATTTTTCATCCGCAGGGTGACTTTTTGATTTCTCTCTTAGTTTCTGACCACCGGGAACACCGTTTAGCCAAAAAATTGATTGGTCAGATTGCTAAAATTACTTTTGAATACTATGAAAACGGAATTCCTCCTACCGAAGAAAAAATATTAAACTAAAGACGAAAATTCCCACTAGTAAAACAGCAATTGTAAGAAGAAAAAGAAAAGGTAAAAAATAAACCAAAATTGCCCGCCGTAAAGGTAAACCATAAATTTCCTTAATACTCATAATTTGCAAACGAAGAATCCAAAAGAAAAGAAAAAAATTAAGAAAATTATAAAAAAGGAAAACTCGCCAACCAGTAGCGAGAAATTCTTTAACCAAGAAAAAATACGAGAGTAGACTTATGGGAAGAAGAAAAAATAAAGGCAAAAAACTGAATCCAAAAGATAGGAAAAGTTCTTCAGTTCTACCCTGGCCACCAAAAAATTGAGCAAGAGAATGGAATACAGCGGTAAGAAAAAACCAAATGATGAAAATAAGAACTAAACGTAAAAGGAAATATATGCTTAAGGAAAAAAGGATATCCTTCCTTCCGAGCATAAAAAACTGAAAGATGCTTATGTTTTGAGTGAAAACAGCAAAAGTAACCACAAGGACTGATAACAACCACGGTCTTTCAACCTTTATCTTAGCGATTGCTACCTTTGGTTGAGTAAGAAAATCGTAAATAATTTCGTAATTCATTTTCAAACACGAATACACACGAATTTTTTACGAATTATCGCGAATAAATCATTCTACCATTTCACTATTTCACTAATTAACCAGTTAACCAGTTAACTCTATTCAAGGATGTATTCAAACCTCACCTTTTGCTCTCGGAGGATGTCGGGAAGAGAAAATTTTTCTTCTTGCGAACTCCGGCGAAAAAAATCCATAATTTTTTCCCAAGGTTCAATTTCAGTAACAATTTTTGGCTTACCTTTAATTCCGGCAAGGTCAGCGGCTAATTTTATTGCTTCCTCCAGGGCACCTAACCGGTCAACCAATCCCATTTTTAATCCTTGGGTGCCAGTAAAAATTCTTCCATCAGCAAACTCAAGCACTCTTTCCCGTTCAATTTTCCTTCCTTCAACGATTGAATTGACAAACTGTTCGTAAGCATCATTAATTAAACTTTGTAAAATTTCTTTTTCTTCGGGAGTTAATTCCCGTGTATAAGAACCAATATCCTTATACTTCCCACTTTTAACCGTAACAATTTTTACGCCAATTTTTTTAAAAAGTTCATTTAAATTAGGTAACTCTAGAATTACGCCAATTGAACCAGTAAGCGTCCCGGGATTGGCGACAATTTTATCCGCAGCACAGGCAAGATAGTATCCACCAGAGGCACCCACATCACCAAGTGAAGCAACAACAATTTTACCTGCCTGAGATAATTTTTTTATCTCGCTATAAATTTCCTGCACCGAGCCGACACTCCCACCCGGTGAATTTATTCTTAGAACTACTGCCTTTATTTCTGGCTTTTCCCGTAAATCCTGTAACCGTTTAACTAAACGGTCAACATCAATACCGTGCGGGACACCGAGTCCACGACTTATACTAATTGGACCATAAATTTTTAATAAAGCAATTCCTTCCTTAGCTAAAGGCGCCTCAGCGAAAGTCGGGATTGGCTTACGCACCATCGCTGGAGGGGGTGCTTGGAAAATAAGATAGAGGGCAGCAATTAAAGAAAGAAAATAAAGAACAATTAAAATAAGCAAGAGATTTCTTTTTTCCATATTATTTTAAGAGATTTTCTTCCGTTGTCTTGGGTAAAAGAATTTGAGTAGTCGGTTGAAAAAGTAAGGAAGTTTTTATTTCTTCTTTGATTTTTAATGCCTCTTTATCAATCGCCCAATAGTCAAGTTCATAATCTTCAGCAATTTTACGCATTTTTTTTCCTTTATCTCTTTTTTTGACTATTTCTTCCAAAGGTTTGTCAGTTTTTTTTGTAATTAAAATCAATTTGATTAGTTCCGTGTATCCATAACCACGAGAATATAAACGGTCTAAATCTTTTTCTTCTAAAGAAAACCTTTCCGCTAATTCAACAAGAAACGGATTTTTTGTTTTTTTAATCTCTTTTTCTTCTTTAGATGGAGAAAAGTCAGGAGTAAAACTAACTCCAATTTCAACCTGTGCATAAGAAACAGTTGATAGGTTGATAAGTTCATGAGTTGATAAGCAAAAAACAAGAAGCAAGTAGCCAACGGGGTTTAACTTTTTCACTTTCTTTTATGGATTTCTTCACCGGTCATGGGAACAAAAAGTACCGGTATGATTCCTCTTTTAATAATTTCACCCTTTCTCTTTTCCACTAAGTATAAAGTCTGGTTAGGATATTCACCCACCGGGATAACCATCTTACCGTTTTCTTTGAGTTGTTCAATTAAAGGTTGGGGAATGTGGTCGGGAGCACAGGTGACGATTATCCCATCAAAAGGTGCATATTCTTTCCAGCCAAGGTATCCATCACCAATTTTCACTTTAATCTTTTGATAACCAAGCCGTTTTAAATTTTTTTCTGCTTGTTTTGCTAAACTTTCAATGATTTCAATAGTATATATCTGAGGATATAATTCGGCTAAAATTGCCGCTTGATACCCGCTACCTGTCCCAATTTCTAAGATTTTCTTCTTTGTTGGGCGGTGGGGTTCCTCAATGAGAAGTTCGGTCATCAAGGCAACAATATAGGGTTGGGAAATAGTTTGTCCTTCACCGATGGGGACGGGGTAATCACCATAAGGGTTATAAATTTTATGATATTTTTCGGGGATAAATTCGTGTCTTGGGACTTTCAGCATCGCTTCAATGACTTTTTTATTTTTTACCCCACGTGCAATAATTTGTTCCTGAACCATTCTCTTTCTTAAGCTAAGATAGTCCTCTCCTTTTGATTCAGGTGCACGACAGCCGGAAGAAATCAAAAATAAGAATAAGAAAAATATTTTTGTTCCTTTCCCCATATCCACACGCTTAACCATAAACTATCAACTATCAACCATGAACTAATCATGTATCTAAGATTATCGTTACCGGACCATCGTTATGTATTTCTACAAGCATTTTTGCACCAAATTCGCCAGTCTTTACTTTTTCGTATTTTTCTTTTAATTTCTGAACAAAGTAATCATATAAAAATTTTGCCTTTTCTGCCGGCGCAGCTTGGGTAAAATCCGGTCTTCTTCCCTTACGACAATCAGCATAAAGGGTAAACTGTGGAACAACAAGTATTTCGCTGATATTATCGCTTAGCGCACGGTCAAATTCTTTTTCTCCCTGTGCAAAAATGCGCAAGTGTGTAATCTTTTCCGCTAAATATTCTGCATCTTTTTCCGTATCCTCATTCGCTACACCAAGTAAGATAACCATCCCTTCTCCGATTTCACCAACGACTGTTTGATTAATTTTTACCTTTGCTTCTTTTACTCTTTGAATTACTGCTCTCATCTTTTAAACACGAATGCACACGAATTTCTTTACACGAATTTACACGAATAAACTCACTAACTGTCTAACTTTCTAACTCTTTAACTGTCTTCTTTACTTCCTCCATTGCTTCTTTCACTGTTTTTACTTTTATTACTCCAGGAATTTCCCAGGTATTTAAACCAATTACTGGTTTATCAATTACTTTAGCCAAACCAATTTCTGACAATGTTCCGTATTTCCCACCGATAGCAATCAACACATCAGCGGTGCGGACAATGATTGCATTCCGAGCATGACTCATAGCCGTGACAATCGGTATATCTACATAAGGGTTTGCTTCATTTTTCTCTTTCCCGGGGAGAATTCCAATAGTTAATCCACCAACACCTTTTGCTCCTTTACAGGTGGCTTCCATTACGCCACTCATTGCACCACAAACTAAAATATAATTATGCTTAGCAATTTCTTTCCCCATTTCGTAGGCAAGTTTAATTATTTCTTTATTCGCTTCACTTCCTCCAATTACTCCAACGATTATCTTTTTCATTTGTAATCATTATACCAAAATTTAGTCTTGTTTGCAATTTTTCAATTTTTTTTGTATTATTTCGCAATAGACTATAAACTATGAACTATGAACTAATCATCGTCGGTGGTGGACCAGCAGGATTGACTGCCGGGATTTATGCTACCCGGGATAAAATTAAAACTTTATTAATTGAGAAAGTTGCCCCTGGGGGGCAGGCGATATTAAGTGAAAACATTGAGAATTATCCTGGTTTTCCGGAAGGGATAAGTGGTCCAGAATTAATTCAAAGAATGGAGACTCAGGCAAAAAAATTTGGGTTAGAAATTACTAGTGAAGAAGTAAAAAAATTAAAAATTTCCGCCAAAGGCGGATTCGCCTCAGGCGAAAAAAATGAAAAATTAAAAATTGTGGAGACTGAAAATGAAGAATATGAAAGTTTGGCAATAATTATTGCTACCGGCGCTGAGGCAAAGAAACTTAATGTCCCCGGCGAAGAAAAACTAATCGGTAAGGGTGTATCCTATTGTGCAACCTGTGACGGTCCTTTTTTTAAAAACCAAGAAGTTGCAGTCATTGGTGGTGGTGATGCGGCAGTGCAGGAAGCAATGTTTTTAACCCGTTTCGCAAAGAAAGTTTTTTTAATCCATCGTCGGGCACAACTTCGGGCGACAAAAATTCTCCAGGAACGTGCAAAGTCCAATCCAAAAATTAAATTTCTCTGGGATACAGTTGTGAGCGAAATTTATGGAGATAAAAGAGTTGATGCTTTGAAAACAAAAAATGTAAAAACCGGTGAAGAAAAAAAATTGCCAGTCCAAGGGATATTTGTGCTTGTTGGTGTTGAACCACAAACTAAATTTTTGCAAGGAGTTGCAACCTTGGATGAAAATGGTTATATTCTTACTGACGAAAATATGCAAACCTCGGTACCGGGAATTTATGCTTGCGGTGATTGTCGGAAAAAATCTTTAAGACAAATTGTTACTGCCTGCGCTGAAGGTGCGATAGCCGCCTTTATGGTTGGACAATATATTGAAAAGGCAAAAATGGAAAAGTGAACAGAAAAAGGCAAAAAATATTTTTAATTTTTTTTATCACCTTCTTTATAATTTCCTGCCGGCAAGTGCCAAAAAAGGCGGTTACCCTTGCTCCGGAAGAATTATTAGGAATGAAAAAGACAATACTTCTGGAAGGAGAAGCGGCAATTGAAGATGTAAAAAGAAAACATATTGGAAGAATAGAAAATGCGCAAGATATTGCTATAGTCAATTACGGACATTCAAGCCATCCGATACTTCTTTGGGTAACTTTGTATCCAAATAAAAAAATCGCTCAGGAAGAAAATGAGAAAATGGCAAAAGCAATGGTGAAGTACGGTGGTGGTTGGGATAAAAATTTGACCACGCTTACAATTAAAAAAAAGAAAATATATCGGACTTCACCCGATGGATACGAGGAACATTACTTCTGGGCAGAGGGGAATTGGTTGTTCTATGTGAAAATACCACAAATTTTCCAGGGGAAATTTGTTGAAATTATGCAGGAATTAAAAAGGTGAATAGGCAAAAAAAATATTTGTTGCTTAATAGTTTAATTGTATTTTCTCTTCTTCTGTTATTTTATTTTTCTCGTAAAGGTAAATTGGTTCTATTTGGTCCTCAAATAGTTATTTCCAGTGGCACAGTTGCCTTTGGGGATTCACTTTTTAGTATCCTTGTTGAGGAAAATATTTCCTTGGATGAAAGCCAAAAAGTAATTCAGACACTTTCCTCTGTTTTCAATCCAAAGAGATGCCAACCCGGCGATAATTATAAATTAGTAAAATCAACCAGCAACGAACTTTTGAGTTTTGAATATGAACCCAGCCCTTGCACGCAAGGGCTGGGTGAACCTAGCCCTTTTGCAAAAGAGCTGGGCTTAAATATTTATAAAGTTAAAAAGAATGCCGATGGCATCTATTCCATAAATAAAGAAAAGATGGATTTGAGAAAAAATCTCGTTAGACTTAAAGGTGAAATTAAATCCTCACTTTATGAAGCAATCATTGAACAGGGAGGAACTGCCGAGTTAGCCATGAAAATCGCCGATATTTTTGCTTGGCAGATAGATTTCTTAACCGAGGCACGGATAGGTGATACTTACGAACTCGTTTGGGAAAAATATGAAAACAAAGATAAAAAAATTAGTTTTGATGGAAACATCCTTGTCGCACGGTATCAAGGTAAAGAAACTTCAGCACATATAGCGATACTCTATGAAGATAAGAATGGTAACCTTGATTATTACAATTTTAAAGGTGAATCTTTAAGAAAAGAGTTTCTCCGTGCCCCACTTAATTATCGGCGTATTTCATCGTTTTTTTCTTATCGTCGTTTTCATCCCATATTACGTTATGTCCGTCCTCATCTGGCAATAGATTATGCTGCTCCTCAAGGGACACCGGTGGTAAGTATTGGCGATGGGATGGTAACTTTTTGTGGTTGGGAAAGTGGATATGGCAGATTAGCAATCATTAGACACAATGCGAGTTACAATTCTTATTATGGGCATCTTTCCCGTTACGGTAAAGGAATCAGAGCAGGCGCTAAGGTAAAACAAGGGCAGATTATTGGTTATGTGGGTGCTACTGGTTTAGCTACTGGTCCGCATCTTGATTTTAGAATAAAAAAATATGGTCAATTTGTGAACTTTCTAAAAATTAAATTCCCTTCAGTTAAATCAATAAGCAACGAAGAAATTGTTGAGTTCAATAAGGTAAAAAGAGAAAAATTAGTTGAATTAGCTTCTACAGTTGAGGTAAAAAATCTTCTTCCTCAAAGAAAAAAGTAAAAATTTACCCCCGGTGGGAATTGAACCCACACTCACGGCTCCGGAGGCCGTTGCTCTATCCGTTGAGCTACGGGGGCAAAACCAGTGATAAGCGATTGAGCGATTAAGTGATTAGTTTAGAGACAATCTCTGGAACTTTTTCTAAAGCGGATTTCAATTTTGAGGAATCTTTACCGCCGCCTTGTGCAAAATCTTTCCTTCCTCCACCCGTTCCACTGATTAAAGAACCAATTTCTTTAGCAATAAGTCCTGCATTTAATCCTTTTTCTACCCAGTCAGAAGTTAAAGAAACAACAAATAAAGGTTTGTTTTCTCTCGTACTTCCTAAAACAACCAGTCCGGATTTGATTTTTTCCTTCAATTTATCAGCAAAATCAGCGAGACTTTTTGTATCCAGTTCCTCTAAATATTGAGAAACTACTTTAACTTTTTTAACATTCTTCGCCTGACTGATAATTTCTTCAATTTGCGTATTTAAAAACCGCGTTTTCAGACTTAAAATCTGTTTTTCTCTAGTTTCTAATGTTTGCAGAATTTTTTCAAGGCGGTTAACAATATCTTCCTCTGAACTACTTAACTTTTCCGCAATTTGTTCAAGTTTTTTCTTAAGATTTCTCACATATTCGTTGGCATATCTGCCGGTTATTGCTTCAATTCGGCGGACACCAGCAGCAATACTGGTTTCGGAAAGAATTTTAAATAAACCAATTTCTCCGGTTGCACGACAATGTGTTCCTCCGCAAAGTTCAATACTGAAAGCATCTTTTGGCGTATTCCATCCTGCATTTGTAATCATTACGCAACGCACTTTTTCACCATATTTCTCGCCAAAAAGCATCATTGCACCGATTTCTTTTGCTTGAGTTAAAGTAATTTCTGAAGTTAAAATTGAATAGTTTTCCGGGATGGCATCGTTCACTATTCCTTCAATTTTTATAAGTTCATTTTCAGTTAATCCTTTTGGGTAAGTAAAATCAAAACGCAGCCGTTCCGGAGCAACTAAAGAACCGGATTGGACAACTTGTTCTCCTAAAACCTGGCGTAAAGCGCGATGGAGAAGATGGGTAGCGGTATGATTACGTTTTGTTGCCTGTCGTCTTTCTTTGTCAACTTTAGCCAGAACCGTTTCTCCAACTTTCAAAATTCCCTTAATTACTTTCCCCTTATGCACGATTAACCCTTCAACTGGTCTTTGAGTATTTGTTATTTCCACCTGGAACTCGTCCCTCGCCCCTCGTAACTCGCCCCTGTCTCCGATTTGCCCTCCTGCTTCTGCATAAAAAGGTGTTTCTGAAAGGATAAGTTCTATTTGTTCGCCTTCTTTTGTTTCTAAGATGCTCTGTCCGTTTTTGATTATCCCGACCACCTTAGTGGTAACTTCATCAAATTCATAACCACGAAAAGATGTATCCCCAAATTTTTTATGTAAAGGCAAGTATGTTTCTGTATTTATTTCTCCACTTTGCCAACTTTGTCTCGCCAGGAGACGACTTTCTTCCGAAGCCTTATTAAAACCTTCAAAGTCAATATTTAATTTTCTCTCCTCAGCAATTTCACGGGTTAATTCTAAAGGAAAACCATAAGTATCATAGAGACGGAAAACTTCTTTACCCGGGATAATTTTTCTTCCTTGCCGAAGAAGGTTCGTAGTTAATTCTTCCAAGATTTTTGTTCCCAGATCCAAAGTTTCAAGAAACTTTTCTTCTTCAAGTTTGGTCACCGTAATGATATATTCTTTCTTCTGTTTAAGTTCAGGATAAGTATCGGACATCAGTTCAATTACTTTACCGTTCAATTGGTAGAGAAAAGGTCTAAGTGTCCCTTGAGTTAAATTTTTACCCTGTCTTAAAGCACGACGAATAATTCGCCTTAAAACATAACCCCTTCCTTCATTTGAAGGTGAAACACCGTCAGCGAGAAGGAAACTTATTGCTCGGCAATGGTCAGCGATTATTCTTAAGGCGCTATTTTGTTGGATAGTTAGATAGTTAGATAGTTGGATGGAGAACAATTGAGCGGTGAAATCAATTATCGGACGGAAAAGGTCAGTTTCAAAACACGAATTTACACCTTGACAAACCATAACCAATCTTTCTAAGCCCATACCGGTATCAATATTTTTTTGTGGTAAAGGATTCAATTTACCGTTTTCATCACGGTCAAACTGGGTAAAAACCAAGTTCCAAACTTCAATCCAACGGTCACAATCGCAAGCCGGGTTACAGTCCGGTTTACCACAACCTTTATTTTCACCAAGGTCATAGATTATCTCCGAACAAGGCCCGCAGGGACCAGTCGGACCCACACTCCAAAAATTTGATTCTTCACCGAGACGATAAATTTTATTCTCTGGCAGGATTTTTTTCCAGATTTGGTACGCCTCATCATCATCCTTATAAACTGAGACATAGAGTTTATCCTCAGGTAAAGCGAAGTCGTTCGTCAGTAACTCCCAGGACCAGGGGATTGCTTCTTTTTTAAAATAATCACCAAAAGAAAAATTGCCCAACATTTCAAAAAAAGTTAAATGTCTTACCGTGTGCCCAACTTTGTCAATATCAGTGGTTCGGAAACATTTCTGGCAACTTGCCGCACGAGTGTATTTAAGTTTTGCTTTTCCGAGGAAAAAGTTTTTAAACTGCACCATTCCCGCAGTAGTAAAAAGTATTGTTGGGTCAGCGGAAGGGATTAACGAATCCGAAGGAACAATTTTATGTTTTTTCTCTTTAAAAAATTTTAAAAATTCTTCTCTGATTTCTTTACTGGTAAGCATTTCTTAAGTAATAATGATTACAGCGATTAAGAAAACCGATTACGGTGATAGAACCACAAATCGCTGTCATCGTTAAAATTATCGCTGTAATCATAGTTTTGGATTATTTTACAAAATAGAAATATTTTTTTCAACCAAAAACTTAACTTTTCTAGGGACTCATCTCTTGACATTTGACAAATAATCTTGTAGAAATTATCTTCCATAAGAAGTCTTGGTAAAAAGGAGGGACAATTGTGAAGGAAAAAAGCAAAAAATTTTTACTTCTCTTGCTCTGCGGTTTAGCATTAGCGGAAGGAATAGGGATTGGATTATTATATTTTAAACTGAGAGACATACGAGAAAAAATTATTTCTTATGTAGAAGGTCTTAATTTTATTCTTCGTGAGGGTGGTGGGTTTCGTTTTACAATAGCCAGCGATTATATTAACCCGGAGCATTTTGCAATTATCCATATCGCTGAGCAGATGGAAACCCCGGAAAAAATTTACGAGTTTTGTGCCCATCAGGTGCGCTATAATCCTGAAACTACCGAAGATAATCTATATGACCATCATGTTTTGATGGAATCAAGAGAAAGTAACTGCGCCGGTCATGCTAATTTACTCTGCGCACTTTTAAGAGCGAAAGGTTTTGAAAGTGGGCATTGTCGTGTAATTTATGGAAGTATCCTTAAAGGTGGCGAACGGGTTAACCATGCCTGGGTGAAACTTTTCTGGAACAATAAATGGATAGTTCTTGATTCAACAAATTTTACACCGATAAGAAATTTTGGTGCTTGGAGTAAAGAAGAATTTTATCGCACTTTTAAAGTAATACCAGTTTTTGAGTATAACGATACTTTTACTAATTTTCGTATGATGGAATAATTTTATTTTAATTTTTTCTCTGTTTCACGTTTTGCTTTAATTTCTTCAGCGAATTTACGATGGGGATTGTGACAATTAGGGCATTCTTTTGTTGCTTCAATAACATCCTCTTCCTTTTTACTTTTTAAGTGTAAACTACCCGGTCCGTGACACGCTTCACAGGTAACATTTTCAAATTTTTTATTCTCCTCAGGAGTCTTTCCTAAAGAGTAACCGCCTTTCTCAAAAGCAGTTGTATGACATTCTAAACATCTCGGGTCTTTTAATTCCTCACCTTGAAGAGTAGCAAAGTTTCTTGCATGCCTACTTGTTTCCCAGCTTCTGTACAGTTTCAGGTGACACATTTTACATTGTTCGCTACCGGCATAAGTTGCACCTTTTTTGATTAAGACAGCCGGGTCATTAATCTCTGCGAAAAGCGGGAGATAAATCAAACAGGCAACTAAAACTACTACCGTGGTAAAAATAAACGACTTTTTCATTTCTTTTACCTCCTGCCTCTTCGGCCATGCCTCTACGGCAGGTCGCCGAAGAGGAGACGGGTCACCGATGAGGTGACCTCTTAATGGCGAAAATGCCTTACTCCGGTGAAGACCATAGTAATACTGTGCTTGTTGCAAGCATCAATTGAATCTTGGTCGCGAAGACTACCGCCAGGTTGAATAATTGCTCTGACACCAATTTTTGCCGATTCTTCAACTACATCAGAAAAAGGGAAGAAAGCGTCAGATGCCATAACAAGTGACGAGGGACTGGGGGACGAAGTGGCGGAGAACATCTGGTTCATTTTGATGGTAGCAATTTTTAGGGCGTCAATTCTGGACATTTGTCCAGCACCGATGCCAACGGTTTGTTTACCCCGGGTTAAGATAATTGCATTTGATTTGACTGCTTTCGCTACTTTCCAGGCAAATTTCAGACTCTCTAATTCCTCATCAGCGGGTTTGCGGTTTGTTACTGTTTTTAAATTATCCAGTCCCAAGAATGTATCTTTATCCTGAACAAGCATACCTCCGGAAATTTGACGAAACTCTAATTGGTGAATTGGTGAATTGGTGAATTGGTGAATTGGTAGTTCTAAGAGACGGAGGTCTTTTTTCTTGGAGAAGATTTCTTTTGCTTTTGCTGAATAGCTGGGTGCAATTATACATTCCACAAAAAGTTTAGATACCTCTTCCGCAGTATTCTCGCCAACTTCACGGTTAAAGCCGATAATTCCTCCAAAAGCAGAAACCGTATCACAGGCGTAAGCATTTCTATAAACGGTAACTAAATCTTTATCTTCAGCGACACCACAGGGATTATTATGTTTGATAATTACACAGGCAGGATTTTCAAATTCTAAAACCAAACCCCAGGCCGCCTCCAAATCTAACCAATTGTTATACGACAATTCTTTTCCCTGCAGTTGTTTTGCTTTAGTTAAATCTGTAATCTGTAATCTGTAATCTGTAATTTGGTAGAGGGCGGCTTCTTGATGTGGATTTTCGCCGTAACGTAAGTCAGAAATTTTTGCTAAAGGAATAATTATCCGTCCGGGAAACTTTTCCTGAGTAAAATAATTAGCAATTGCAGTATCGTAACTTGCTGTCCGCTGAAAAACTTTAGTGGCTAAATATTGTCTTGTCTCCATAGAAACCTCACCATTGTTTTTCTTCATTTCCTCTAAAACTTTGGAGTAATCCCCAGGGTCAGTGATTACTACTACATCCTTAAAGTTTTTTGCCGCTGAACGGAGCATACTTGGTCCCCCGATGTCAATGTTCTCAATTACTTCCATCGGAATTTGGGAGGTAGTGCGTGGGAGGTGGGAAGTAGTTTTTTCAAAAGGATAAAGGTTTACTACGACCAGGTCAATAGGCTCAACCTTTTGTTCTTTGAGTTGCTTTTGGTGTTCAGGATTATCCCTTAAAGCGAGAAGTCCGGCATGTATTTTTGGATGCAAGGTTTTTACCCTACCACCAAGCATTTCCGGAAAACCGGTGACCTCAGATACATCCTTTACCTTTATTCCTGCTTCTCGCAAAGTTTTTGCTGTGCCACCCGTAGAAATAATTTCTACATTCATTTTTACTAATTCCTTGGCAAATTCCGTAATCCCTGTTTTGTCCGAAACACTAATTAAAGCGCTTTTAATTTTCCCCATTTCTTCTCTCCTTTTTTACAAAAGTGATGTCAGCGATATTAACTGCCGATTACAGTGATAAATTCAACGATGACAGCGATTTTTTGATTTATCACCGTAATCATTTTTGTTAATCGCTGTAATCGTTCTTTTTAAGAATTTCCCCAATTACTTCCCAGGAGAAACCACGTCGCAAAAGTAAATTTTGTATTCTTTGTTTGACCTTTGCTGGTTCCAAATTTTTATATAGTTTAATTTTTTTCTCTACTATTTTTTTAGCAACTTCTTGGTCGGATAAAAATTGTTCTTGGTTACTTAAATCTAAGTTGCTAATTTGCTCGCTGATACCTTTTTGTTTTAATTCCCAGCGGATTAGTTTCTCGCTATACCCTTTTCTTTTTCTTTGAGCAATCCATTCTTTAGTAAACTTAGAATCGTCAAGGTAATTTTTTTCTTTCAACCAACGGATAGTATCGGCAACTGTGTCGTCATTAAATTTTTTTTGTTTTAATCTTTCTTTTATTTCTTTTTCACTATGACTGCGATATTTTAACAATTTACAGGCATAATTTCTACATTTCTCAAATTCTTCCATACTAATATAAAACGATTCAGACGGATTTATGCGGATTCAAACAGATTGTTTTATCCGTTTACATCTGCGCTTCTATCCGTTTGAATCTGCGTATATTTACTTCGCATTAAGTCCCAGTGCGTTCCTGGCCAGTAAATTTTCTGGCAAGTAGAACAAAAAGAAAAATTTTCCTGTGTTTGATAAACGAAAGGCGGGACTTTATCTTTCACTTTCTCTTTGTCAATCGGTTCTAAAATTGTATTACAAAGACAACAACGAGTAAACATCTTTTCCGGGTCAACTTTTAAGTTGAGTTCTTTAAATACTTGCTGAATTTGTTTTTCGTAATTATCACTGTCTACCAATAACACTTTTAATGCTTTATTCTTGCTTAATCGGTGGTCACGAGTGAGAAGAATCCTTCCTTGTTTAAGACTCTGGTAAATGATTATGTTTTTGTTCAAAGAATTAAAATATGCGGCATCGTAACCCAGGATACGCAACCATTTGCAAAGTCTACCGAGCATAAAGTCAACTAAAAATTTCGCTTCCATAATAACACGAATTCACACGAATGAGTTATTCGCGAATATTCACGAATAAATTCGTGCTAATTAGTGAACCATTATTAGTTCATACTTACGAGAACCGAGACCAATTTTCTCTGCGTAGTCAAGTTGTATTGTCCAATCAATCTCGGGGAAAATATGACGAAAAAAATCAGAACCGAATTTTTTATTTACTAAATCTGCGCTTGCCTGGTCAATTGCTACCGGGTCTGGCGAGACTAAAATCCCAATATCGGGGAGTAGCGGCTCTTCTTTGCGACCATAACAGTCACAATATTTGGTGATATGTTGTAAAAAATTTACACAAAAAAAACTCTTGTTTTTTACTGCACCGCAGGCATATTCAACAATTTTTTCTTGGCAAGTTTTTACCGGGTCACCCCAGGGAAGTTTAATTGCTCCTTGGCGACAGGTAAGAATACATTCACCACAACCAGTGCATTTAGTAGAGTCAAGGCGGATGGTGAATTGGTGAATTGGTGGATTGGTGGATTGGTGGGACGGTTGGAACAAAAGGGCTCCAGAAGGGCACCATTTAATACAGAGACCACAACCATTACATTTCTCTACGATTACCTCAGGAATTATGGAATGATGCATTTCGTATTTACCCGCACGTGCTCCGCAACCCATACCCATATTTTTTAATGTCCCACCGAACCCGGTGACTTCGTGACCTTTAAAATGAGTAACAAAAACTATTGAGTCAGCATAATGAAGTGCATTAGCAATTTTCACTTTCTTAAAATGTTTAAGATTAACATCTACTTCAACATAGGAATTGCCCCGTAAACCATCAGCAATCAGAACCGGACAACCAAGAAAATCCTCCTTAAATCCATGTTCATTGGCAACCTGTAAATGGTGAATTGCATCCGCGCGTTCACCTACATAGATAGTATTGGCATCGGTGACGAAAGGGTAAGCACCCAGCACCTTTATTATTTCAACAATTGGTTTAACCTCTTCTGCTTTAACATGTCCAAGATTACCTTTTTCGCCAAAGGTAAGTTTAATTGCGGTAAAATCATTTTCTTTGATAACTTCTCCTGGATTGATTTTTTCCAAAAGTTCTGGGAGGCGATTTTCCGATTTGATGTC
>CAZRHN010000009.1:17600-20829 GCA_964599925.1 uncultured bacterium
GCTTCTACCGGACAATCCTCAGCGGCCTGTTTAGCGCAATCAACCGAACCGGCAGGAATTTCGTTAACCTTAACTACTGCAACAGCAGAATTTTCGTCAAGTTGGAAAACATCCGGGCAGGTATCTGCACAAAGACCACAACCGGTACACAAATCTTTATCAACTATTGCTTTCAATTTTTTCTTCCTCCTTCTTGACCAATCAAGTGGTCTAAAATTTCATCTTTTAATGAGTTTAATAAATTCTTCTTCAGCAACGACTTTTACACCTAATTCTTTTGCTTTGGTATATTTTGAACCGGGGTTTTCGCCGACGACAATATAGTCAGTTTTTTTGGAAACACTGGAAGTAGGATTACCACCGAGTTCTTTAACTTTTGCTTCCGCTTCCGGACGAGTAAAAGATTTAAGTTCACCGGTAAAAACAAAAGTTTTGCCCGCCAGCGGTTGCGGACCTTTTTTCTTTTCTTCCGTTTTCATATTTACTTTGGCTTTTTTCAGTTTTTCAATAAGTTTCCTTGTGCCCTCCTGACGAAAGAAATTTACTACTGATTCTGCCATTACTGGTCCAACTTCGTAAATTGAAGTTAAATCATCAACCGATGCTTTCATTAAATTGTCCATTGTTTCGAATCTCTCGGCTAAAACTTGCGCTGCTTTTTCGCCAACATGACGGATGCCTAAAGCATAGAGTAACCGACCTAAAGGTCGGTTTTTACTCACTTGAATTGCGCTAAGTAAATTTTCTGCTTTTTTATCAGCAAAAAGGTCAAGTTTAAGCAAATCTTCTTTCTTTAAGGAATATATATCTGCAAAATCGGAGACCATTTTCTTTTCTACTAATTGTTCAACTACCGATTCACCAAGGCCTTCAATGTCCATCGCTTCCCGTTTAGCAAAATGAATCAATCCACGAGCAAGTTGTGCCGGGCAGGAAGGGTTAATACAACGATAAGCGACCTCTTCTTCTTTTTCTTTAACTATCGGTCCAGCACATACCGGACATTTGCTTGGTACTTTAAACTCCTTTTCTTTACCGGTGCGTTTTGATTCAATTACCTTCACGACCTTGGGAATAACTTCGCCAGCACGTTCAATAAGAACTGTGTCGCCAATTTTTACACCCAGCCGTTTAATTTCATCAAAATTATGTAAAGTGGAATGGGAAATTGTTACGCCACCACACCCTACTGGTTCAAGTTCAGCAACAGGTGTAATTATTCCAGTACGTCCCACCTGGACGATAATATTTTTTACTTTTGTTGTTGCTTGCCGTGCAGGAAATTTATAAGCAATTGCCCAGCGCGGGCTTTTCAATGTTGAGCCTAATTTTTCACGCTGGCTAAGCGAGTTTATCTTTATTACCATACCATCAATTTCGTAAGACAAAGTATCTCTTTTTTCTTCCCATTTCTTGCAGTAATCAATTATCTCCTCAATATTTTTACAAAGTTTTGCCTGTTCAATGGTTTTTATACCGTATTCTTTCAAAGCCTGCAAATATTCCCAATGAGTGGTTAATTTCTTTCCTCTTTCTATCAGTCCGTAAGAATGAGCAAAAAATTTTAAAGGACGGCTTGCAGTAATTCGTGGGTCTTTTTGTCTAAGACTACCGGCGGCAGCATTACGCGGATTAGCAAAGATGGGTTCGCCTCGGGACTTCATTTCTTCATTTAAACGGTTAAACTCTTTTTTTTCCATATAAACTTCGCCACGTACTTCCAACAATTTTGGGAGTGGAGAGTAGAAGGTAGTAAGTAAAGATAGAGGGATAGAGCGGATAGTTTTTAGATTGGCAGTTATATCTTCCCCGGTTTCTCCGTCACCACGAGTTGCTCCAAGAGTAAAGATACCATTTTCGTAAGTTAAGGCTGTACTTACCCCGTCAATTTTTGGTTCAACTACATATTCATGTTTTTCTTCTGACAGCCCCTTTTTTACTCGTTCGCCCCATTCTTTTACTTCTTCCGGAGAATATGTATTCTCAAGAGAAAGCATTGGTTTAGCATGTTTAACCGGTTGGAAAAGTTCTGCTGGTTGTCCGGAAACTCTTTGGGTAGGCGAATCAAGGGTGATAAATTGCGGATATTTTTTTTCTAATTCTTTGAGTCTTTTCATTAAACGGTCATACTCAGCATCCGATATTTCCGGTTGGTTGAGCACATAATAAAGATAATCGTGGTGTCTAATTTCCTGACGCAATTTTTCAATTTCTTTTTTTATTTCCATATCATAAACAACGTGATTCTCTCACTTCTTTGATTTTGTCTAATATGCCATTGACGAATTTTCCTGAGTCAGCGGTAGAATATTTCTTTGCAATTTCAATTGCTTCGTCAATGATTACATTTATAGGTGTATCCAATAATTTCATCAATTCAAACGTTGCTAATCTTAAAACGGCACGGTCAATTGAAGCCATACGTTTTAATTCCCAATTTTCTGCGTGTTGAGAAATTAAACTATCAATTTCCGCAAGATTACCACTCGTTCCTTCAATAAGTAGTGTAGCGAATTCTTTAACTTTTGGTGGTCCGTTCTCTTCCTTCCAGTAAGAAAGAGTTGCTTCTTTTAAAGATAAACTACAAATATCCATTAAATAAAGTATAGCAACCGCGCTCTCACGCGCCAATCTTCTTTGGCCCATCTTTTAACCACAGATTACACAGATTAAGATCCGATTACACAGATTTAAGTCCTTCTACTTATCAACTTATAAACATATCAACTTTCGTAGTCTGAGAATTTATTTGATTTGTTCTAAGAGGTTAATCATTTCAATAACTGATTCTACTGCTTGCGCACCTTTATTACCTGCTTTTGTACCAGCGCGTTCAATTGCTTGTTCTAAGTTATCAGTTGTCAGAATACCGAAGGAGATCGGAATACCCGAATCTAAGGTTGTCTGGGCTATACCTTTAGTTACTTCGGCGGTGATGAACTCATAGTGCGGTGTATCGCCAGCAATAATTGCACCAAGACAAATTATACCATCAAATTTTTTACTTAGTGCAAGTTTTTTTGCAATTAATGGTATCTCAAAACTTCCCGGTGTCCAGAAAATTTCAATCTTATCCTCATCAGCGTTATGCCGACGCAGCGAGTCCAACGCGCCATCAAGAAGTTTTGTGGTAATAAACTCGTTGAACCTTGAGATGATGATACCAAACCTTTTTCCCGGTGCTAAAAGTTTACCCGTGTAAGTCTTAGCCATCCTTTTTCACCTCCTT
>CAZRHN010000010.1:0-10333 GCA_964599925.1 uncultured bacterium
CTTACCGAAGTCGTCTGGAAGTTTGGTAAACTTGGTGAAGGGGTTACTGCTTACCATAGGATAGGGATAAGGAACATAGGGACGGAGGGACTGGGGGTTAATATTCGGAGTTCGTGTGATTGTTTACAAGTTCAACCGGAAAAACTGTCCCTCGTACCTCGTGGCGCAACTGACTTAAAGATTAATCTTTACACGCAAGGTTATCCGGGTAAATTCGGCAAATACATTTATCTGGATACGAATGACCCGGAGAATCCTTATGTGACCCTGTTAATTAAAGGGGAGATAATATCACGAATTGACACGAATAAAATACACGAATTGACACGAATTAAAGGGGAACACGAATTAACACGAATTAAGGAAAAAAAACCGGTTGAGAAACCGTCCCTCGTTCCTCGTCCCTCATTATCCGTTATCTCCGTAACAATGTTTAGTTCGTTTAATTGTCTATTTTGTCGGGAATTAAGAGAAAAAATCTTACCTTCGTTAGAGAAGAAGTATGGAATGAAAATTTCCGTAAGAGAGTATTCGCTTGACGAACCGAAAAACTATGAAATCCTAATTAGTTTAGAGAAAAAATTAGGGAAAAGTGAAAATAAAATGCCGGTATTATTTATCGGGGAAGATGTTCTTGGCGGGGATAAAAAGATAAGACAGGAACTGAGTAACATGGTTGAGAAGTACGTAGCTTTAGGTGGGGCGAAAGAGATAGAAATTGCACCGATTGAAAAAGAAATATTGCGGAAAGAAATCTTAAGTAAATTTAAACAATTCCGTCTTTTACCGGTGCTTTTTGCCGGGTTTATTGATGGTCTTAACCCTTGCGCTTTTGCGGCAATTGTCTTTTTTATTGCTTATTTAACAATGATTCTAAAAAAACCAAAGAGAGAAATTTTTTTCACTGGTTTAAGTTTTATCCTTGGTGTATTCATTACCTATTTTTTGATTGGTTTAGGTCTGGCAAGGTTATTACAAACAATAAAAGGTTTAACTCTTCTCTCGCAGGTGTTATATTTTCTGATTGGTCTCCTAACTCTGATTTTAGCCTATTTCAGTTTCCGTGATTATTTCGCAGTTAAAAAATTAGAAAAAGGACAAGAAGGTAAAGTAGTCCTTCAGTTGCCACAGTTTTTTCGCTGGAAAATCTATGAAGTTATTGAGAAACAGGCGAAACTGAAATACTTTATAGTTTTTGCTTTCATCAGCGGAGTCCTAATCTCAATTTTAGAATTTTTCTGCACCGGGCAGGTCTATTTACCGACGATTATTTACATGATTACCCAAATTACAAATTACAAATTACAGATTACAGGTTATTTAGTTTTGTATTCTCTGATGTTTATTTTACCTCTGGTGATAATTTTTGGATTAGTTTACTTTGGAGTTAGTTCAGAAAAAATTGAAATGGTTGGGAGAAGGCATATCGCAACCGTAAAATTTTTAACTGGTTTGATTTTCCTTTTTCTTTCCCTCTCAATGTTTGCAATTCTCTACCGCCTCTTTTAAAACCCATTTTATTTGCCTTTTTTTATTTTTTTTATTAAAATTAAAGTATTAGAAAAAGTCCTCAATGCTTACGAGAAAAGGAGGGGAAAAAATTGGCTAAACCAAAGTATAAACGGGTAGTGTTAAAACTTTCCGGGGAGGCGTTTCTTGGTAAACTTAGTCATGGGATTGATTTGACTGCTGTATCTGGTATTGCCAGGGAGATAATTTCGGCAAGAAAATTGGGCACGGGTATCGCGATAGTAATTGGTGGCGGTAACCTCTGGCGGGGTAGAGAAATTTTAACCAATAAAGAACCAATTCTTGACCGGGTAACCGCTGACTATATGGGTATGTTGGCGACAATAATTAATGCTCTTGCTTTACAGGACGCCTTAGAAAAGTTGGGTCAACCTACACGGGTGCAGAGCGCTGTTGAGATGGAGAAAATTGCTGAACCATTCATTCGGCGTCGGGCAGTAAGACACCTGGAAAAAGGCAGAGTAGTCATTTTTGCCGGTGGCACCGGTAATCCTTATTTTACTACCGATACCGCTGCTGCCTTGAGAGCAATTGAAATCAATGCCCAGGTTTTCCTTAAAGCAACAAAAGTTGAGGGAGTATATCCCGCCGACCCCTTTAAAAATCCAAATGTAAAAAAATATGACCGTTTAACTTATATGCAAGCCTTAAGGAAGAGATTGGAAATTATTGATACGGCGGCTCTTTCTTTATGTATGGATAACCATTTACCGATAATTGTTTTTAATCTTTTTAAAAAAGGCAACATCTTAAAAGCAGTTAAAGATGAAAAAGTTGGAACTTTAATTACGGGGGGTTAAAAGTAATGAAAGAAGAATATTTTAAAAAAGTTCATCAAGAAACCGAAGAAAAAATGAAGAAAACAATTGAAAAATTACATACTGAGTTTTCTACTTTACGAACCGGAAAAGCGTCAACTGCTCTTCTGGATGGCGTAAAAGTTGAATATTACAACTCTCTTGTTCCACTTAAACAGGTTGCCAGTATCACTATTCCCGAGTTACGGACAATTGAAGTTAAACCCTGGGATAAATCAATTCTTGGAGAAATTGAGAAAGCAATCCTTAAGGCAAATCTGGGCATTACCCCACAGAATGACGGTAAACTTATTCGTTTAAGTATCCCTTCGTTAACTGAGGAAAGAAGAAAAGAATTAGTAAAATTAGTGAAAAAAATCGCTGAAGATTTCCGTGTTTCTTTGCGGAATGAACGACGTGATGCAGTAGAATTGTTGAAAAAAGCAGAGAAAAATAAAGAAATCTCTGAAGATGAACTTTATAAATACGAGAACGAAATTCAAAAATTAACCGATGGTTATATGAAAAAAATTGACGAAATTTTAGTCCTTAAAGAAAAAGAAATTTTAGAAGTTTAATAAAAATGATTGCACAGATAAAGAAGTCAGATTACACAGATTAAGATGAATAAAAAAATTATTGAGCAAATTGACCGAAAAAAATTACCGAGACATATTGCAATAATTATGGACGGAAATGGAAGATGGGCGAGAAAACGTCATCTGCCAAGAATTATAGGACATCGTGCTGGTGTTGAAGCGTTACACAATGTAGTCCGCGCATCGGGAGAATTGGGAATAAAAATTTTAACTCTGTTCGCTTTTTCTACTGAGAACTGGCAGCGTCCAAGAAGTGAAGTGCGTGCCTTGATGCGTCTCCTTGAGGAGTATATAAATAAAGAAATAAATGAACTAAAAAAGAACAATGTGCAGTTACAAGTCAGTGGGCGTATTGACGAGTTACCTGAAAGCGCCCAAGTGAAACTTAAAAACGCTATTGAATCAACTGAAAAAAATACTGGCTTAATTTTAAATATTGCTCTGAACTACGGTGGCAGACAGGAAATTGTTGATGCAGTTAATAAAATCCTGGCTAAAGGGGTAAAAAAAGTTACTGAAGAGAACTTACGCAAATTTTTTTATTTGCCTGATTTACCTGACCCGGATTTGTTAATCCGTACCAGTGGCGAATACCGGATTTCAAATTTTTTACTCTGGCAGATTGCTTACAGCGAGATTTATGTCACTCCTGTCCTCTGGCCTGATTTCAAGCCGGAAGACCTTTATCAGGGAGTTATTGACTACCAACACCGTGAGAGACGTTTCGGTAGAATTTAAATGTTATTACCCCGTTTTCTTACCTCTCTTTTTGGTATACCGCTTATCCTTTTACTCATCTGGATAGGCTATCTCCCCTTTTTCTTTCTTGTTTATGGAATTATCTTTCTCGGGCTCTACGAATTTTATTATCTCTGGGTAAACAAAGGTTATTATCCCGACAAAATTTTTGGCTACATTTTTGGTTCTTTTTTACTTCTTTCTCTTTATTTCCAAGGGAAAGACAATCCTTTACTTAGCGAAGGGACAGGATTAGTTTTTACTCTGGGGATTTTGTTTTATCTGACGCTTAATGTCTTAAGAAAAATGTTCACTAAAGAGGAGACAAAAAAAAGTTATTTTGATTTAGTATTAACTTTTTGGGGCGTAGTTTATGTAGCATGGCTTCTGGGGCATCTCCTCCTCTTACGAGAACTGCGTCCTTTTGGTCGGGAATACACTTATTTACTTTTTCTTAGCGCCTGGTTTTCCGATACCGCGGCTTATGCCGTGGGTAGGAAGTTCGGGCAACATCCTCTGGCAAAAAAAATCAGTCCAAAAAAAACCTGGGAGGGGGGAGTTTCGGGTTTGCTAACCGCTGTATTAGTGGTATTAATTTTTAAGATTTTGTTTTTGAAACATTTCACTTATTTACAGGTAATCGTTATTGGACTGATTCTAAGTCTGGTTGGGCAATTCGGTGACTTAAGCGAATCTTTCCTGAAACGACAGGTAGAAGTGAAAGATACAAGCAATTTGCTCCCCGGGCACGGAGGCATCCTTGACCGTTTTGATACAATAATTTTTACTGCCCCTGTCCTTTATTACTATTTACGTCTCTTTGGTTAATAATGATTGCAGTGATTAAAGAATCAGATTTCAGTGATTGAATCACTGTAATCGCTATTCAAAAATCATCGTAATCACTTTAAAAAGATGAAAGGAATTGTTGTTTTAGGATCAACTGGTTCAATTGGGATTAACGCTTTAGAAGTAATTAAAAGTCTTGGTCCCGATTATCAAGTTGTCGGTCTCTCGGCACAAAAAAATATCCAACTTTTGGAAGAACAAATCAAACAATTTCATCCCCGGGTGGTAGCGGTGATGGATGAAGAAGCAACAGAAAGGCTAAGAGCGAAGAGCAAAGAGCTAAGAGTAAAAGTTCTTCAAGGGACTGAGGGATTGAAAGAATTGGCGGTTCTACCGGAAGCAAATTTTGTTGTTTTTGCTGTAGTAGGAGCAATCGGGCTAATTCCCTTATTGAACGCTGTTCGTGCCGGTAAAACTATTGCTTTAGCCAACAAAGAAACTTTAGTAATCGCCGGTGAGATTATTCTTCAAGAAGCAAAAAAAAAGCAAGTGAAAATTTTACCCTTAGACAGCGAACATTCAGCAATTTTTCAATGTTTACATAAAGAAAGACATAATGAAGTAAGGAAAGTTATCCTTACTGCTTCGGGTGGCCCATTTTACGGTTATTCTCTAAATAAATTAAGAAAAGTCACGGTTCAACAGGCACTCCGTCATCCGCAATGGAAGATGGGTGAGAAAATAACTATTGATTCGGCAACTTTAATGAATAAAGGTTTGGAGACAATTGAAGCCCACCATCTTTTCAATTTACCTTACGAAAAAATTGACATCCTTATCCATCCGGAATCAATGGTGCATTCTTTAGTTGAATTTATTGATGGAACATTGCGGGCACAAATTTCTTTTCCCGATATGCGCTATCCAATCCAGTATGCTTTGACTTATCCACGAAGAGTAAATACACATTTACCATCTTTAGATTGGGATAAAGTTAGACGATTAAATTTTTTCCTCCCGAAAAGAAAAAAATTTCCCTGTCTTGATTTAGCCATTGAAGCGGGTAAGAAAGGCGGAACTTATCCTGCGGTATTAAATGCAGCAAACGAAATTGCGGTAGATTCTTTTCTGAAAAAGAGGATTAGTTTCCTGCAAATAGGAGAAATTGTTGAGAAAGTTTTAGAGAAGCACAAAAGTATAAAAAACCCCAATTTAGAAGATATTCTTGCTTTTGACTCGTGGGCAAGAAGAAAGACGGAAGAATTAGTTAGCAAGTTGCAAAGTTAGAAAGTTAGGGAGTTTAAAAAATGCTTAGTCTGTTAGCGATTGCTTTTACTTTCGGTTTGGTAATTTTTTTGCATGAATTAGGACATTTTTTCGTTGCTAAAAAGAAGAAAATAAAAGTAGAAAATTTTTCTTTTGGTTTTGGACCGGAGATTTACGGTCGTGAATTTGCCGGGACAAGATATTCTTTGAGACTCGTCCCTTTAGGTGGGATGGTGAAGATGAAAGGCGAACTTCTTGAAGAAAAGAAAGGCGAAGCGGATGAATTCTTAAGTCAACCCTGGTATTCAAGGATTGCTGTCGTTGCCGCTGGTCCATTAATGAATTATTTTTTAGCAATATTTATTTTTGCTGCAGTTGTTTATTTCTGGGGTATACCGAAAGTCTCTACCGAACCGGTGATTGGTGAAATTGTTGCCGGTATGCCCGCCGATGAGGCGGGATTAAAACCCGGGGACCGTATCTTAAAAATTGGTGAAAAAAAAATTACTCTCTGGGAGGAGGCGGCAAAGATTATTCACCAAAGCCCGGGTAAAAAATTGGAATTAGAAATTAGCCGCAAGGGCGAACCTTTTCATCTTTCCGTTACTCCCAAATTTGAGGAAAAACAAAAAATTGGTTTGATTGGAATTACTCCGGAAGTGAAGACGATAAAATTAGGTTTGCTAAACTCTTTACTCAAAGGTGTTGAACAGGTAATCTTCTGGACGGTCTTTACCTTTGCTTATTTAGGTCGTTCTTTAGTGAAATTGACTGCCCCGGAACTTGCCGGTCCGGTCGGGATTGCCCAGGTTGTTGCTCAGACCGCTAAAACTGGTTGGCAAAATTTTCTTTATTTACTTGGACTGATTTCTACCGGGGTAGCAATTTTTAATTTCTTACCCATCCCGATGCTGGACGGAGGGCATATCTTATTTTCTCTCTGGGAAGGCGTCACTAAAAAACCATTAACCAAGCAAAAAATGAAAATGGCTAATGCCTTGGGATTGGCAATTATTCTTACAATCTTCCTCTTAGCCACTTACAATGACCTCGTTCGTCTGTTGGTTGGCGGTTTGAAAAGATGATTTTATCTCCTCGCAAAAAGACAAAAAAAATAAAAGTTGGTAATATTTATCTTGGTGGTAACGAGCCGATTCGTGTTCAGTCAATGACCAAGACTGATACGCGTGATGTGAAGAAAACAGTTAGACAGATTAAACAATTAGAAGAAGTCGGCTGCGAAATTGTCCGCTGCGCGGTTCCCGATTGGGAATCAGCGGAAGGATTAAGAAAAATAAAAAAAGCAATAAAAATTCCTCTGGTTGCGGATATCCATTTTGATTACCGGTTAGCCTTGGAAACAATAAAACAGGGTGTAGATAAAATCAGGATTAACCCGGGGAATATTGGTTCACGAGAAAGAGTAGAAAAAATAGTCCTTGCCGCAAAAGAAAGAAATATACCAATAAGAATTGGGGTAAATGCCGGTTCGTTGAAGAAAGCGAAGAGCGAAGAGCGAAGAGCGAAGAGTAAGGCAGAAGCAATGGTAGATTTGGCGATGGAATATACCCGGTTTTGTGAAGATATAGGGTTTAGTAGCATGGTTATTTCGTTGAAGGCAGCAGATGTGCCAACAACCTTAGAAGCCTATCGTTTGATTGCTAAAAAATGTGATTACCCTTTACATTTAGGAATTACTGAAGCGGGAACAATTGTTCCCGGGTCAATAAAATCAGCAGTCGGGATGGGCATTTTACTTGCTGAAGGTATTGGTGATACAGTTCGTGTTTCCCTTACAACTACTGACCCTTGTGAAGAAGTTAAAGTTGGATACGAAATTCTTCGTTCTTTAGGGTTAAGAAACTATGGGATTGAAATTATCTCCTGCCCTACCTGCAGTCGTTGCCAGATTGACTTAGTCAAAATTGTTACTCAACTTGAAAAAAAACTCTCTACTCTCTACTCTCCACTCTCTACTCCGCGACTGAAGGTCGCGGTCATGGGTTGTATCGTCAACGGTCCCGGTGAAGCCAAAGATGCGGGTATTGGTATTGCTGGCGGTAAAGGTGTGGGTTTACTTTTCAAACACGGCAAACCAATAAAAAAAATTCCCGAAAAAGACTGGGTAAGGACATTAGTTAGTAAAATTGAGAAAATGGTAAAGGAGTAAAATATGCGTCTATCAGAATATTTTTTACCGACTTTAAGGGAAACACCGGCGGAAGCGGATACAATTTCGCAAAAATTGATGCTCCGTGCGGGGATGATGCGTAAATTAGCCAGTGGGATATACGAATGGTTACCGCTTGGTTTACGGGTTTTAAAAAAAGTTGAGCAGATTGTCCGGGAAGAGATGGATAAAGTTGGTGGGCAGGAGGTGCTTTTACCGATTTTGCTTCCCCGGGAATTGTGGGAAGAAACCGGACGCTGGAGCCTTTACGGTAAAGAGTTAATGCGTCTAAAAGACCGTAAAGATGGAGAGTTTGCTTTGGGTCCAACTCATGAGGAAGTAATTACTGATTTAGTCCGTCGGGAAGTTCGCTCCTACCGGGAACTACCAAAAATGTTTTACCAGTTTGGACTGAAATATCGCGATGAAATCCGTCCAAGATTTGGGGTAATGCGAGCAAGAGAATTTTATATGAAAGACGCCTATTCTTTTCATGCTACTGAAGAGGATGCGGAAAGGTATTATAAGATTGTTTTTGATGCTTACGCTAAAATCTGTGAACGTTGCGGGTTCAAATACCGTTCGGTTGAAGCCGAAACCGGAGCAATCGGGGGAAGTTTTTCTCATGAATTTATGGTTCTTGCGGATACCGGCGAAGAAGAGATTGTTTCCTGTAAATCTTGTGGTTATGCAGCGAATGTAGAAAGGGCAGAAATAGCGAAGAGCGAAGAGCGAAGAGCGAAGAGCGAAGAGTTAGGACAGTTGAAAGAAGTCCATACACCGAATTTGAGGACGGTGGAAGAAGTGGGAAACTTTTTGAAAGCACCGGTAGAGAAATTTATTAAAAGTTTGATTTATCTTGCCGATAATCAACCGCTAATGGTTTTAATTCGTGGCGACCATGAGGTAAATGAAACAAAATTAAAAAAAGAGCTCGCCTGCAACGAACTCAATTTAGCCGATGCAACAACAATTGAAAAAATTTCCAGTGCACCGGTAGGTTTTGCTGGTCCGGTAGGTTTAGCAAAGAGCGAAGAGCAAAGAGCAAAGAGTATACCAATTTTGACTGATTATTCAGTGGAGAATATTACTAACGCAATTTCCGGGGCGAATAAAAAAGATTACCATTTGATGAATATCAATATCGGAAGGGATTATCAGCCAAAGGCAATAATTGACTTAAGGAAAATAAAGCCCGCTGACCCCTGTCCCCGTTGTCAAAGCACACTTACCTTCTCCCGGGGAATTGAGGTTGGACATACTTTTAAATTGGGGACAAAATATTCAAAATCAATGAAGGCAACTTTCCTTAACCATCAGGGTAAAGAGCAATATTTTGTTATGGGTTGCTACGGAATAGGTGTTTCCAGGATTGTTGCGGCAGCGATTGAACAGAGTCATGACGAAAACGGAATTATCTGGCCAGTAAATCTCGCTCCTTACCAGATGATTATTATTCCGGTTAATTATAATGATGAGAAAATTCGCAAGACAGCCGAGAAAATTTACGAGCAATTAAAAAATGCTGGTTGCGAAGTTCTTCTTGATGACCGTGAAGAACGTGCCGGTGTAAAATTTAAAGATGCCGATTTAGCTGGTGTGCCGCTGAGGATTACGGTTAGCGAAAAAAATTTAACTCAAAATAAGGTTGAATTAAAACTGCGCTGGGAAGAGAAAACATCAAACATTCTCATTGATAATCTAATTTCGGAAATAAAAAAATTTTTGACTTGACCTTGCACCTTTTTTTATGTATAATTAAATAAATTAAATTTCAAAGGAGGAATTCTCTGAATTTTTTAGAGTCCGAAGTTTCGGACTCTTTTTTGTATGAGCACAAAAGAGGAATTGGAAAATATTTTGTGTCCGTTAATAAACATAGAGAACTACGAACTGGTGGAGTTACAGTATCGTCGGGAGAAAGAGGGTTGGGTTCTCCGTATTTTCGTAGATAAACCCAATGGGGTAACTCTTGATGATTGCACAAAGTTAAGTGAGAAAATTGGTCGTTTCCTTGACGAAAAAAATCTGATTCCTCAACGCTATATTTTGGAAGTATCTTCACCAGGGTTAGACCGTCCTTTAAAGAAAGAGAGCGATTTTCAAAAATTTAGCGGGCGGTTAGTAAAAATTACTCTTTACGCACCGCAGGATGGACAACGTCATTTTGTTGGGCGTCTGCGAGGGATTAATGAGGGGAAAGTTAATCTGGAAATTTTTTCCGAAAAGGAGATTTCCCTGCGCAGAATTGAAATTCCTCTGGAAAATATTGCCAGTGCCCGTTTAGAGATAGAACTTTAAGTAGTTTCACAAAAGTGTCCCGCCCTTTCTCTGAAAGAGCGGGATGATTTCACAGATTAGAAACCAGATTTCACAGATTAAAACCATAAAAAAGGTAAGGTGAACAATTTATATGACAAAATTAGTGGCTGAATTTTTGCCGG
>CAZRHN010000010.1:10433-13810 GCA_964599925.1 uncultured bacterium
AAAAAGGTAAGGTGAACAATTTATATGACAAAATTAGTGGCTGAATTTTTGCCGGTGTTAGAACAAGTTGAACGAGATAAAGGAATAAAAAAAGAAGAAATCTTGAGAATGATTGAATCGGCTTTAATTTCAGCGTTTCGCAGACATTCTGGAAAGACCGGTGAGATTAAAGTCCAGATTGACCCGGAAAATGGAACAATTAAAGCCTGTTTAGTTAAAAGGGTGGTTAAAGAAATAACCAATCCAGACCACGAAATACTTCCTGAGGAGGCAAAAAAAATATTCCCCCAGGCAGAAATTGATAAAGAGATTGAAATACCAATTGAAACTGAAGAATTTTCCCGAATCGCTGCTCAAACAGCTAAACAGGTAATTATCCAGAAAATCCGCGAAATTGAACGGGAAAACCTCTATCAGGAATTTCTTAATCGAAAAAATCGAGTGGCCGTTGGCATTGTCCAACGTTTTGTTGGCAATAACGTTATCGTTGATTTAGGTAGAGCCGAAGCAATATTACCTCTCCGGGAACAAGTAGAAGGTGAAAAACTAAGTCTTGGCGAAAGAATAAAAGTTTATATTCTCAAAGTGGATAAAGGTCCGCGCGGACCACAAATACTCGTTTCCCGGACCCACCCGGATTTGGTCAAACAACTCTTTGCCCAGGAAGTGCCGGAAATTTATGATAAAACAGTTGAGATTGTTGGCATAAGTCGTGAACCGGGTTTACGCTCTAAAGTAGCGGTGATTTCCCATAATCCTAAGGTTCACCCGGTCGGTACCTGCGTTGGGGTAAAAGGTTCACGGATCCGTCCGATAATTGAAGAATTGCGTGGGGAGCGGATTGATTTAATTCCCGGGGATAAAAGTCCGGAAGAGTTTATTGCTCTTTCGCTTACTCCAGCAAAAGTCTCAACGGTAAACATTGTCAGTAAAGAAGAAAAACGCGCTGAAGTAATTGTTGCTAACGACCAGTTAGCTATGGCTATAGGTAAAAACGGGGTAAATGTTCGTTTGGCTTCACGTTTGACTGGCTGGTATTTAGATATTGAATCAGAATCAGAAAAGAAAGAAGAATTGACCAAAGAAATGGCGGTCGGTCTTAATGAATTACAAAAAATTTCAGGTATCGGACCGAAATTAGCCGAAACTTTACATAAAGCGGGACATAAAAGTATTGAAAGTTTAGCAAATGCAAAAGTTGAAGAATTAACTGCTTTGCAGGGTATTGGCGAAAAAACGGCAGAAAAAGTAATTAAACTTGCTAAAGAATACATTTCCTCAAAGGAAGAAAAGAAAAATGGTGAAGAAAAAACTGAGCCTGGGGAAGAAGAAAAGCAAGAAGAAAGTAAGTAAAAAAGTTAGGGCAAAAAAAGCTGTCCCCAGAGCAAAACCTAAAGAAGCAAAAAAGAAAGTAGTCAGAAAAAAAATTACCCGAGTCCAGCCGGTTACTCCACCACCAGTTGTTGAAGAAATAAAACCGGAGGTTCAACCTCCTGCACCTCGTGTTGCCAAAAAGGAAGTGACCGTTACTCTTCCCAAAAAAGAAATTGTAATAGCTGAGAAACCGGTAATTGAAAAACCGATAGAAGTTAAACCAGTAGAGGTTAAGCCAAAAGTTAAAATAAATGAGACCACAACGGTTGCCCAACTTGCCGAAAAAATCGGGATTAAACCTGTAGAATTGATTAAAAAATTCCTTTCTCTCGGTAGTTTGGTGACAATTAATCAACGATTGGATTTAGATATGGCTACCTTAGCTGCTGCTGAATATGGCTATGAAGTTGAATTTGTCCCTCTCTACTATGGCGAAGAAGCAATTCTTAAAGAGGAAGCAGTTGAGGTAGGTAAACTTGTTCCCCGTGCCCCGGTAGTAACAATTATGGGTCATGTTGATCACGGCAAGACTTCCTTACTTGATGCGATTCGTCAGACACGCTTGGCGGAAAAAGAATTTGGTGGTATTACTCAACATATCGGAGCCTATAAAGTAAAAACTGCGAGAGGCGAAATCGTTTTCCTTGACACTCCCGGACACGAAGCTTTCACCGCAATGCGCGCCCGGGGGGCACAGGTTACCGATATTGTTGTTTTAGTTGTTGCCGCTGATGACGGGGTGATGCCCCAGACAATTGAATCAATTGACCATGCCCGCGCCGCAAATGTCCCGATTATTGTAGCGATTAATAAGATTGATTTACCGACTGCCAACTCACAAAGGGTTAAAAAAGACTTAGCCGATTTAGGTTTAATCTCTGAGGAATGGGGTGGAAAAACTATTTTTGTTGAGGTCTCCGCAAAGAAACAAACCAACTTAGACAAACTTTTGGAGATGATTCTTCTTGAGGCAGAACTTTTAGAATTAAAGGCAAATTCAACCTGTCCTGCACAGGGAGTAATAATTGAAGCAAGGTTGGACCCAGGTAAAGGTCCCTTAGCCACAGTTTTAATTCAAAAGGGAAGATTGCATGTCGGGGATAGTTTCCTTGCCGGATTTAGTTGGGGTAAAGTGCGGGCATTAATTAACGACCGTGGACAACGTTTACTTGAAATACTCCCTTCTACGCCGGTAGAAGTGTTAGGTTTTAATACTGCCTCCCAAGTTGGCGACCGTTTTATTGTTCTTCCTGATGAACGGGAAGCAAAGAGGATTGCTGAGCGAAGACAACAGATCCGTTATCAGGAATTTATTTCCCGGCGTAGGCATATAACTCTTGAAGATTTTCATCAAAGGGTAAAAGAAGGTAAAATAAAAGAATTAAGGATTATTCTTAAAGCCGATGTCCAGGGTTCTCTGGAAGCAATTAAAGACTCGCTTTCTAAACTCACTCACCCGGAGATAAATTTATCAATTATCCATTCTGGTATCGGTGGGATTAATGAATCTGATTGTTTACTGGCCGCTGCTTCCGAAGGGGTAATTATTGGATTTAATGTCCGTCCGGAACCGGGCGCAGAAAAATTGGCAAAAGAAGAGGGTGTAGAAATCCGCACCTATCGGATTATTTACGAATTGATTGAGGAGATTAGAGCAGGGATGGAAGGGTTGCTTGAACCCGGGCGTAAGGAAAATGTCCTTGGTAAAGCGGAAATTCGCCAACTTTTCCGTATCCCCAAAGTAGGGATGATTGCCGGTTGTTATGTCGCTGAAGGGAAAGTGTTACGGGGGGCAAATGTGCGTCTCTTGCGAGAAAATACAATTATTTACGACGGTAAAATTTTCTCTTTAAGGCGGTTTAAGGAAGATGTCAGAGAAGTAGAAAAAGGATATGAATGTGGGATTGGTTTGGAAAATTTCCAGGATTTGAAAGTCGGCGACCTGCTTGAAGTTTATGAAATAGTAAAAGTGGCACGTAAACTTGTAATCTGAAAACTGATGA
>CAZRHN010000010.1:13910-18948 GCA_964599925.1 uncultured bacterium
GATGAGTTTGATTGTTAGTAGTTGCGAAATTGTTCTTTATTTACCGGATGCCACTTCATTAAAAGAAAAAAGACAAATTTTGAAGAGCCTTAAAGAACGTCTGCGGAATAAGTTTAATATTGCAGTTGGCGAAATTGGAGATTCTGCTCTCTGGCAAAAGGCAACTTTGGGTATTGCTTGTGTCAGTGGTGAAAAAAGGAATGGACAGATGTTACTTGACCGGGTAATAGATTTTTTGAAAGATGAATCGAGGATAAAAATTGTTGATTATAAAATTGAAATTTAGATTGTTGAAAAACCTCAACAATCACTGATTACGCAGATTAAAGACCTGATTACACCGATTAGATCTCTAAGCAAAAATCTGTGTAATCTGTGTAACTGAGGTTACACATGCAGCCAAAACGTATTTTGCGAATTAAAGAACTTCTCCTCCGTGTGACTTCGGAGATTGTTCAATCTTTGAAAGATCCGCGGATTGGTTTTTTAACCATCACTGATGTTGTTGTAACTGACGATTTACGGGAAGCAAAAATTTTTTATTCAGTTTTAGGTGGTCCCGAGGAACTAAAGAAAACTTCCCAGGCTTTAATTCATGCACTCCCGTTTATCCGCCGGGAAATAGGCTCCCGTATTGATTTACGACGCGTACCGGAAATAGAATTCATTTATGATTCCAGTTTGGCTCAGGCACAAGAAATATCTCGAATTTTATATAAGTTAGAAGAGGGAAAAAGTGGGAAAAGAAAATAAAGTCATTCGCCGAATTCTTGAGGTTGTAAAAAATAACCGTCATTTCTTCATTACTGCCCATCTTCGTCCCGACGGCGATACTATAGGTTCAGAAATAGCCTTGGCCAAATGGTTGAAAAAAATGGGTAAAAAGGTAACCGTCGCCAATGTTGACCCTGTACCTGAAATTTATCATTTTCTTCCCGGGGTTAGCCTCATCCAGAGAAGAAAAAAAATCTCTGACAATTTTGAAGTTACTTTCATCCTTGAATGTAGTGAACCGGAAAGAGTTGGGGAAATTATGGACTTTAGAAAGCAATCAGGGTTAATTATCAATATTGACCATCATGCCCATTCAGAAAGTTACGGAGATATTAACTGGTTTGACCCAAAAGCAAGCGCAACTGCAGAGCAAATATACAAACTGATTAAAGCGTCAAAGAAAAATTTTACTCGGGATGAAGCAATAAACCTTTATGTCGGTTTACTCACCGATACGGGTAAATTTCAACAACATAACACCACGCCAGAGACACTTCAAATTGTTGCCGAACTTTTGAAATATGGAATTAAACCGGAAGAAATCCATCAAAAGGTATACGCAACTAAATCTTTATCTTCTTTAAAACTTTTAGGGTTAAGTTTGAGTAATTTAAAATTGACCGGTCAAGGAAAAATTGCTTATCAGGAGATTACCAGAAAAATGTACAGGAAAACTCACCACCCGGAAGAAGATGAAGAAATTATTAATTACCCACTTTCCATACCCCATGTGGAAGTGAGCATACTCTTCCGAGAAGTGTTTAATAAAGAAAAAAACGAAGTCAAGGTCGGTTTCCGTTCCCGCAATAAAATTGATGTCCATGAAATTGCCCAACATTTTGGCGGGGGCGGACATTTCAGTGCCAGTGGCTGCACTTTGGAAGGGAACCTGAATAAAGTTAAAAAATTAGTAATCAATTACGTGTGTAAACAAATACGGCCTTGATTCCAGCGATTGTTAAGGGCGATTACAGCGATTAATGACAATGACCTTATCTATGTAATCGGTATTTATAATCATCGTAATCGTTTTAGAGAATGAAAAAGACCGCAGTTGCTATTGGCAATTTTGATGGTTTCCATCGGGGGCATCAAAGGATTATTCTTGAATTAGTTGAAGTCGCTAAGAAGATAAATCTTATTCCGGTAGTTTTGACTTTTTCTTCTCATCCGGTCTCCTGGCTTGATTCGTCTTTATTGACTACGGAAGAACAAAAAAGAAAACTATTTAAAAGATACAAAGTTAAAATTTATCGGTTAAATTTTGTCTCTATCTATCATTTCCAGCCAGGAGAGTTTGTAAGAAAAATTTTAGTTAAAAAACTGAATGCGGATTGTGTAGTTATCGGCGAAAATTTTCGTTTCGGGTATTTGCGGAAAGGAAGTGCAACCACTCTAAAAGAACTGGGAGAAAAATATAATTTTCAAGTAAAAATTGTTCCTTTACTTAAAGAGAAGGGGGAAACCATCTCCTCTGGTTATGTCCGCAAACTGTTAAGAGAAGGTAATCTTGAAATGGCCAAATCTCTCCTCGGTCGCGCTTACGAGATTCAAGGAAAAGTAATTCCTGGTGCAAGTCGGGGAAAAGAATTGGGTTTTCCGACCGCAAATCTGGAAGTTGACTCCCGTGTCCTTTTACCGCAGGGTGTATTTATTGCTAAGATTCAGGAAAATAATCACGAGTATCAAGGGGTTGCCAATATTGGTATTCGTCCGACTTTCCCGGGTAACTCAATTCCCAGGGCGGAGGTACATCTTCTTTCTCTCTCTAAGAGACTTTACCGCAAGAAACTAAATCTTCTGTTATTAAAGAGAATACGTCCGGAAAAAAAATTCCCATCACCCTTAATTTTACAAAAGCAAATTGAGAAAGATATTGAGTATGCAAAAAATTTTTTCCTAAAAAAGAGGTGAAAAATGGTATTCCCAAAAGAAAAGAAAAAGGAAATTATTGAGAAATTTAAGATTCATGAAAAAGACACCGGTTCAGCAGCAGTGCAGATTGCCCTTTTAACTGGACGGATTAATTCTCTTACTGAACATCTGAAAGTCCAGCGCAAAGATTTTCATTCCCGAGAGGGTTTACTTAAATTAGTTGGACAACGTCGTCGCCTTCTCAACTATCTAAAAAATTCTAATCTGAATTTGTACAAAAACTTGATTAAGGAGTTGGATTTACGTCGCTAATGAATAAGATTGAATACGAACTTGACGGACGGAGTTTGAGAATTGAAAGTGGTAACTTGGCCCGCCAGGCAAACGGTGCCGTTTTAGTCCAGTGTGGCGATACGATGGTTCTGGTTACCGTTTGCGCCGGCGCGACAATAGAGGAGAAAGATTTTTTTCCTTTAGTGATTGACTACCGGGAGCGAACCTACGCGGCAGGGAAGATACCTGGTGGATTTTACCGACGGGAAGGAAAACCGAGAGATAGAGAAATATTGATCAGCCGTTTAACTGACCGCACGATTCGTCCTCTTTTCCCACCTGACTTTGACCGTGAGGTGCAGGTAATGGTTACTGTTTTATCTGCTGATGCGGAGAATGACCCGGCCCTGCTTGGACTTCTCGGTGCATCGCTTGCTTTAAATATTTCGGATTTACCTTTTGACCGGATTGTTGGGGTAACCAGGATTGGATATTCGGAAAACGAATTTCTGGTTAATCCTACATTTCCTCAACTGGAGCGGTCGGATTTTGATTTGATTGTTGCTGGCGTGGAAAGCGGTATTCTTATGGTTGAAGGTAGCGGAAAAGAAATTTCTGAAGAAACGATGAATGAAGCATTAAGATTAGCGGAAAAAGAAATTAAAAGGATTGTTGAATTAGAAAAACAATTCATCTCTCAAGGAAGAGCCAATAAACCATTGTTAGCGGTGGAGACAATTGATGAAAAAGCAGGTCAGGAAATTAACCTTTTTGCCGGTTCATTGGTTAGTCAGAGCTTAAGAGCACCCGAGAAAAAAGAAAGAGAGATGAAGTTAGAAGAAATAAAAAAATTAACCTTAGAAAAGTTCAGTCCCCAATATACTGAAAAGACAATCAATAAAATTATTGAAGGAATTATTCATCAAGAAGTGCGCCGTTTAATTCTTGAGGAAGGCATACGTTGCGATGGTCGTAAACCCGATGAAATACGTCCAATAACTTCTGCTGTCGGAATTCTTCCTCGGACACATGGGTCAGCGCTCTTTACCCGTGGACAAACGCAGGCTCTGGTTACGGTTACTCTTGGAAGCAGTGAAGATATGCAACTTATGGATGAACTGACCGGTGAATATAAGGAGCGTTTCTTGGTTCATTATAATTTTCCACCTTTCTCTACCGGTGAAGTAAGACCTGACCGCGCCCCGAGCCGACGAGAAATTGGACATGGTATATTGACCAAACGCGCCTTGCAGTCAGTCCTTCCAGTAGAAGAAATTTTCCCTTATACAATTCGTGTCGTTTCGGATATTCTTGAGTCTAACGGTTCCTCTTCAATGGCATCGGTATGCGGTGGCAGTTTAGCCTTATTTGATTCAGGGGTACCAATCTCCGCAGCAGTGGGTGGTATTGCCATGGGGTTAGTCAAAGAAGGCGAGAAATATGTCATTCTAACCGATATCCTTGGTTTAGAAGACCAGTGCGGAGACGCCGACTTAAAAATTGCTGGCACAGGTAAAGGAATTACTGCCTGGCAAATGGATGTAAAAAGGAAGGAAGGAATTAGCGTAGAAATTATTCAAGAAATGTTACTCAAGGCAAAGGAAGCACGCTTATTTGTTCTGGGTAAAATGGAGGAAACAATTAGAGAACCGCGTGCGGAAATTTCTGCTTATGCGCCGCGAATGCTGCAGTTACAGATTCCCGGAGAAAAAATCGGTGTCCTCATCGGTCCCGGCGGTAAGACAATCCGCAAAATTACTGATGAAACTGGTGCCCAGATTGATATCCGTGAGGAAGGCAAAGTTTTTGTTAGCGCTTCGGACAACGAATCCTTAGAACTCGCACGCCAGATGATTGAGTATTACACTGCTGATGTTGAGGTAGGCAAAATTTATAAAGGTAAAGTTTTACGGATAACAAAATTTGGCGCTTTTGTAGAAATACTGCCGGGCAAAGAAGGTTTAGTGCACATTAGCCAGTTAGACGAGAGAAGAATTTCTCGCGTGGAAGATGTCGTCCGGGAAGGGGATGAAATTATTGTCAAACTGGTAGAAATTGACGGAGAGGGGAGAATAGTTCTTTCTCGTAAACAAGCCTTAAGTGAATCAAAAAAGGA
>CAZRHN010000010.1:19048-20617 GCA_964599925.1 uncultured bacterium
GATGAATAGAAGGAAAATAAAACCTGATGAAAAAGAAAGATAGCCAACCGAGTATTCCCGAAGAAGAAAAAGACTGGGAAGAGATAAAACGGGTATACAATTTTATGTGTAAGGAAGGATTGTTTTCACTTGACTTAGAAGAGGGTAACTATAAAATGCGTCTAAAACGCTATGGTAAGAAAAGGACGCTCCCCCCTTTTGTTCAACCGGTAACCGTTGAGAGACCAATAAAAAAAGAGGAAAGTTTACAATTCCTCACCGTGAAAACACCGCTTACCGGTACCTTCTATAGCGCCCCTTCACCTAAAGCCCAACCTTTTGTTGAACCCGGACAGGTTGTGGAAAAAGGACAGATACTCTGTATTATTGAAGCGATGAAAGTAATGAACGAAATTTTAGCCGAGAAACGTTGCCGCATTGAAAAAATTTTAGTTGAAAACGGACAGTTGGTAACCGCAGAACAAGATATGTTTTTCATCAGTCCGGTATAAAAAATATGGAAGCATTAATCGGTTCAATTGCCGGGAAAATCTGGCAATATTTAAACGAACACGGTGAAGCAACAATCTTAGAAATAAAATTCGCTTTGGGTTATTCGAACAGTCTAATTTTTTTAGCACTTGGTTGGTTAACTCGGGAAAATAAAATTAATCTTGTTGAATCTGACCGTACTTACAGAGTATCTTTGAAACCTGGTTAAATCCCCCGCAATGAATATTCAACAATCCTTCATTTTAGGTATAGTTCAGGGAGTGACTGAATTTTTTCCTGTTTCTTCTTCAGCGCATTTAGTTTTTTTACAACATTATTTTGGGTTTAAAGAAGCACCAATACTTTTTGACTGTCTCCTCCATTTTTCCACTCTTTTAGCAACAATAGTTTTTTTTTGGAAAAAAATAGAAAAAATTATTTTTTTTACTGCCGAAGGGAAAAATTTAATCAAACTGATTTTTCTTGCCTCTTTACCGACAGCATTTATCGGTCTCCTTTTCAGGAAAATTTTTGAACAAACTTTTAATTCGGTTACTTATCCCGCTTTTTTTCTTTTAGTTACCGGTTCCCTTCTCTGGGTAGCAAATAAAAAAGTTAACTTGAGGAAAGAAAAAAATTCCCCGAGGATTATAGTTGGTTCGGTTTTAATTGTGGGTATGGTTCAGGGTTTCGCTCTTCTCCCGGGAATCTCTCGTTCGGGTTCAACTATCGCCACCGGTGTCATTCTCGGCTGGTCTCCTACTTTTTCTGCTGAATTTTCTTTCCTTTTATCTTTACCGGCAATCGCCGGCGTAACCCTGATTAAATTACTAAAAGTAGAGTTTAGTTCGCTGGTTAAAGAATTGGTTATTTATCTTCCGGGCATGTTTTTTAGTTTTATTTTTGGTTTATTGAGTTTAAGGCTACTCTGGCAAAGTTTGTTAAAATACAGGTGGAAAACTTTTAGTTATTACTGCTGGTCCCTTGGACTTACGGTTTTAATTCTGCAACTTTTATGAATTTTTTAAATCCAATTAATAAACTAAACTTTTGCAATTTTTTTCACTTGATAATACTTTTTATACGGAAAATTATCAG
>CAZRHN010000011.1:0-5640 GCA_964599925.1 uncultured bacterium
ATGTCCAGGAAGCAGTTGCAGTAGGAAAGAAAGCAATTGAACAGGGTTTAGCAAGGGTCAAATTATCGGAGAAAGAACTTTATCAAAAAGCATTTAAAAAAATTAAAGAAGCACGTGAAATTACCAAGTTGTTAATGAAAGAAAAGTATATAAGGGGGTAAAAAGTCAGTTCCTCGCTCCATAATCTTTTTCCTCCGACGATACGTCGGAGTCGGCAAAGGCTTCAACTTCTTCGGTAAACAAATCTAAACTTGCTCCAAAAAACTAATTGGAGCTTCGGACAAGATTTGTTTTTTCCGCCCAAGGCGGATCCGCCTCTGGCGGAAACCCCTTCAGAATTTTTGCCTTTGCCTAAAAACATTTTAATTGCGCTCGGAACTTTGACTTTTTACTTTGGAAAAATTCGGATTTTTATCTGTTATGACTTGCTTTCTAAATTTTTTGAGAGATGAGAGAAATAAAAGTTGAGGAAATAACTAAAACCGTAAAGAAATTAGCCTTAGGTGCTAATTTTCGTATCCGTCCCGATGTGCGGGAAGCATTAGAAAAAGTTTGTCAGGAAGAATCTTCACCCTTTTGTAAATGGGCGGTTGAACAAATTTTAGAAAATTTGCGTATTGCCGAAAATGAACAAATACCTCTCTGTCAGGATACCGGTTTCGTGGTTGTTTTTGTAGAATTAGGTGAAGAAGTAAAAATTGTTGCCTGCCCGCCGAAGCTTCAGCGAAGGCGGGGTGGTAGCCTTTATCAAGCAATTGAAGAAGGTGTAAAACAAGCATATAAGGAAGGGTATTTTCGTGATTCGGTAGTAATTGACCCTCTGAGGAGAGAAAGATATAAGGGACGAGGGACGAGATACGAGACACGAGACACGGAATATGGGATACGGAAAACGGAAATTCATCTTGAACTTGTCCCCGGAGATAAATTGAAAATCAGTTTAATGCCAAAGGGTGCAGGAAGTGAAAACAATAGTGCTTACACAAACCTTTTACCCGGTGCAGGGAAAGAAGGAGTAAAAAAATTTGTTTTTGAGACAATTGGAAAAGGTGCCTATAATTCCTGCCCACCGATAATTGTTGGCGTTGGCATCGGCGGAAATTTTGAAACCTGCACTTTATTAGCCAAAAAAGCATTACTGCGTCCCATAGGTTCAGGACACAAAAATCCTTATTACGCTGAACTGGAAAAAGAAATTTTAGAGGAAGTAAACGCTCTCGGTATCGGTGCGCAAGGTTTTGGTGGCCGGGTGACCGCACTTGCTGTCTTTATTGAAACTCATCCCTGCCACATTGCCTCTTTGCCGGTAGCGGTAAATATCCAGTGTAATGCCTGCCGAGAGGAAGTAGCGGTGATTTAGGATGCAAAGAATTTCTACACCTTTAAATGAGGAGATTGTTGCAGGACTGAAAATTGGTGACCAAGTTTTGCTCAATGGAGTGATTTATACAGCAAGAGACGCCGCCCATCAAAAGATAGTTGGCATTCTCCAAACCGTCAACCGTCAACCGTCAACTGTCAACTTGCCCTTTGACTTAAAAGGGGCGGTGATATATTATTGTGGTCCGACTCCAGCGAAACCCGGACAGATCATCGGTTCAGCGGGACCAACTACTTCTTCACGAATGGACATTTACACTTTAACTTTGTTAAAATATGGTTTAAAAGCAACGATTGGTAAAGGGAGACGCTCTAAAGAAATAATTGAAGCAATGAAAAAATATAAAGCAGTTTATTTTGTTGCTATTGGCGGTGCGGGTGCGTTGCTTTCAAAAAAGATAAAAAAATGTAAAATTATTGCTTATCCCGAACTTGGTCCCGAGGCAATTTATCAGTTGGAAGTGGAAGATTTCCCGGTAATCGTGGCAAACGACATTTACGGGAACGACTTGTTTGAGGAGGGAAGGAAGAAGTATGCTCTTAGCGATTGATATCGGCAATACAAATATTTGTCTGGGCATATTCAAAGGAAAAAAATTACTCTATTCTTGGCGGTTAACCACAAATAAAGAAACTACCCCTGATGAATACGGATTAAAAATATTAACCCTTTTCCAGCAGGTAAATTTGCAAGCAAGGGTAATTAAAGGTATAATTATTTCTAATGTTGTGCCGCCGCTTACCCCGGTATTTGAAGGGTTAAGTAAAAAATATTTTCGTTGTCAACCGTTACTCGTTACCTGGAAACTGAAAACAGGACTGAAAATATTTTATAAGAATCCAGAGGAAATCGGTGCTGACCGGATAATAAACGCAGTAGCGGGATATTCTCTCTTTGGTGGTCCCTTAATCATTGTTGATTTTGGGACAGCAACAACATTTGATTGTGTTACTGAGAAAGGTGAATACATAGGTGGGGCAATAGCCCCGGGAATAAATATTTCTACTGAAGCATTGTACACCCATACCGCAAAATTACCCCGGGTAGAGATTATTAAACCAGAAAAAGTTATTGGTAGAGATACTGTGGAGAGTATGCAGTCAGGTGTATTTTATGGGTATATCGGTTTAGTAGAAGAACTTGTGCGAAAGTGTAAAAAAGAACTGAAAAATGAAAAAACAAAAGTTATTGCTACCGGTGGATTAGCGGAATTGATTGCCGGAAAGACAACGCTGATTGAAAAAGTTGTCCCCGACCTTACCTTGCAGGGGTTACGGTTAATCTGGGAACTTAATCAAAAGCAATTAAAAATTAAAAGTTAAAAATTAAAAATTAGGAAAGGAGGAAGGGAAGGATGAAAAAAGTTATTTTTATTTGGTTCCTGGTCGTTTGGTTGGGCTTATTTTCGCCGAGGATAGTTTTTGCCCAGTTTGGTGATTTGTGGGGAATATTTAAAGAAGTGCTTAACAATGAGAAAACAACAAAAACTAATCAAAAACTTGAAGATGAAATCCTTAAGCCCTTGGCCAAGGATATTGGTGGGATTTTTGGTGGAGGTTCTTTCCATACCGCTAAGACCTGTGGTTTTCCAGGATTTGATATTGGGGGACATCTCCCTATAATCAGTAAACTGAGCGAAGAAAATAAGATTATGGCTGAAAAATGGAAAGATAAACCTTACGGTATTCCCTGGATCCAGGGCGAGGTCGGGTTACCTTTTTCCCTTGACTTAATTTTACGTGGTTTTTATTTAGGTAAAGATGGAGGAACGCTTTTTGGTACAGGAATCAAGTATGTTTTGCTTTCCGGAGATGTTCCTTTAACCCCTGCTCTCTCGTTCACCCTCCTACTTAATCGGCTGGCACATGATTACCTGACCGTGGATAACCTTAGTCTCAACGGGATAATTTCTATAGGTTTACCGGTATTCACTCCTTATCTGGGTTTAGGAATTGATAATACAACCGTAGAGTCCAGAGTAGTGGTTGAAGGTTTGAAAGCAACTGCATCGGGTTTGCGTTTTATCGGGGGGATAAATTTCAAGTTAGTTCCTTCAACCTACTTCCATTTGGGATTGGGCACATTTAATGGCATCCTGGGTTACGAATTGGGCGTAGGGATGAGTTTATAAGAATAGAAAGATGCGTATTGGTATTGATATCGGTTCCCTATGTGTAAAAATTGTCCTTGTTGATTTAGATAATAAAATCTGCCAGAAAAGTTTATTTAAGCATCAAGGCCTACCTTTAAAAGCAATAATTCCCTTCTTAGAAAATTTGGATAAAAATGCAGGGATTTCTCTAAATTTTACCGGTTCCGGGGGAGAATTTTTTGCTCGGATTACCGGGACAGATTATGTAAATGAAATTATTGCTCAAGCAAAGGCAATTAAATATTTTTATCCGCAGGTGAAAACAATTATTGAAATTGGTGGAGTGAGCACAAAACTTATCTTTTCTAACTCAGTGGTGAGTAATGAGAGCAACTGCGGGTATTCCATAAATGATTTTGCAACCAATAGTATCTGTGCGGCGGGGACTGGTTCTTTTCTTGACCAACAGGCTAAACGTTTAGGTTTATCTATTGAAGATTTCGGGCAACTCGCCTTACGAGCAAAGAGTATACCCCGTATTGCTGGAAGGTGCAGTGTTTTTGCAAAAACGGATATGATTCATCTGCAACAACGGGCTACGCCTTTGGAAGAAATTGTTGCCGGATTGTGTTTTGCTTTGGTCCGTAATTTCCAGGGGACACTACTCCGCGGTAAAAAAATTCATCTGCCTGTAGTTTTTCATGGCGGGGTAGCGGCAAACCCAGGGATAATTCGCGCACTTAAAGAAATTTTTAAATTGGAAGACGGCGAACTTATTATTCCTGAAGAACACTTTTATCTTAACGCATTTGGTGCAACCTTATTCTCAGAAGAAAAAAAGATTAGTTTAAGTGAGGTAATTGAGAAACTAAAAAATTATCAGTCGCCACTAAATGAAAAAAAGCAAACTCGTCAACCCCTAAGTGAAATTTTCCAGTCACCCAGTCACCCAGTCACCCAGTCACCAATTACCAATTACCAAGTGAACGCTTATTTAGGTGTTGATGTCGGCTCAATCAGCACAAATTTAGTTGTAATTGATGAAGAGAAAAATGTTTTAGCAAAATGTTATCTCTGGACTGCCGGAAGACCTTTGGAAGCAATCCGCCAGGGGTTGAGCAAAATAGGTGCGAGAATCAGTGAGAAAATAAAAATATGCGGTGTCTGTACCACTGGTTCGGGTCGTTACTTAACTGCTGATTTTCTTGGTGCAGACATTGTAAAAAATGAGATTACTGCCCAGGCACGTGCAGCAATAGAGATTGACCCAACTGTAGATACAGTATTTGAGATTGGTGGACAGGATTCAAAATTTATTAGTCTGGAAAACGGAGCAGTCATTGATTTTCAGATGAATAAAGTTTGTGCTGCAGGTACCGGTTCCTTCCTTGAAGAGCAAGCGGAGCGTTTAGGGATAAAAATTGAACAAGAATTTTCTCAGATGGCTTTAAAAGCGGAGACACCGTTAAACCTTGGGGAAAGGTGTACTGTATTTATGGAAGAAGATTTGGTGCATCGCCAGCAGCGAGGAGCAAAAAAAGAAAATTTAATTGCTGGTCTCTGTTATTCAATAGTAGAAAACTATTTAAACCGGGTTGTTGGTGAAAAGAAAATTGGGAAGAACATCTTCTTCCAGGGTGGGGTCGCTTTTAATCAGGGGGTAGTTGCCGCATTTAAGAAAGTGCTCAGTGAACGGTCCGCCGATTCGGCGGATAAATTTACCGTCCCCCAGCACCACGAGGTTACCGGCGCACTCGGCTGTGCATTAATTGCCCGGGAAAATGCTCGTAGTTGCCCGGCAAGTGCTTTTAAGGGTTTTGACCTGGTGAAAAGAAAATACGAACTTAAGAGTTTTGAATGTCAAGATTGTGCCAATCATTGCGAGATAAGCCAGGTAATTATTGAAGGTGAGAAACCTTTATATTATGGGTCAAGATGCGAAAAATACGAAATTAGTCGTTTGGAAATTAACCCCGCTCTTGCACGCAAGGGCGGGGCTGACCTTTTTAAAGAAAGAGAAAAACTTTTACTCAGTAGTTACCATTCCACCATTCAATCCCATGCCTCATCGGCAGGTCACCCGCCTCTTCGGTGGGACTCCGATGAGGATGTCCGAAGAGGCGACCACCATCTAACTAAAAGAATCGGCATCCCCCGCATTTTTACC
>CAZRHN010000011.1:5740-14319 GCA_964599925.1 uncultured bacterium
CCGAAGAGGCGACCACCATCTAACTAAAAGAATCGGCATCCCCCGCATTTTTACCTTTTTTGAATTTTATCCTTTCTTCAGCACTTTTTTTTCTGAATTAGGGTTTAAAGTTATTCTCTCCGACCCAACTAATCAGGAAATTACCAATTTAGGATTAGAAAGTGTCCCGGTTGAATCCTGTTTGCCGCATAAAGTTGCTCATGGACATATTCTTAACCTTCTGAATAAAAACATTGATTATTTATTTTTACCAAGTATTATCAGTCTGCCCGCTACAGAGAAAGATATCTCTAATAGTTTTACCTGCCCTTATGTGCAAACATTACCTTATGTAATTAAAGCAAGTCTATCCGAACAATTAAAAAATAAAGAAAAAATAAAAATACTTCAACCAGTATTGTATCTCGGTGAAGAAGAAAGATTTTGGTTGAAGAGACTAAAAGGAATTGGCGAACAATTGGGTTGTAATGCAAAACAAGTGGCGAAAGCATTTATGCGCGCCTTGGAAGCGCAAAAAAATTTTTCTTTACAAATGAAGAAACTTGGTCAGGAAACACTTGATAAATTACCCGCAGATGCAAAAGCAATAGTAATAGTTGGTAGACCTTATAACAGTTGCGATGCCGGTCTAAATTTACAGTTAGCGAAAAAAATACTTAATTTAGGTATTTTACCTATACCTTTGGATTATCTACCGATCGAAAGTAAAAATTTTTCTCAAGAATTTCCTAATATGTACTGGATTTTCGGACAGAGGTTTTTAGCAGCGGCGGAAATGATTAAAAACGACCCTCGTCTATACGCTCTTTACTTAACCAATTTCGCCTGTGGACCAGATTCGTTTATTCTTAAATATTTTCGGGATAAAATTTCACCTAAACCATTCCTTGAAATTGAAATTGATGAACATAGTTCTGATGTTGGTCTGATTACTCGTCTTGAAGCATTCCTTGACAGTGTTGAAAATCAAAAATCAAAAATCAAAAATCAAAAATTAAAATTTCCACATCCCACATCCTACATCCCACATACTATTTTACATCTTCCCCGGAATTCTACACTCTATATTCCGAACATGTGTGATCATGCCTACGCCTTAGCCGCCGCATTTCAAGCATTCGGTATAAATGCAGAAGTATTACCTGAATCGGATGAAGAAACATTGTCCTGGGGTAAAAAATATACTCTGGGGAGAGAATGTTATCCTTATATACTTACCACTGGTGATATGGTAAAAGTTGTCAAAAATAAGGATTTTGACCCAAAAACTACTGCTTTTTTTATGCCCTCGGGTTGTGGTCCCTGTCGTTTTGGGCAGTACAATTACTCCCAGCGCTCAGTGCTCAAAGAGTTAGGTTATCCGGAAGTGTCAATTTATGCACCAAATCAGGATGAAAATATTTTTCGTGACCTCGGTATTGTCGGTGGTAATGGTTTCGTGCGCTTAGCCTGGCAAGGTATTGTCGCGGTAGATATCCTTTTTAAGATTTTGCTTCAAACCCGTCCCTACGAAATAAACCCCGCTCTTGCACGCAAGGGCGGGGTAAACCCGGGAGAAAGTGAAAGAGTATATCAGGAATCTTTAAAAGAAATATGCCGGACAATCAAAGAAAAAGGTAACCCGGTCACAGCAATGAAAAAAATAAAAGAAAAATTCAAAAAAATCGCTCTTCATCAAGAGAAGAAAAAACCACGAATTGGTATCGTAGGGGAAATATATATTCGTTCAAATCGTTTTAGTAACCACAGTCTAATTCACATTTTAGAAAATTTAGGTGCGGAAGTTTATTTGACCCCAACTATGGAATGGCTGTTTTATGTGAATTACCTCAATCAACGCCGTGCTTGGAAAAAGAAAAAATATTCCGAGTTTCTATCTTTCTGGATTAAAGAAAAATACCAGGAATACGATGTTCATCGTTTGGAGCCCTGTTTTAGAAATTTTCTTCATGAGGGTAAGGAGCCACAAACCAAAAAAATTTTAAATTATGCCAGCCCCTATCTTCACTCTTCTTATGAAGGTGAAGCAATCTTGAGCATTGGCAAGAGTATTGACCTTCTAAAGAACGAAATTAGCGGGATAATTAACGTTATGCCTTTTACCTGTATGCCGGGAACAATTGTTAGTGCAATCTTGAAAAAAATTAAAGAAGAATACCCTGGTTTGCCCTGTTCGAGTATTGCTTACGATGAACAAGAGGACCCTTTCACTAAGACTAAGTTGGAAGCCTTTCTTCATCAAGCGGATGAATATTCACGGAGAGACAAGAAAAAATTTTTTGTAACCTCTTGACAAAAAATTTGAATTATGCTAAAATTAGCACTCTTAAAATGAGAGTGCTAATTCCGCTTAAGAGGAGGTGATGAAAAAATGAAAATTAGACCATTAGGTGACCGAGTAATTGTTAAACCTAAAGAAACTGCTGAAGAAAAAAAAGGTGGAATTATTATTCCCGATACAGCTAAAGAAAAACCGCAGGAAGGTGAAGTGATTGCGGTTGGTCCGGGTAAAGTCACTGAGGACGGTAAAACAATCAAAATGGATGTAAAAGTTGGGGACCGCATCCTTTATGGTAAATACTCCGGGACAGAAATAAAAATTAATGATGTTGAACATCTAATTATGCATCAGGATGATATTCTTGGCATAATTGAATAGACACGAATTGACACGAATAAAAAAACCACGAATGCTCACGAATAAAATTCGTGTTAATTCGTGTAGTCAATTCGTGGTCATTCGTGATCTAAGGAGGAAAGAAGATGGCAAAACAACTTAAATTCTACGACGAGGCAATGAAAGCGATTAAAAAAGGTGTTGACCAACTGGCGGATGCAGTAAAAATTACTCTTGGTCCGCGTGGACGCTATGTGGTTTTAGATAAAAAATTTGGTTCACCGACCGTGACTAATGATGGTGTAACCGTAGCCAAAGATATAGAACTGGAAGAACCGTTTGAGAATATGGGCGCAGAATTAGTTAAAGAAGTCGCTTCTAAAACTAACGATGTTGCTGGTGATGGGACAACTACAGCGACAATTTTAGCCCAGATTATTATTAGTGAAGGGCTGAGAAATATTACCGCTGGGGCTAACCCAATCCATATTAAACGCGGTATTGAGAAAGCGGTAGATGCAGTGATAAAAGAAATCAAAAAACAAGCAAAACAGGTAAAAACTAAAGAAGAAATTGCCCAAATTGCTTCCATTGCGGCAAATAATAAAGAAATTGGTGACTTAATTGCCGATGCAATGGATAAAGTTGGCAAAGATGGAGTAATCACGGTTGAGGAAGGGAAATCAGCGGAAACAACCTTGGATGTAGTTGAAGGGATGCAGTTTGACCGCGGATATATTTCGCCATATTTCATTACTGATGCTGAGCGTATGGAAGCAGTGCTTGAAGAGCCCTATATTGTGATTACCGACAAGAAATTAAGTGCAATGGCGGATTTCCTTCCTCTTTTAGAAAAAGTTGCTCAGACCGGTAAAAGTTTCCTGCTTGTTGCTGAAGATGTGGAGGGTGAGGCTTTAGCGACATTGGTAGTAAACAAACTGCGTGGAACGCTTAAATGCACGGCGGTGAAAGCACCCGGTTTCGGTGACCGAAGGAAAGAAATGCTTCAAGATATTGCCGTGCTTACCGGTGGACAGGTTATTTCTGAAGAATTAGGAATAAAATTGGATAAAGTAGGTTTGGATATGCTCGGACAATGCAAACGGGTAACTGTAGACAAAGAAAACACTACGATTGTTGGTGGTGCGGGTGAAAAAAAAGAAATTGAGAAGCGTATTGGGCAAATTCGTCGACAAATTGAGGAGACAACTTCTGACTACGATAAGGAAAAACTTCAGGAAAGACTGGCCAAACTTGTTGGTGGGGTAGCGGTGGTTAATGTCGGTGCAGCGACCGAAACCGAAATGAAAACAAAAAAGTTTAAAGTTGAAGATGCGATGCATGCTACTCGTGCGGGAGTAGAGGAAGGGATAATCCCTGGCGGCGGTGTATTACTTCTCCGGGCACAGGAAATTTTAGAGAAGATGAAAGCCACGGATGCTGATGAACAAACTGGAATAAACATTGTTAGACGTGCCCTTGAAGAGCCAATCCGACAAATTGCGGAGAATGCTGGTCTGGAAGGGTCGGTAGTTGTAGGTAAAGTGCGCGCAATGGAATGCAATCATGGGTTAAATGCGGAAACTGGCGAATATGTAGATATGGTTAAAGCCGGTATCGTTGACCCAGCAAAGGTTGTGCGTTGCGCATTACAGAATGCCGCTTCCATTGCCGGACTATTACTTACTACCGATGTTCTTGTAACTGATATTCCAGAAAAGAAGAAAGAGGCAATGCCTTCCTATCCACCACCTGAATATTAAGTCAGTTGACAGTTATTAGTTAATAGTTGAGAGTTTAAACGACAGCAAATCCCATAGATTTATTTCTATGGGGTTTGCTTTTTTTGATAAAAAATTGGTATAATTTTTTTGTCCATGTTGAAAGATAACCTGCAAAAATTACAGGAAAAAATATATTCTACCTGCCAAAAAATTGGACGCAATCCCAGTGAGATTGTTTTGGTTGCGGTAACGAAAAATGTATCAGTAGAAAAAATTAAGGAAGTAATTTCTTCAGGAGTAAGGAATATCGGCGAAAACCGTATCCAAGAAGCCATTAAAAAATATGAAGAATTAGCCAAGAGCCAAGAGCTAAGAGCTAAGAGTAATTCAGTGGAGTGGCATATGGTTGGACATTTGCAAAGGAACAAAGTAAAATATGCAGTGAAAATATTCAATTTAATTCAGTCGGTTGACGATTTTGAGTTAGCCGAGGAAATTAGTCAACAAGCAAAAAAAATTAATAAAATACAGGACTGTCTGATTGAAGTCAAGGTTTCACCCGAGGCGACTAAGTATGGTTGTCCGCCAGATAAAGTTGAAGAACTAATCAAACAAACTAACCAACTAATTAACATCCGTATTCGTGGTTTGATGGCCATGGCACCGTTTTTTGAAAATCCTGAGGAGACCCGCCCCTATTTCCGCCAAGCTAAAAAACTTTTTGATAAAGTCCGTTCAACTTTCAACTTTCAACTTTCAACTTTCAACTTTTTATCAATGGGTATGTCTAACGATTTTGTAATTGCTTTAGAAGAAGGGGCAAATATGTTGCGAATTGGGAGAGCAATATTTGAATAAGACTTGATTTCACAGATTAAAAAATCAGATTACACAGATTAAGTCATTGTCAGTAATCAGTGTAATCATCTTTCAGAAATCTGTGTAATCAAAAGAAAAAAATGAAAATTACCCTTATTGAACCCTCAGCACCCGGTTATCATATTTTCAGTATGTTTCGTCTTCCACGTTTGGGGTTACCTATCCTTGGAACAATCCTTAAAGAAAAAGGGCACCAGGTAAATATTTATATTGAAGATTTAACCCCCCTTGACTATGAAGAGATTTATCGTTCTGACCTTGTAGGTATTTCCAGCGTTACCTCTACCGCACCAAGAGCTTACTCAATTGCTGAGCAAATCAGAAAGAAAAATATTCCGGTAGTGATGGGTGGCACTCATGCTACTTTTTTACCTGAAGAAACGTTAAAATATGTTAACTATGTGGTTCGTGGTGAAGGTGAAGAGACACTATCAGAATTAGTGGATAGTCTCCAGGACGGTAAGCCACTGAAGGATATTTTGGGTCTATCTTACCGGGATAACGGTTCTTACTTACATAACCCTCAGCACCCCCTGATTTCTGACTTAGATGCTTATCCTTATCCTGATTTCAACCTTGTTCACGGGGTAGAGAGAGTTTCCAGTATACCCATTCTTGTTTCCCGCGGTTGCCCTTTTAATTGCAGTTTCTGTTCAGTAACGAAAATGTTTGGGAGAAAATACCGTTTCCGGGATATAGAAAATATAATTGAAGAGATTGTCTTACGTTTGCGCAGTTTCAATTCGCCACCATGGTTTTTCTTCTACGATGATAATTTTACGGCTAATCCAACAAAGACAAAAATGCTTTTGGAAGAATTACTCCGGCGAGGTATAAAATTTTCCTGGACCGCCCAAACACGTTCCGATGTAGCCAGGGACCGCGAATTGATGGGTCTGATGAAAAAGACAAATTGCCGGCATCTTTATATTGGTTTTGAATCGGTTAACCCAAAAACATTAGAGTTGTATAATAAACGGCAGTTAGTTGAAGAAGTTCGCCAGGCGATTAAAATAATCCATAACTATGGAATTAAAATACACGGAATGTTTGTTCTTGGTTCCGATGAAGATGATTCAAAAATCATAAAGAATACTTCTCGTTTTGTTAAGAAAAATAAGATTGATACTGTGCAATACCTTATTCTTACGCCTATTCCGGGGACAGAGATATACGAGCAGATGAAAAGAGAGAACCGTCTCTTAACTACCGAATGGAATCTTTACGATGGTCTCCATGTAGTTTTTCAACCATTAAAGATGAACGCTTATCAATTGCAGAAAGAAGTAATCAAGGCGATGCACAAATTTTATTCCCTTTTTAAATCTTTGACTTTCTTAATTAAAGGTAAATTTTATTTAGCAATGATTCGTTTTAAAGGTAGTCTGATTATTCAAAAATGGCAAAAAAGAAAAAAAGATTTTCTTAAAACTCTCAAAAATATCGCCGTGAGTAGAGAAAATAAATGTTAGACAAGAAGATTGTTTTTCTTGGTGCCGGGAATATGGCCGAAGCACTAATTAGGGGGTTAGTGATTAGTGGATTAGTGAATAAGCAAAACATCCTGGCTACTGATATCCGTCAGGAAAGACTGAATTATATTAAGAAAAAATTTGGGACTAGGGTTAGTAGCGATAATAAAAAGGCAGTCCGACAAGGTGAGATAATCGTCTTAGCAGTCAAACCGCAACAAATGGAGGGGTTACTGGGTGAAATAGGTGACGCGGTGACTGGGGAACAATTAGTAATTTCTATTGCTGCTGGAATACCGACAAAATATATTGAAAAATTTTTTGACCAAAGAGTACCGGTAACCCGAGTAATGCCGAATACGCCGGCATTGGTCAGTGAGGGAGCAAGTGCGATTACACCGGGTAAATATGCGAATAAAAAACATTTGGAAATTGCGAAGAAAATTTTTTCAGCAGTTGGTTATGTAACTGTATTACCGGAAAAATTGCTTAATCCGGTTACCGCCCTTTCCGGTTCAGGTCCAGCCTATGTTTTCTATCTTGCCGAAATCTTAAATGAATCAGCAAAAAAGATGAACCTGCCAGAAAGAATTGCTCAGGAACTGGTTAACCAGACAATTCTTGGCGCGGCAAAGATGCTTAAAGTTACGGGCGAATCTGCAGAAATTCTCCGACAGAAAGTTACCTCTCCCGGTGGTACTACGGAAACTGCGATAAAGTATCTTGAGTCAAAAGAATTCAAAAGGATATTTATTGATGCTATCCTCAAGGCAAAAAAACGTGCTCAAGAACTTACTCCAAAATAGTTTTGATGAAATTAGCGATTTGGTAGGCGGCATCGGGAAGAGAAAAGTCTTTTACCCGGTTTTGCAATTCCTTAATTTTTTCTGGTGACTCAATCAACTCAAGGAGTAATTTGATAATTTTTTCTGGATTGGTTTCTATAAAGCCAAGCCCGTGTTTCTTAATCAATTCAGCGTTCCCTTCTTCCTGTCCGGGAGTAATATGGGTAATAATTATTGGTTTCCCTGCCGCAAGACACTCCATTACAATTGCTCCACCGGCCTTTGCTACCACTAAGTCCGCTGCCCTTAAGTAGTTAGCCATACTATCTACCCAGGAAAAAATTCTTGTTGGCAAAAAATATTTTTTTCCACTTAATTCTTGGTAAATTTTTTTATGATATTTACCACAGATTACTAACATCTGTGCCGGCAAAGCCACATACCTACCTAATTTTTCTATCACTGAGACCAGTGTTTTTATTTTCCCTAAACCAAGAGTAAAAAGGATGGTCGGTTTATTTGCATCTAATCCCAGGTCGTTGAGAAATTTTATCCGCTCAAAAGGTTCGCTAAGTTGGGGATTTACCGGGAAACCAAAAACTTTTATTTTTTCTTCTTCTACACTGTTGTTAATGAGCACCCTCTTGGTATCTTCGTTTGGCAGAAAATAAAAATCAACCGCTTCACTTAACCAGGAGCAATGGATTGAAATTGAATCAGTAATAATCATCAAATATTTAACTTTTTGGTTAAACTTTTCCCGGTAGACTTCAAGGATATAATTCCAGTAAGGATGCGTAGAGATAAGTAAATCAGGTTTTTTTTCTTGAAAAAGTTGGTAAAAAGGTTTGTAGGAAAATTTAGCAAAAGTATTAATAATCTTGATTATTTGTTTACGGTTACTTAAGCGGTAAGTTAAATCCCAAATTAAAGGGAAATATTCAACACTTTTTTCGTAATAATTACGTGCGAAATCGGTGATTATCGGATTACCAATTTTTACTAAATCAATTATTTCTGTGTCAACTTGTCCCGGAGAAAGTTTTTCTATCGCTTCTTTAAGAGAACGCGCTGCAGTTAGATGCCCCGAACCATAACTTGC
>CAZRHN010000011.1:14419-17884 GCA_964599925.1 uncultured bacterium
ACATTTTTTCCGGTGCGGAAACGCCGATTAAATTTAAGCCGTTTTTAATTATTATGCCGATTGCTTGGGCTAAACTCAAGCGGGCTAAGGTTAAGTCTTTATCTTCTGAAATAACCCGGTATTTTTCGTAATAACCATGAAAATTATTGGCTAAATCTAAAAGATATGTAGTTAAATAATGTGGACTTAAATCTTCAATACAAGTTACTAGTGTATCGGAGAAAAAAGATAATTTTTTTATTAAGTTCAGTTCTTCCTTTTCTTTGAGCAGTTTTAAATCCTCGTTCGTCCCTCGTCCCTCGTCCCTAATTCCTGCTTTGATTGCTTCCCGAAAAATGCCGGCAACACGGGTATAGGCATATTGAATATAATAAACTGGATTTTCCGGGGACTGTTTTTTTGCTAATTCCAAATCAAATTCAAGTTGTGCCTGTGGACTACGGGAAATAAAGAAAAAACGGCAAGCATCCTTACCAACTTCGTTAATCAGGTCTCTTAAAGTGATAAATTCACCAGCACGGGTAGACATTGGCACCGGTTTACCTGCACGGGAAAGAGTAACTAACTGATAAAGGACAATTTGCAAATTTTCCAGGTCATAACCCAGAGCTTTGACTCCAGCTTTAACCCGGGGTATATATCCATGATGGTCAGCGCCCCAAAGATTGATTAACCGGTCAAAACCACGTTTGAATTTGTCCCGATGGTAAGCCAGGTCACTACCGAAATAAGTATAGCGTTCGTCTTTACGTCGGACGACACGGTCTTTTTCGTCATCCAAAAAGGTAGATTTAAACCAATGAGCATTATCCTTTTCATAAATAAATCCTTTATCTTTTAGAATTTTAATTACTTCTTCTACCGCTTGCGTCTGACCCGCTTCGCCGAAACGGGGCGAGTAAAAAGAAGATTCGTAAATCCAATTATCAAATTTAACATCAAAAGTTTCTAAGTCTTCTTTAATCCAATTCATAATTTTTTTTATTGCCTGTTGGGCGAAAAAATTGTGACCTGTTTGATGTAAATCTGAATTGGGATATTCTTTAATAATTTCTTGTGCGATTCGGGTTATATATTCTCCTTGATAAAATTCTTCTCTGTTTCTTTTATCTAACCATTCTTTTTCTTCAGGGACCAAGTACCCCTTTGCCAATTCTTCACATTTGGACATCACTGTGGCACCTAAATTGTCAATTTGATTCCCGACATCGTTGAGGTAATATTCTCTTTCCGCTTTCCAGCCAAAAAATTCAAAAGTTCGGGCTAAAGAATCACCAATTGCTGCCCCGCGTCCGTGTCCGACATGCAATGGTCCGGTAGGATTTGCCGAGACAAATTCAAAAAGTATTTTTTTATTTTTCCCGAGGTCAATTTTACCGTAACTGTCTTTCTCCTGAGTAATTTTTTTTAGTTCTTGATGCAGGCGTCCCGGAGCAATCCAGAAATTAAGAAAACCGGGCGGGCTGAATTCCACCTTAGCGATGAGCCCCGCCTCTGGCGGGATAAACTCCGAGCGAAGAGCAAAGAGGGGGATAATTTTTTCAGCAATTTTTTGGGCTGGTTTGTTCATTTTCTGGCTGAGGAGTAAAACAACATTACTGGCTAAGTCAGCAGGAATGTGAGAGGGGGGAATTTCTATTGTATATTCTGGTAATTTGATATTCTCGGGGATAAATTTCTCTTTTTTTAACTGTTCAAGCGCCTGACTGATAAATGCATAAATTTCTTGTTTAATCATTTTTTATACACGAATGAACACGAATTTTACTACACGAATAATCACGAATAATTTATTTGCGAATATTTGCAATTTTTTTCTCTTTGCGTTTTTGCGTCCCCTTTTTGCGTTTTGGCGTTTCCCAGAAAACTTTTTTTGCTCCTTGCCAGAATTTTTCTAATTGATAAAATTTACGTATCTCTGGAAGAAAAAGATGAACAATTAAACCGCCAAAATCTAATACCTGCCACGAAGAAGAAGGGCTACCGTCTATATGTAATGGATAAATTTTTTTCTTGGTTAAGTCTTCCTCTAAAGTTTCCCTTAACGTTTTTAAATGAATAATAGAATTGCCATTAGCAAAAAGGAAATAGTCAGTAAAAAAAGTTAACTTGCGGACATCAAGAATGATTATTTCTTCTGCTTTTTTTTCCGAAAGAATTAGAGCAACAGTTTTTCCTAATTGACGAAAATTCACCAGACGATTTTACCTTTCCAGCTTTTCAGGAGTAAAGGAAAATTTTTTATTCTTTAAGAAATCCTCACCGACAATTACGCTTAGATCAATGGTTGTTGCCGGTTCAATGTAAGTGATAATGTCCTTGACCGAGAGGATTTTTGCTACCCTTTGCGCTTTTTCTAAATTGCCGGTACGGTCAATTAGTAAAGTTGATTCTTTTCTTCTCTCGTAATTGCCCCAGCGAACTACATCAATTCCTTGACGACGCAAAAATTTGGCAATTTTAAAGGCTAACCTTGGTTCATCGGTTGCGTTCCATACTTCTGCAGTTATTGACGGTACGGTTAATCCCTTCACTTTTTCTTTTTTTTCTAAATTTATTTCTTGAAATTCGGGGGCGAAAAGTGATTCAATTACCGTTTTTATTTTTTCACGATTTGGTTGCCAGTAAGTGGATACTGGATTTCCGGGAAGACCGGCGATTCGGACATTCTTTAAAGATAAATTTTTTGCTTCTATAGAAGCAGCGAGAATGTCCCAAAAAGAAAAATTTGTATAAAAATGAACACTCATTTCTTTGATAATTAAAGGTAATTTAAAGATAACTAACGGATTTTTCATTCGGTTAAATAAACTTCGTAAAAAGCGTTGCTGACGAATAATTCGCTCGGTATCGCCCGTTTCGTCACGGTAACGGACATATTCTAATGCTTTTTGCCCGCTAAGGAAATATTCTCCGGGTTCAAAATGGATATGAAGATTACCTACTTGGTCATGATAATCCATTATTTTGTCAATTTTTATTGGTATTCCTCCGATAAGGTCAATAAGTTTAACAAACCCACGATAATTTGCTTCGCAATAGTAGGGAATTTTTATTTGTCTTTCTTCTGAAGAGAGGAGAGTTTCAATTGTTTCTTTCAAAACCTGACATGTTTTCCAGGGGTTGCGTTCTTGACGGAAGATGTAAGTATAAAGTTCGTTAATTCGATGAAATTTTAAATTTTCAATTTCAATTCTTGTATCCCGGGGTATAAAAAGTAGATTTAAAAAATGGTTTTTTGGCTGATAGCACAAAAAAATAATTGTATCAGCATGTTTAGCATAATCTACCTCATCGCAACCAATGACTAAACCAAAAATTTTTTCATCTTTAAGAATATTCTTAGTTAACGAATTGGTTAAAGAAATGTAGAGAGCAAAAGCAATAAGAAAAATAAAAAATATTGCCAGATAACGTTCCCTTGATTGCATAGCGGGACTAAAGATTAGACACCCTCCCGGTAAA
>CAZRHN010000011.1:17984-20029 GCA_964599925.1 uncultured bacterium
GGTAAAGTTTATTTTTATAGATGTATTTTTCTACTTCCTCTGGAACGAGGTATTTAATACTTTCCCCTTGCCGGGTTCGCTCTCGTATCTCCTGCCCGGAAATATCTAACCCCGGAATAGGGAAGAGACTAACCCTACCCAGAATATCTTTATCAACTTTTTCTACCAAAAAACCCGGTCTTGTTCCGACAATAAACTGACAAAATTCAAGTATTGCCCGTCCTTTTTTCCAGGTATCAAGTTCAAAGAGTGTATCCGAACCAACAAGGAAAAAAACTTCATCTTTAGGGTATTTTTTTTTAAAAATTTCAATTGTCCGATAGGTATAAGATTTACTTTTTCTCTTAAGTTCAACAGGTGAATGAGAAAAATATTTATTATTTGCGATTGCTAATTTTACCATCTGGTAACGATAAAACGATGGAGCAAGGTCAATACTTTTATGCGGTGGTTTACCTGAAGGGATAAAAATTATTTTATCCAGATGAAAATATTCTCTTGCGGTTTCGGCTAAAATTAAATGTCCATAATGAATTGGGTTAAAACAACCACCAAACAAAGCAATTTTCATTCTTCTAACTATTCCACCAATCCACCAAATTAACTTTAGCATTTTTGCTTCCGTTCTCTATGCTCCGGCAGATACGCAGTTCTAATTCGCCGCTCGTGAGACTCGCCCCGTCCAGGTCTAATTGGCGGGGCTACTCACTCGCTTGCTCATAAGAACTGGATAATCCACCTCCGCTAAGTTCACTTTAGCAAAAATGCTAAAGTTAAGCACTAATTCACTGCTTTACTTCACTCCCTTACCTGCCCTTTTCCATAGATGATATATTTAGTGGAAGTGAGTTCATTTAAGCCCATTGTCCCCCGGGCATGCAGTTTTTGGGTAGAGATACCAATTTCTGAACCTAAACCAAAAACACCGCCATCGTGCAATCTTGTAGAAGCGTTATGAAAAACAGCGCTGGAATCAACTTCTTGAAGGAATTTTTTTGCGGTCTCCTTATTTTCAGTAATAATTGCCTCACTGTGTCCCGAGCCATACTTATTGATATGTTCAATCGCTTCCTCTATTGAATTGACAATTTTTACAGCTAAAATCAAGGAAAGATACTCTCTATACCAATCGTCTTCAGTGGCTAATTTGACCTCGGGAATAATTTCTCGTGTCTTTTCGCAACCACGTATTTCCACTTTGGCTTTTTTATATTCTTCAAGCATCAGCGGTAAGAACTTTTTGGCAATCTCTTTATGCACAAGCAAGGTTTCCATTGCGTTGCATACACCCGGACGCTGAACTTTGGCATTATAGCATACCCTTATCGCCATTTCTAAATTAGCCTCTTTATCTACATAAGTGTGACAATTTCCTTTGCCATGGGCAAGGACAGGGACGGTTGCTTTCTCACGGATTGTTTTAATCATCTCTTCGCTCCCACGCGGAATTACTAGATCAATATACCGCTCTAATTTAATTAACTCAAAAATAGCCTCGCGCTCAGTAGTTTCAATGAACTCTATACTTCCTTCGGGAATGCCATTTTGCTCAGCAGTTTGAGCAATAATTTTTGCTAATACTGTATTCGTATTGATTGCTTCCGAGCCACCACGCAAAATTAGCGCATTACCTGATTTCAGACATAAACCAGTTGCTTCTACGGTAACATTCGGGCGAGACTCATAAATCATCAGGATTACTCCAAGCGGGACAGATACTTTCTGAATTTTTAATCCGTCAGGTCTCGTCCACTCAGCAATAATTCTACCTACTGGGTCAGGTAACCCAACAATTTCCTTTAGACTTTTCGCCATTTCGCTAATCCTTTTTTCATTCAAAGTAAGACGGTCAATAAATGCTTCTGTAATCTGTAATCTGGAATTAGCATTCTCCAAATCAACTTGATTAGCACGAAGAATTTTCTCTTTCCCCTTTTCTAATGCATCCGCCATCGCTAAAAGCGCATCATTTTTCGTTTTTGTAGTTAAATTCGCTAATTTCCAACTGGCAATTTTTGCCTTCTCTGCTTTTTTAATCAGTTCTT
>CAZRHN010000012.1:0-7216 GCA_964599925.1 uncultured bacterium
GACCCCGGTGCTTTTATGGACCGTGCGGTGGTTGAAGGTGACCCGCATTCAGTTATTGAAGGTATGCTCATTGGCGCCTATGCTATTAGCGCAACCGAAGGATATATTTATGTCCGTGCAGAATATCCTATTGCTGTGCAACATATAAAAATTGCTATTCAGCAGGCAGAAGAATTGGGTTTATTGGGTGAAAATATTCTCGGTACAGATTTCAGTTTCAATTTAAAAATTAAAGAAGGGGCAGGTGCATTTGTCTGTGGTGAAGAAACTGCATTGATTGCTTCAATTGAAGGAAAAAGAGGTATGCCTCGCCCCCGTCCACCGTTTCCGATAGAATCGGGGCTCTGGGGTAAACCTACGGTAATCAATAATGTGGAAACCTGGGCGAATGTACCATTGATTATTCAGAAAGGGGCAAATTGGTTCAGTGGTTTAGGAACAGAAAAAAGTAAAGGGACAAAAATATTTTCTCTGGCTGGCAAAGTGAATAACACTGGTTTAGTGGAAGTACCTATGGGCGCAACTCTAAGAAAAATTATTTTTGATATTGGCGGAGGTATCGTTGGCGGGAGGAAATTCAAAGCGGTACAACTTGGCGGTCCTTCGGGAGGATGCATTCCTGAAGAGTATTTAGATATGCCAGTTGACTACGACTCTTTACAAAGTATTGGTGCAATTATGGGTTCTGGTGGAATGATTGTGCTTGACGAAAATAATTGTATGGTTGAGATAGCAAGATATTTTCTTGAATTTACTCAGGATGAATCCTGCGGCAAATGTATCCCCTGTCGCATTGGCACAAAACGAATGTTAGAAATACTCGCCCGGATAACTAAGGGTGAAGGTAAAGATGAAGATATCGGACTTCTTGTTAAATTAGCAAAAATGGTCAAAGATTCTTCTTTATGCGGACTTGGTCAAACTGCACCTAATCCTGTGCTTACTACAATAAATTATTTCCTTAAGGAATATGAAACGCATATCCAAGATAAACGCTGTCTCTCCTTTGTTTGTGAAGCATTGTATACTACACCCTGTATGGATACCTGCCCGGTAAATATTGAAGTGCACGGTTATGTGGCTTTAATCGCTCAAGGAAAATTCCACGAAGCACTTGACCTGATTAAAGAACGAAATCCTTTCCCTTCAATTTGCGGGCGGGTTTGTCATCATCCCTGTGAGATAAGATGCCGAAGAGCAGAAATTGATGAACCACTTGCTTTACGTGCTTTAAAAAGATTTGTTGCTGACCACGAAATAGAATTGGAAAGAGGTAAAATAAAACCTAAAGTTGAAAAGTTTAGAGCAGAAAAAGTTGCCATTATTGGTTCGGGCCCAGCCGGTTTATCCTGTGCTTATTATCTTATCCGTCGTGGTTATCGGATAACCATCTTTGAAGCATTAGAGACACCGGGTGGAATGATGGCTGTAGGAATACCGAATTACCGTCTTCCAAAACGGTTAACAAGGTTGGAGATTAGCGATATTCTCAATATGGGTATAGAACTGAAAACAGGAGTAGAAATAGGTAAGGATATATCTTTTGATAAACTAACCAAAGAATATAATGCTGTTTTTGTAGCGATTGGTGCAAAAAAGAATGTAAAATTGGGTATACCTGGCGAAGAAAACGAAGGGGTGATACCAGTTTTAGATTTTCTACGCGATGTAAACCTTGGGAATGTGATTAGCATTGGACGAAAAGTTACAATTATTGGTGGTGGTGATTCAGCGATTGATGCGGCAAGAACAAGTATCCGACTCGGGACTAAAGAAGTAACTGTCTTATATCGCCGTTCCTTGGAGGAGATGCCGGCAAGAAAAGAAGATATCAATGAGGCTAAACTGGAAGGAGTAAAAATTGAAACTCTGGTTGCGCCAGTAAGAATTCTTTCCACCAACGGTAGAGTAAATAGTTTAGAGTGTATAAGAATGAAATTAGGTGAATTTGATAAAACTGGACGACGCCGTCCGATACCAATTGAAGGCTCGGAATTTAAAATTGATACGGATATGGTTATCCCCGCAGTTGGACAAGCGGTAGATTTTACATTTTTAACTGATAAACTTGAAATTACTGAAGAGGGAACAATTAAAGTAGACGAAAACCAAATGACCAGTTATTCGGGTGTATTCGCTGGTGGTGACGCAGTTACCGGTCCGGAAACGGTAATCAGTGCCCTTGCTCAGGGGATGCGTGCTGGTGAAGCAATTGATAAATATTTAAATAATGGCAAAGTTAGTGAAGAAGTAGTAGCAAAAACAAAAATTTCTTATCCTACAAGAGCGCTCGTTGAAGAAGAAATAGAAGTAGCGGAAACAAAAAGACAGATAATGCCTACGCTAAAAAAAGTGGAACGGGTGAAAGGGTTTAAAGAAGTTGAATTAGGTTTTACTAAAGAAATGGCAATTACCGAAGCAAAAAGATGTTTAAGATGCTACGAAAAAGAATAAACAGATGGACAAAGTAAATTTAACCATTGATGGAAAAAAAATTGAAGTTCCCGCGGGAACGACGATAATGTCTGCAGCAAAGATGCTCGGAATTAAGATTCCGCATCTTTGTTATCACGAAAATCTCCCTCCAATAAGTTCCTGTCGGTTATGTGTAGTGGAAGTAGAAGGGGCAAAAAATTTGGTTGCTTCCTGTTCTTATCCGGTAACTGAAGGGTTAGTAGTCAAAACTGATACTGAAAGAGTACTTAATGCCAGAAAAATAGTCCTTGAATTGCTCCTCTCCATTCATCCAATTGATTGTTTAACTTGCGAAAAAAGTGGTGATTGTAAATTAGAAAAATATGCCTATGAACTTAAAGTTAGTTCTTCAAGATTTACTGGTGAAAAAAACATTTACCTAATTGAAAATGGTAACCCTTTCATTGAAAGAAATTACAATAGGTGTATCCTTTGCGGAGACTGTATACTTGCCTGCAATGAAGTTCAGTATCAAGAAATATTGGATTACGCTTATCGTGGGTTCAAGACTAAGGTTTCTACCGCTTTTGAAAAACCGCTTCTTGAAACAGGTTGCGTTTTCTGTGGGCAATGCGTGCGGGTCTGTCCGGTAGGGGCAATTACTGAAAAAAACAAAAAAGGGAAAGGACGGGAATGGGAATTTACCAAGGTTAAAACAGTCTGTCCTTATTGTGGTTGCGGGTGTGAAATTGAACTAAATATCAAGGAAGGGGAAATTGTCCGGGTAACCTCTGACCCAAAAAGTGCAGTAAACCGTGGGAATCTCTGCGTGAAAGGTAAGTTTGGTTTTGAGTTCATAAATCATCCGGAAAGACTGAAAAAACCTATGCTCAGGAAGTCCGATGTCCCCACCTGCGCCGAGGCTTCGGTGGGCGGGCGAGGTCTAAAATCAAAATTTGAGGAAGTGGGTTGGGAGAAAGCATTAAACATTGTCACAGAAAAATTTAAAGAAATAAAGGAGAAATACGGTTCCGAGGCAATTGCTGGGCTTGCTTCGGCAAAATGCACCAATGAAGAAAATTATCTTTTCCAGAAATTCATCCGTGCAGTGATTGGGACAAACAATGTTGACCATTGTGCGCGTTTATGTCACGCTCCAAGCGTTGTTGGTTTAGCTAAAGCATTTGGCAGTGGGGCAATGACCAATACAATTGCTGAAATAAGAAAGGCTGACTGTATCCTTGTTACCGGCTCAAATACTTCTGAAGCGCATCCGATAGTTGCTTTAGAGATAAAAGCAGCGGTCAGACAGAATAAGGGGAAACTTATTCTTGCTGACCCGCGAGAAATAGAAATGACCAATTTTGCTGCCCTCTGGCTTCGCCAGAAACCCGGCACCGATGTTGCTTTGTTTAATGGGATAGCCAATGTAATCATTAACGAAAAGTTATACAACAAAAAATTTATTAATGAACGAACTGAAGGATTTGACCAATTTGAGGAAGCGCTTAAGAAATATACACCGGAATATGTAGAAAAAATTACCGCTGTCCCAGCGAAAGATATTATTTTAGCGGGACGAATGTATGCACAAGCTGAACGTGGGTCAATTGTTTACTCAATGGGTATTACCCAACATACCACCGGCACGGACAATGTTCTTGTTTTAGCCAATTTAGCTTTGCTTACCGGAAATATTGGTCGGGAATCCACCGGTGTCAATCCTTTGCGTGGACAGAATAATGTCCAAGGTGCCTGCGATATGGGCGCTTTGCCAAATTTTCTGCCTGGATATCAAAAATTGGACAATAAAGAAGTGAAAGAAAAATTTGAAAAATCCTGGCAGGTGAAATTACCAACTAATTCCGGACTTACAGTTGTAGAAATTTTTAATGCTATCTTAGAAGGTAAAATTAAAGCATTATACATTATGGGTGAAAATATTATGCTTTCTGACCCGAATATTAATCATGTGGAGGAAGCATTAAAAAAATTAGAATTTCTTGTTGTACAGGATATTTTTCTTACTGAGACAGCAAAGTTTGCTAATGTGATTTTACCGGCTTGTTCCTTTGCGGAAAAAGATGGCATTTATACTAACACCGAACGACGGGTGCAAAGAGTAAGAAAAGCAATTGAGCCGATTGGCGAATCTAAACCTGACTGGCAGATAATTAGTGAACTCTCAACCCGAATGGGCTACACGATGAGTTATAATTCACCGGGAGAAATTATGGATGAAATTGCTCGTCTCACTCCAATTTACGGCGGAATAAATTACCTGCGGCTTGATAATAATGAAGGGTTATGCTGGCCTTGCCCGGATAAATCTCACCCGGGAACGAAAATTTTACATCAGGAGAAATTTACTCGTGGATTAGGTAAATTTCATCCAGTAGAATACAAACCGCCAGCGGAAGAAACGGATAAAAACTATCCTTTAATTTTAACTACCGGTAGGGTGCTTTATCATTATCATACCGGAACGATGACCCGGAGAGTTGAAGGATTGAATCAACTTGTTCCCACCGGTTATGTAGAATTAAATCCGACAGATGGAGAAAAATACGGGCTAAAAGATGGTGATTCAGTAAAAGTTTCTTCGCGACGGGGTTCGATTTTGACCAAAGTCTATCTCACCGAAAGAGTTGCGTCAGGTATAGTCTTTATTCCCTTCCATTTCGTTGAATCAGCAGCAAATATCCTTACTAATGATGTATTTGACCCGGAAGCAAAAATGCCCGAACTTAAGGTCTGTGCGGTTTCTCTTACACCTCTCAAATAATAGTTCAACTTTTCAGCCAAAAAATGAAAGAAATTTTTCTTTTTATTTTATTTTTAAACCTTCCTCTCTATGCTCAAGAAATTCGTAAACCGGTAGTGGCTGGACAGTTTTATCCGGCTGACCCCCAAGAATTAAGTCAACAAATTGAGCAATTTCTTTCAAATGCAAAAAAAGAGGAAATTAAAGGTGAGTTAACCGCAATTCTTGTGCCTCATGCGGGATACATCTTCTCTGGACAAGTTGCCGCCTATGGATTTAAACTTCTTGCGGACCAAGTCCGCCTTGGGCGGGAGGGAAGAAAATTTGACACAATTATTTTACTTGGTCTTGCCCACCGTTACCATCTGGGAAATAAAGCAGTGGTTTATCCAAAGGGATATTTTGAGACACCTTTAGGAAAAGTTAAAATTGACGAAACCATCGTTAACCATCTCTGTCAACTTAACCCCTTAATTGAGAAAAATATTTACCCGCACCAAGATGAACATTCTTTGGAAGTAGAAATTCCATTCTTACAAAAAATGCTACCTGCCTCGCCGACAGGCGGGGAAGAATTCCAGATTGTCCCAATTCTTCTTGGTAACCCTGACCTTAAAACTTGCCAGAAAATTGGTGAAACGATTGCTCAAGTAGTTAGCGAAGAGCGCCCGCCTGCCGGCGAGGCAGGAAGAGCAAAGAGAATACTGCTAATTTGCTCAACGGATATGTCACATTACCCAAGTTATGAACAGGCTAACCGTGTAGACAGGGAAGCACTTACCGTCTTAGAAAAACTTGACCCGGAAAAACTTAAACAGACAATGGATGATTCACTCAGAGAAGGAATACCAAATTTATATTGTGTTTTCTGTGCCGAAGGTGCATTGTTTACCACAATCTATGCAGTAAAAAAATTAGGTGCGAACGAAGTCAAAATTTTAAATTATGCAAATTCTGGTGATGTTAGGGTAGGAAATAAAAGTCAGGTAGTTGGCTATTCAGCGGTAGCCTTTATTAAGAATCTAAAAAAAGAAACCAAGGACGAAAAGTCCCGTTGGGACCTCGTCCCTTTACGGGAGGAAGAAAAAATGAAAAGTGAATTTAAACTTTCACCGGAAGCACAAACCGAACTTTTGACTCTTGCCCGAAAAAGTATTGAAAGCTCACTTACAGGTCTCAGATTACAGATTACAGATTACAGATTACAGAACCCGGAATTGAAAAATCTTGGTGCAGTATTTGTCACTTTGCGGAAAAAAGGACATTTACGGGGTTGTATTGGCACAACTATGGCTCGCCGAGCAATCTATGAAGAAGTAGCGGAGATGGCTTGTGCCTCGGCATTTCAGGATTATCGTTTTCCACCGGTAAAAAAAGAAGAACTTAAAGATATAAAAATAGAAATTTCTGTGCTCTCACCATTAGAAAAAGTTAAATCCGCCGAGGAAATTAAACCAAAAATTCATGGTGTATATCTAAGGCAGGGGAATTATGCTGGACTTTTTTTACCCCAGGTCTGGGAAGAGACCAGCTGGACAAAGGAAGAGTTCTTATCCAATCTCGCCAGCCATAAGGCAGGACTACCCGCAAATGCTTGGCAGGACCCAAAAACTAATCTTTATATTTTCACTGTCTTTTCTTTTGAAGAGAAATAAAAAAGTTCAAAATTCTTTGGCACCAAATAAAAATAAATTCGCGGATTGAAGAAAACTTTTCTTTTCCTCTTAATTTGGCTTTGACTAATAAATTGGGATTTAATTTTGCTAAACCAATGATACCCGGAGTAAAATGAACCCGTAATTTTACCGTTTCTTCTTCATAACCTACTTCTTTAATTTCTGTCGGCAGAGGAACAACCCCCTCTTTAGTTCTTCCCCCAAGGAGACGGGCAAGATATTGACCGATATCCCGAGTATCGGTAATCAGGGAATAGACAACATCACCGTTATGTAAATCTTTTGCTTTCACCCCTGAAGAATCACTCATAACTAAATCAATATTTAAAATAACTGGGATACTTTCGTTCTTTTCGTCCAT
>CAZRHN010000012.1:7316-18346 GCA_964599925.1 uncultured bacterium
TCATAACTAAATCAATATTTAAAATAACTGGGATACTTTCGTTCTTTTCGTCCATGATTTAGTAATTAAGATTACAGAGATTTTTAAGAATTGCGATTACGGTGATAAAGCATACATCTGTGCAATCTGGTATTTAATCTGTGTAATCAGACTCTACTAAGCACGGGGATGAAATTTTTGATAAATTTTTTTCGTCTGTTCCAGAGAAACATGAGTATAAATTTGTGTCGTTTTTAAACTCGCATGTCCGAGCATTTCTTGTACCGCACGTAAATCACAACCAGCGTTCAGTAAATGGGTAGCGAAAGAATGACGGAAGACATGCGGCGAAACTTTTTTTTCAAGAGTAATTTTTTTAATGTATTTATTAATCAGTTTACGGATAAACCGTGCTGATAAACGTTTTCCATAACGGTTAACAAAGAGACTGTGTTCACGGCTTAGCTCTGAGCTCTTAGCTCTTAGCTTTGAGCTCTGAGCTCTTAGCTCATCTCGCTTTGTAAGATATCTGCGTAAAATCCCTAACGCTTTTTCACCAATCGGTATTATTCTTTCTCGGGCGCCTTTACCAAGAACTTTCAGCATTCCGGAAAAAAAATCTATATCTTCAATATTCAAGTTCACCAGTTCAGCAATTCTTACCCCGGTTGAATATAAAGTTTCCAAAATTGCTCGGTCACGTAAGGAATAGAAATTAGAAAGAGGAATTGATTCCAAAAGTTTAAGCATTTCTTTCTCTTCTAAATAATGGGGCAAAGATTTCTCTTTTTTTGGCACCGAAAGGTAAACCAAAGGATTAATTGTAATTATTCCCTCCCGGAATAAATACTTGAAAAAAGAACGCAAAGCAGAAATTTTGCGAATCACACTATTCCGACTGTTTTTTTGACTTAATTCGGCTAAATATAAACGCACCAGCAGACGGTCAACATCAGAAAGCGAACATCTTTTCCTTTTTAAAAAATGAAAAAATTGCTGGAGATCGTTTTGGTAACTTCTCAAACTATGCGGTGAAAAATTTTTTTCTGCACGTAAATAAAGCAAAAACCGCTTGAGTAAAATTTCCATCTACTTATTAGACTGATTTGGGGGTTTGGTCGCCTCATCGGCGACCTGTCGTTCCTCATCGGAAGACCTGCCGTAGAGGCATGGCCGAAGAGGCATGGTATTTCTACATTTTGGGAAACCAGAGCAGGCAAGGAAACTGCCTCTACTTCCGGTCCGGATAACCATCATTCTGCCGCATTTCTCACATTTTTCTTCTGTGGGTTGGGGGATAGGACGTAAACGAACCATTTCCTTTTCTGCAAGACTTAGCGTTTGAGAGAATGGAATATAAAAATTATCCAGCACTTTAGTCCAGGTGATTTTACCTTTGGCTATCTCATCTAATTCTTTTTCCATCTCGGCAGTAAAATTTATATCTACAATTGTCGGGAAATGTTTTTTTATAAGTTCATTTATCGTTTTACCTAACTCGGTTGAATAAAATTTGCGTTCTTTAAGTTCCACATATTTTCTTTCAGTAATCGTAGAAATTGTTGGTGCGTAGGTTGATGGACGACCAATACCGTATTTTTCTAATGTCTTAATTAGACTCGCTTCATTATATCTTGCTGGTGGTTCAGTGAAATGTTGTTCCGGGATTAACTTCAATAAACGTAAATTTTCACCTTCCTTCAATTGAGGAAGAGGCTTTTCTTTTTCTTCATCTCCGCCATAGGCGGATAAGAAACCAGGAAACTTTATTTTTTGTCCATTAGCACGGAATAAACCAATATTGCCCGCAGTAATATCAATAGCGAGGGTATCAAATATTGCTTCGGCCATCTGACTGGCAAGAAATCTTTGCCAGATTAAAGTATAAAGTTTTACCTGTTCAGGGGTAAGATACTTTTTTATTTCTTCCGGTTGCCGATAGAGAGAAGTCGGACGAATTGCTTCGTGGGCTTCCTGTGCTCCTTTAACTTTAGTCTTATAGATTCTTGGTTTAGACGGCAAAAAATTGGTACCATACTTTTCGGAAATATATTTCCGTGCTTCATTCCGTGCACTTTCAGCCACTTGAAAAGAATCAGTCCGATGATAAGTAATCAACCCGACCATTCCTTCTTCACCCAATTCAACACCTTCGTAAAGTTGTTGGGCTAAAAACATCGTTTTGTTGCTAGAGAAAAAAATTTTTCTTGCTGATTCCTGTTGTAAGGTTGCAGTAGTGAATGGCGGTGCTGGCGCCTTTTTCTTTTCTTTGAACACAATTTTTTTTACTGCGTAGGTGAGTCCTTCTAAAGAATGAACAATCTTTTCTGTCTCTTTCTGGTCACGAATAGATAATTTCTCTAACTTCTCATTTTCATATTCTATCAGTTCAGCCAAAAAATTTTCTTCAGTTTCAATCTTCCTCAATTCAGCAGCAATTGTCCAATATTCCTCTGGTCGGAATTTATCAATTTCTTCTTCCCGGTCACAAATAAGCCTTAAAGCGACTGACTGCACTCTTCCTGCCGAAAGACCGGACTTTACTTTTCGCCAAAGAAGTGGTGAAATTTTATAACCAACCAGACGGTCAAGGATACGTCGTGCCTGTTGCGCGTTTACCAAATTCAAATCTATGCTCCGTGGATTTTCTAACGCTTCCAAAATTGCCTTCTCCGTAATTTCATGAAAAGTAATCCTTTTTACTTTTTCTTTGTCCGGTTTAAGCAGTTCAATTAAGTGCCAGGCAATGGCTTCGCCTTCCCGGTCATAATCAGTAGCAAGGTATATTTTTTCTGCTTCCGCACTAATTTTTTTCAACGAAGGAAGAATTTTTTTTGCTTTGGGAAGGGTTACATAAAAAGGTTCAAAATTTTTTTCTATTTTTACTCCTAACCCGTTCACGGGTAAATCACGGACATGTCCATACGAAGATTTAACGATATAATCTCCCTGGAGAAAACGGCTAATTGTTTTTTCTTTAGTTGGCGATTCAACAATAACTAACTTAGACATTCTGAAGCCTTTGATACATTTTGCCTGCAAGTGGTTTAACTAACCCCTTTATCTCTAAAGAAAGTAAAATTTGTGAAATTTTACCTAAAGGGAGAGATGTGCGAGAAAGGAGAAAATCAATGCTTACCGGTTCAAAAGGTAAAAAAGTATAAATTTCTTTTTCTTCTGAGGTTAATTTCTCTCCAGATGAAACTGGACGTGCTGGTTGTTGTTTCCATTTTTCTTTAAGCGGCTCAATCTCTTCAATAATATCTTCTGTTTCTTCAACTAATTTTGCTCCCTGTTTAATTAAGAGATGCGTCCCCCGTGAGTAAGGTGAAAGAATACTTCCCGGCACAGCAAAAACTTCTTTCCCTTGCTCTAAGGCTAAGCGTGCGGTAATTAAAGCGCCGCTTTGCTTATCTGCTTCAACAACAACCACACCAAAAGATAGACCGGCAATTATCCGGTTCCGCCGAGGAAAATTAGCACGGTCAGGTGAACAACTCATAGGAAATTCACTGATTAACGCTCCGGAAATAATAATTTTCTCTTCTAACTTCCGATTTTCCGGCGGATAATGCACACTCAAACCGTTACCTAAGACAGCAATTGTTCTTCCTTTAACCGATAGTGCTGATTGATGAGCGCAGGTATCAATGCCACGAGCCAAACCACTGATAATCGTAATTCTTCTTTCCGCTAAACCACGGGATAATTTCTCAGTTACCATTTTCCCGTAATTAGTTGCTCGCCGTGTCCCAACGATTGAAATAGCAAAAATATCTTCACTTTTTAATTCACCGCGTAGATAAATTATCATCGGTGGATCGGATAAAGTTTTTAATCCAGGGGGATAATTTTCATCATCCCAGGTAATAATTTTCACTTGATATTTTTCAATTAACCGCCATTCTTTCTCTAAATTAATTTCTTTAGGGGCAGCAAGAATCTCTTTTGCTAATTTCTCGCCAATATTTTCAACCTGACAAAGGTCTTTAACCGTTGCCGAAAATATTGTTTCAATCTTACCGAAATGTTCAATTAACCGACGTATTCTTAAAGGACCGATATCGGATGTCAAATTCAAAAGTAAATAAGCAGAAATTCTATCCATTATTTTTCAAAACCAATTTTTATTCCATCGCCAACTTCTATCGCTTCTGAACTGGTGATGACCCGAGCTATAGAGGAATTCTCCTTTGTTTCGGTTATTTCAATTAGTCCGATGCGCATGACATTTCTTCCTAAAAGTTTACCTGTCTCCGGATAATAAGCCTTTCCTCCTTTCCGATAGACAAAATAATACATTTTCGGTTCTAAACCTTTTTTACTACCAATATTCAAATAAACAGTATCTCCAGCGCTAATCAATATTTTCTTTTCTTTTTCCCCGGTAAGCAAACCATCAAATTGCCATTTTTTTGGAACGACAAAATTTCCTGGAGTAAATTTCATTTTCATGTATTTATCTATGGAAATGGCAATTTCTTTTTTTTCTTCTAAAGGAGCACTTACCTCAACTGTAACCGTGCTTATTTCTACTTTTTTCTCTTCCATTTCTAAAACTGGTGTAATTTTTTCAACCGGGGTGACTTCTTCTACCGGTGTAACTTTTTCAACTGGAACAACTGCTTCTAAAGGGATAACCAATTTTTCACCCGGATAGATAAGGTCTGGATTTTTTATTTCCGGATTAGCCGAATGTATCTTTTTCCATTCAAAGGGATTATTATAAAATTTTTTTGCTATTCCCCAGAGCGTATCTCCAATTTGAACCACATAAATTTTTTCTTCAAAAGTTTCTTTGGTCTCTTGAGAAATAGAAAAACAACTAAGAAAAACCATCAAAATAATAACTATGCCCGAAGAGATAATTCTTTTCTTCATTAATTTTTCACCCCCGAAAACGATTTTTTAATTGTGTTACTACTTCCTTGATTATCCAGTCCGGAGTTGATGCACCAGTAACAATACCAATTTTATTTATTTTTTTCAACCACTGAGGGTTAATTTCATTTGCAGTTTCAATATGAAATGTATTTCTTTGATATTGAGAACATATTTCCGCAAGTCGCGTAGTGTTAGACGAATTCTTTCCCCCGATGACGAATACTAAATCCGTTTCGCGAGCTATTTTTGCTGCTTCTATCTGTCTTTTCTTTGTGGTCGGACAGAGGGTATTGTGTATTTCTACTTCTTTATCCCGTAGAATATCTTTACGGGATTTATCTTGAAACATCGGGGATTGGAAAAAAGAAATAATTTTTTGAAAGTCCTCCGTTGATTGTGTTGTCTGACTTACCAGACCAATTTTTTTATTCAGCCCCGACAATGTCGGGGTTAAATCTTTAACCTTTTCAATCACTTTTGCTTTACCTTGAGCATAACTTACCAGGGCTTCAACTTCGGGATGATTTCTTTTACCAAAAATAATTACCATATAATTTTTTTTCGCTAAATCACTGACCAGATGCTGTATTTTTTTCACATAAGGACAGGTGGCATCAATAATTTTTATTTTTTTTCTTTTTAACCTGGTTAAAATTTCTCTGGGGACTCCGTGAGAACGAATAAAAATTTTTCCCACCTCTTCGGTGGGTCGCCGACGAGGCGACCTTTTCCTTCTCTTTTTAATCTCTTCAATTTTTGATACACAAAGGAGATTTTCTTTTTCCAATTTTTCCATTACTTGCGGGTTATGAATTAGGGGTCCTAAAGTATAAATTGGTTTCTTAGTTTTATGCAAACTCTTAGTCACCAAATCTATCGCTCTTTTAACCCCAAAACAAAAACCAATATTTTTTGCTAAGATTATTTTCATTCCGAAATTTCTTTCAGTTCAACAATTTTTTGCATTACCTGGTCAGCAATTTTTTGATAATGTTCTTTATCTTTTGAATTAGAAAAATATAAAGGTGGGGCAAAACGTATCTCCAAAGGTGAGAAGTAAAAAAGACGACTGGTATTTCTGATGAACGCTGGCACTATCGGTACACCAGCCCAGACCGCGAGCATACCGACACCCGGTTTTCCCCTTAATAATTTTCCGCTGAGATTACGTTTCCCTTCAGGGAAAAGGATAACCAGTTTACCTTGCTGAAGAAATCGCTGCGCAGTTTTCAAAGCCAATATATCAACCTCGCCTCTTTTTACCGGGAAGGCGTTAACTTTTCTTAAGATTTTACCGAAAATCGGTATATGGAAAAGTTCCTCTTTCGCCATATAATATGCATCTCTTTTCATCGCTGAACCAAGCACCGGAGGGTCGGATAGACTGCTGTGGTTAGTGGCGACAATTACCCCACCTTTTTCAGGGATATTTTTATGTCCGTAAACCTTCATCCGCCAAAAGACTTTAAAAGATAACCAAAAAAACCAGTGGGCAAAAGCATATAGATAATTCATTTTGTATCTGATTACACAGATTTTTTAACACAGATTACACAGATTAAAACCATAATCTATGTAATCAAGTTTCATTTGAGTTGAGATAAAGTTTCCCAAAAATTTGGGAAAGATATTTTTATACAATCTATTCCCTGAATTGTAGTTTCACCTTGAGCAATCAATCCGGCAATTACCAGAGTAAGCGCAATCCGATGGTCAGCAAAACTCTGCACCTGACAACCCTTAAGTTTTGTCGGACCTTCAATAACCATACCATCGGGTTTAGTTTTAATTTTTGCACCTAATAGATTTAACTGCGTAGAAATAGTCGCAATACGGTCGCTTTCCTTATAACGCAATTCTTCAGCACCACTAATCACACTTTCTCCTTCCGCCTGCGTTGCCAAAAGTGTAAATAAAGGTATCTCGTCAATCATTGCGGGGATAATTTCTCGTGATAGGGAAGTCCCCTGGAGTTTACTTGTGTAAGCAAGAACATCGGCTACCGGTTCAGCGCAGACTTCCCTTTGGTTTACTGCACTTATATTTGCACCCATATTTCTTAAAACCTGTAGAAAACCAGTCCGGGTTGGATTAATTCCAACATTTTTTATTTTTATTTTTGAATTGGGAAGGAGCAGGGCAAGTATAAGAAAAAAACTGGCTGCGCTGAAGTCACCTACAATATGTATATCGTGCGATTTTAAGTCTAACTGACCGATAAGTGAAATGTGACCATTAATTTTCTTCAGTGGTACATCAAAAAATTTTAACATTCTTTCTGTATGGTCCCGTGAAGATAACGGTTCAATGACTGTTGTCTCCCCCTGGGCAAAAAGACCGGCAAGAAGAATTGCTGATTTTACCTGTGCTGAAGGAATTGGTAGCGGATAGGTAATTGCTCTTAGAGGATACCTTCCTTTAATTTTTAAAGGTAAATATTCGTCATTTAATCCATAAATTTCTGCCCCCATCGTTCTCAAGGGTTCAATAATCCGACGCATTGGTCTTTTTCTTAGCGAATCATCACCGCTAATCTCTGAGGTAAAAGGTTGCCCGGCAAGTATTCCAGCAAGTAAACGAACTGTCGTCCCGGAATTACCAGCGTCCAAAATTTCTTTCGCTTCAATTAAACCCTCTTTCCCTTTCCCATAAACAATTAAGTTTTCTTTTTCTTCTCTAATTTCTACACCTAACTTACGAAGACAAAAAATTGTATGTAGACAATCGTCAGCAGGTAAATAATTCGTTATTTTTGAAATACCTCTAGCTACAGAGGCAAACATTATCGCCCGATGGGTAATTGATTTATCCCCACAAATAGAAATTTCACCATCTATTTTTTCTACCGGTGAAATTTTTACTTCATCTTTTTCGGGAAATAATTTAAACATAGTCATCTCTTCGACGACCTACCGACGAGGTAGGAATATTCTTTTTCGGTAATCTTTTGCCCGTTGAAAGAAAGTTTTCAAATTTTTTCCTTCTTTAAGTTTCTTTTCCAACTTGGAAAGTATTTTTATGAATTTATTCAAGGCCAAAATTATTTCTTTACGGTTAGAAAGGCAAATTTCTGACCAGACAGCCGGTTCTGAGGATGCAACCCGGGTTAAATCACGAAAACTCGGTCCCAGAACCTGTGCGGAATACTTATTTTTATTGTCAGCGATTAAATTGATTAACCCAGCAGCAATTAGATGTGGTAAATGACTTGAACAAGCAAGAAGACGGTCATGTAATGCCGGTGGAAGGGTTAGAACTCTTGCACCTAACAGTTGCCAAAATTTAGATACGGTTTTTAACGCATTGCGGGATGTAAATTTTGTTGGAGTAAGTAGACAAACTTTATCTTTGAAAAGGTTGGCCTTCGCCTGGCTAATACCGGTTTTTTCCGAACCGGCAATCGGATGACCACCGACGAAGAGCGATGAGCGATGCCTGCCCGCCAAGTCCTGGCAGGCGGGAGCGATGAGCGATGAGGAGGAAAGAAGTGTTTCTACTCCAGAAACAATTGGGGCTTTAACACTACCAACATCAGTAATAATTGCTCCCGGTTTGAGGTAAGGCAAAATCTTTTTTACTATTGGAACAATTGTTTCTACCGGTGTAGCGATTATTACTAAATCAGCATCTCTTACCCCTTTTTCAAAATCAGTTGTCCATTCGTCAACCACCCCAATTTTCTTCGCTTTAATAAGTTTATCTTTATGTCTCCCAACCCCAACAATTTTTAATTTTTCATTTTTAATTTTTAATTGCTTTAACGCCAGTCCAATTGACCCCCCAATTAAGCCAACCCCAATTATTGTTACTGTTTTTATTTTTCCTAAAAAACTATTTTTCATAAATTACGTCCCACTGCTTTGGCAACTTGTTTCAATTCACGCATTAATTGACCAAACTGTGCAGGGAGTAGTGACTGCGGCCCGTCAGAAAGTGCTTCTTCAGGTTTAGGATGCACTTCAATCAGTAATCCATCGGCACCGCAAGCAATGGCTGCCTTCGCCATCGCCGGAATATGTTCTCTTATCCCGACACCATGACTTGGGTCAACAATAACTGGTAAATGAGTCCAGTGTTTAAGCACCGGGATAGCATTCAAGTCAAGAGTAAACCTTGTTGCCTCTTCAAAGGTGCGTATTCCCCGTTCACAAAGGATAACATTGTAATTACCTTGAGACATAATATATTCCGCAGACATCAGAAATTCTTTCACTGTCGTCGCCATACCCCGCTTTAAAAGAACAGGTTTTTTATTTTTCCCTACTTCTTTCAATAAATCAAAATTTTGGATGTTTCTTGCTCCAATCTGGATAATGTCTGCATAGCGACTTACCAGTTCCACCTGGTCAATCTGCATCGCTTCGGTAACCACCGGCAGACCAGTTTTTTGCTTTGCTTCTTGCAGATACTCTAACCCTTTTTCACCTAAACCCTGGAAAGTATATGGTGAAGTGCGTGGTTTAAATGCACCGCCACGTAAGACCTTTGCACCGGCTTTTTTTACTTCCTGAGCAATTCCAAGTAATAACTCTCTTTTCTCTACCGCACAAGGTCCAGCCATCACCACAATTTCTTTATCCCCAATTTTCACACCGTTAATTTCAATTACCGTATCTTCTTTTTTAAATTCCCGACTGGCAAGTTTATAAGGTTTAGAAATCGGGGTAATGAAATCAACTGATTCCATCGCTTCAAAAATTTCACGGGCTAAGATAGCATTCTCACCGATTACACCAATAATTGTTTTCTCTTTACCTTTAGAGATATGTGGATTAAAACCCAACTCTTTAATTTTCTTGACAATTTTTTCCAATTCCTTTTTACCTACACCATCTTTCAAAGTTAAAATCATTTTGTTTAACTCCTTAATTTGAAGTTTTTAAATTTTTTAATGCGGAGATAAATTTCTTATTCTCTCTGGGGAGACCGATAGTGACACGGATAAACTCAAGAAAACCGTATTCTTCCATTGCTCGCACAATCACACCTTGTTGAAGAAGTTCGGCAAAGACATCCTTTCCATTTGTCTTCATCTGGATAAGAATAAAATTTGCTGCTGAAGGAACGTAATCAAAACCTAACTTTTTAAGTTCCTGGTAAAGATATTTTTTTCCTTGTTTAACTAATTTAACACTCTTTTTTACCTGTGTTTCATCATTTAAACTGGCTAAGGCTGCTTCCTGGGCTAAAGAATTTACATTAAACGGCGGACGAATTCTCTCTAAGAAATCAATAATTTCTTTTTTTGCAATTCCGTAACCAATACGCAAACCGGCTAAACCATAAATCTTAGAGAAAGTGCGCAAGATTATAATATTTTTCCCCTGGCGAAAATAATTCAATGTATCCGGGTAGTCTTTTTCTACTTTCGCATATTCGTAATACGCCTCATCCACTATAACCAAGACTTGTCGTCCACTAATCTCTAATCTCTTAAAAAAATCCACTAATTCGCTTGCTGTATTATAGGTGCCGGTAGGATTGTTAGGGTTGGCAATAAAGATTGCTTTAGTCTTTGGAGTAACCGCTTTTGCCATTGCTACTAAATCATGGGTGTAATTTTTCATTGGCACCATTACTACTTTGCAACCCATTAAATCGCCAGCCATCTTATACCGAATAAATGCGTGTTCAGAAACAATAATTTCATCTTCCGGATTAAGAAAGACCTTACCAATCAGTTCAATTATTTCATCCGAACCATTCCCAAAAATTAAATTTTCCGGTTTCACTCCTAACTTTTCTGCTAATTTCTTTCGCAGTTCCGGGCAACTGCTCTCCGGATAGAAATAGATATTTCTTAAGTTTTTCTTTAATAACTCAATCGCTTTCTTTGAGGGACCAAGCGGATTTTCGTTGGAGGCAAGTTTAACAATGCTTTTTAATTTTACTCCTTTCCTTCTCAATTCGCGTTCCAATTCTTTAATTGGTTTACCCGGGAAATAAGGTTGAAAATTAAATACTTCTTTCCTCACTAACTTTTCTATTCCCATTTTCCCCATTTTTGAGATTGTCACGCTGACGCTCGCAATGACCGAGCGGGATAAATCCCGCCTCTACATTTTTCACTCTATCCCATTACCTATTACCTATCACTTATTACCTGTTTTCTTATTCTCCTCGTGGATAGGAACCCAAAATCTTCAAATAGAGGCATTGTTCTTCTA
>CAZRHN010000013.1:0-7113 GCA_964599925.1 uncultured bacterium
TTTGATGTTAATCCACCGGAAAATGGCAGAATTCTCCGTAATTTAATCCAGGGGAGTAATAACCTGATGTCGCATGTTCTCCATTTCTACCATCTTGCCGCTCTGGATTATGTGGTTGGACCTGATGTTCCTCCTTTTATTCCCCGTTATAAAGGTGATTACCGTTTACCAAAAGCAGTGAATGATGCGGCTGTCCAACAGTACATTCAAGCATTGGATATCCGGATGAAATGCCATGAGATGCTCGTTATCTGGGGTGGCAAAATGCCAAATCTCTGTGGAAATGTCCCCGGTGGCGTTACCGAAACAGTGGGCGTGGACAAAATTGCTGACTTTCTCTGGCGCCTGAAAGAAGTCAAAGCGTTTGTTGACAATGTCTACGTGCCGACCGTGGTTGCAGTAGCGAAAGTCTATGCTGACTACTTTGATATCGGGGCTGGGTGTAAGAATCTGCTTTCTTACGGTGTTTATCCGGAGACTGCTGACGGGAAAAAGAAACTGATTAAGGCAGGCACTTTTACTGACGGGAAAGATACTGAATTTGATCCGGGTAAAATTACTGAGCATGTAAAATATTCCTGGTACACTGACGATTGCGGTGGACTTCATCCAAGTAAAGGTAAGACGACGCCAGCGCTGGATAAAGCCGGAGCGTATACCTGGCTGAAAGCACCGCGTTATAATGGTAAGGTGCATGAAGTGGGAACTCTAGCGAGAATGTTTGTTAACCGTTCACAAAATCCAATCCTGGTGAAAACAGCGGAAGCGCTCGGAATACCAGCGACCAAGGCTTTCTCGGTTCTCGGTCGTCATGCTGCCCGTGCTTTAGAAGCAAAAATCTGCGCTGAGGCAATGATGGGCTGGGTAATGCAACTGCAACCGGGTAAACCGACCCATACACCTTATACTATTCCTAAAGAAGGGGAAGGTATGGGTTTAACCGAAGCATCCCGTGGTGCACTTGGACATTGGATGAAAATTGAAAATGGTAAAGTGGCAAATTACCAGTTAGTTGTGCCGACAACCTGGAACGCTTCACCGCGTGATGATAAAGGACAAGCCGGACCGATTGAACAGGCATTGATTGGCACCCCGGTTAAAGATACGGATAACCCGATTGAAGTAGTGCGTGTTGTCCGTTCTTTTGACCCCTGTATTGCTTGCGCAGTGCATATTCTTGATGCACGGAAACAATATAAGGTATTCAAGGTTTACTAATCAGCGCGGATAGCCGCAGATGAAACAAACGCAGATGACCGCGCCCCGAAGTTTCGGGGCTCGCAATTGACATATTAGCGGCAATCAGCGAGGTTTTTAAAAATCTGCGGTAATCAGCGGTAGGGAGGTTGAGTTATGGAAAAAGTCTTTAAACACACGGGAGTTGCTCGGGTATGTCATTTCCTCCATCTGGTCTCAATGCTTCTTTTAATTTTGAGTGGGTTAAACGTTTCTTATCCAACTGGATTCAATATCTTTGGGTCGCTTAATGCTGCCCGGACAGTGCATTTCATTTTTATGTATTTGATTACCTTTACCTTCATTTTCCGTGTTTACTACTCGCTTGTTAGCGGCGACATAAAAGAGTTTGTCTTTCCGACCGGGAAAGCGGTCAGAGACATTCCGGCAATGATTGGTTTCTATCTCTTTTTGAGACCGAAACATCCGGATTTCGGTAAGTATAATCCCGGGCAAAGAGCAACCTATTTTGGCTGGTGGTTTCTCTTAATAATTATGGCATTTACCGGATTTACCCTCTACTGGCCAACGAAACTTGGGTTTGTAGTTGACCTCTGCGGTGGGTTACGCAATGTGCGTTTAATCCATTACCTTGGCTGTTGGTTATTTATCATCACTGTTGCCTTACATTTCTATTTGGGTGTAGTTCTCTATCCATTTACCCTGAAAGGCGTAATCAGCGGTTACCAGGACAAAGAAAAAGAAGAAAAGTATATTGAACACGCTCCAGTAGGGTAAGTTCTTCTTTAAAAATTTATTTACAAACAATAGATAAAGTCTGGTTTTAACAGCCAGACTTTATTTTTTTGTGGAAAAAAGTTATAATGAAACTATTTACACGAATCCCACGAATAGTAAATTCGCGAATATTCGCGAATAAGTTTAATTCGTGAACATTCGTGTGGTCAATTCGCGCTTATTCGTGATAAAAAAATGAAGAAAGTTAAACCGATACTTATTTTAGGAATTGGGAATCTTTTGCTCAAAGATGAGGGGGTAGGGGTTCAGATTGCCCAAAAAATGATGAAGACGCGTTTACCGGCTAATGTAGAAGTGCTTGACGGCGGGACAGCGAGTTTAGACCTGATTTCCTATCTAAAAGGAAGAAAAAAAGTCATCGTGATTGATTGTGTGCGCGGGGGAGATAAACCGGGAACAATTTATCGTCTTACTCCAGAAGATATAGAAAAGGATGAAAACAAAATTCTTTCCTTACACCAGGTTGATTTCCAACAAACTTTACATTTATGGGCTGAACTAAGTAAAAAAATACCGAAAGTAGTAGTTATTGGTATTGAACCGAAGAATTATTCTTCCTGGGGAATGGAATTATCTTCACTAGTCAAAAAAAGAGTCCCAAAAATTATAGAATTGGTTAAGAAAGAAATATGGAAGAAATAAAAATTCAACCCAAAAAAATTATTCTCAACATTATTTTTGTTATACTTTTAAGCGTATTTGCGCTTTTTCTTATTTCCTTGTTTTTCCATAAAGCATCAATTAAAATCTGGTTGAAAGCAGTCCAGCCGAGATATCTCCTTCTTACTTTAGGGTTAATCATTTTTGAATGGTTTTTAGAAGCAGTCCGAATACAAAGAATTATTCATGCTTTAGGCAACAAAATCACTTTCCCCGAAATTTTGAAAATTACCCTGATTGGTTCATTTTTTGCTAAAATTACCCCCTTTGATACTGGCGGGGAACCTTTTGAAATATACCTTCTTCATACAACCCAGAGCTTAAGTTTGGGTGAATCAACCGCGGTAATCATGATTAAAACTTTAATGGGACATTTTGCTCGTCTTTCTTTGGGTATAGTTTTGCCGTTTTTGGTAATATTTTTCTGGCATCAATGGTTTTTAAGCAAAACCGCATCAATAGTGGTCAATATTGGTTTGTTTATTTATCTTTTTTTTGTATTTTTTCTACTTTTTATTACCTTCAAACCAGATAAAGCGAAGCGGTTTATCACTTATTTAATTAATCATCCGTTCTTTCCGCGCTTCCACCCGAAAAAAATTGAAAGATGGTTGACCAGATTATCACATACAATAGACGATTTTAATGAAGCGAAACTTAAACTTTTCAAAACTAAAACTAAGGATATGATTATTGTTGCTGGATACAGTTTGCTTTGCTGGATTTCAATTATTTTTGTCCCGGTAGCCGTGCTCTGGGGTATGGGAATACATTCACCGATACTGGAAGTAATTGCGGTAATGGCAATATTTTATCTTGCCTCAGCCTATGCGCCGACACCGGGCTCAAGCGGTGCCGCTGAATTAGGTTTTGCAACTCTTTTCTCGCTTTTAGTTCCGCATACATTTTTAGGTATTTTTGTGATTATCTGGCGTTTACTCACCTATTACACTGCTTTATTTGTTGGTGGAATGCTTACCTTCAAAGAAATTGTTTCCAAAAAACTTAAACTCAAATCACCGCCAAAGCGGGATCTTTGAAAAAATGCATAACTTTTTATTGGACAACACCACTTTCACTTTTCTTGATTTTGAAACTACTGGATTAAACCCGCATTTTGGCGACCGAATCTGTGAAATTGCGCTTTTAAAATGGTCTAAGGGAAAAGAAATTGATTCTTTCCAGAGTCTAATTAACCCCGCCTATCCAATTTCACCCGGAGCAAGTGCAATTAATGGTCTTAATGACGAAATGGTAAAAGATGCACCCTACTTTAAAGATTTGGTTAAACCGATTCTGGATTTCATCAACGATACAGTGATTGTTTGTCATAATGCACGGTTTGATTTAAGTTTCCTTGGTGTGCAACTGCGTAATCTTGGGTTACCCGGGCTAAAAAATTTTGTAGTTGATACTTTAATTCTTGCCCGAAGATATTATTCTTTCCCGAGTAATTGTTTGGGTAACATTGCTCAATTTTTAGGGATAAATGTTTTTAAGGAACATCGCGCTTTTGTTGATGTTCATTTAACCAAAAAAATATTTGAATTTTTCCTTGAAGATTTTAATAAAAAAAGGGATGTGCAAACTTTAACCGATTTATTAAAATTGCAGGGTGAAATAATAAGTTTCCCTGAAGTTAAAGAAATAAGTCTACCGCCAGCAATTGAAGAAGCAATCGGTAGCGGTAAAAAACTGAAAATAAAATATATTTCTTCAACTGGTGAAGAGACAATAAGAACAATTGAACCAATTGAAGTTATGCCTGGAGAAGACTATCTTTATTTAAGAGCCTGGTGTAATTTACGGCAAGAACAACGCACATTTCGTTTTGACCGAATAATTGAGATGAAATTAGATAACGCAGATTTACCCCGCACCTTTGCCCAAGAGTAGATGGGCTTCCCGAGACAGTTTTCGTAGATACTGCAACTGTTCCGAGCAAAGGTGCGGGGTGAACCGAAGAATCTCGCAGATTGCCGCTGATAAAGACAGTATAGGTTTGATTTAGATAAAAAAATGGAGTATAATTTTTTTAATCGCTGAAATCGTGTTTTAATCGCTGTAATCAATTTTTTTGAAGGAGTAAAAAAATGGCAATTGCTTTGAAAGAACGCCTTGGTAGAGGTAGAAAAAAAACTAAAGAATTAATGCAAAAAATTCTCAAAAAAAGATTTGTGAAAAAAACAATAGAAATAAAGAAAGAACCGGTGAAGAAACCTACCGGTGATTTATTTGATAAATGTAAGAAATACACCGTCGCCAAGGAAGTGCAAAATTCAGGTTTCTATCCTTATTTTCGTGTTTTACAGACCGGTCAAAGTAATGAAGTTTATGTGCAAGGAAAAAAGATGTTAATGCTTGGTTCAAACAATTATTTAGGTTTGACCGATGACCCACGGGTAAAAAAAGCAGCAATTGAAGCGGTAGAAAAATACGGCAGCGGCTGTGCCGGGTCAAGATTTTTAAACGGAAATTTGGAGTTACACGAAGAATTGGAGAAGAAAATTGCCCAATTTTTGCATAAAGAGGTGGCCCTGGTATTCTCTACCGGTTTTCAAACAAATTTAGGAATAATTCAGGCTTTAATTGGTAGAAAAGATATTGTAGTTACGGATAAACTTGATCATGCGAGTATTATTGACGGTTGTCGTCTTTCTTTTGGCAAGATGGAAAAATTTGAACACAATAATATGGAAGATTTAGAAAAAGCACTAAAAAAATGTGAAGGTGCAGAAGGTATACTTATTGTGGTTGATGGTATTTTTAGTATGGAAGGTGATATAGCAAAGTTACCGGAGATAGCGGAATTAGCAAGAAAATATAAAGCACGAATCCTTGTTGACGATGCCCATGCGATTGGTGTACTCGGAGATAAAGGTAGGGGAACCGGTGAGCATTTTCATCTTGAAGATAGGGTTGATTTAATTATGGGCACATTCAGTAAATCTTTAGCTTCATTAGGTGGTTTTGTTGCTGGTGAAGAAAAAGTTATTTGCTATATAAAACATTTTGCTCGAAGTTTGATTTTCAGTGCGAGTATACCGCCGGCGAATGCTGCTGCCGCATTGAAAGCATTGGAAATCTTAGAAAACGAACCGGAACGAAGAAATAGGCTTTGGGAAAATACAAGAAAAATGAAACAAGGTCTTAGCCAATTGGGTTATGATACGGGGGTCAGCGAAACACCAATCATTCCTGTGGTGATGAAGGATAACAAAGATGCATCGGAAAAGTTGCGTCATTTACCGGGTAGTGAACATTTTCTTAATCTTGGTTTATTACCTGCGGATATTATTGGTTTAGCGATGTGGCGCGCATTACATGATGCCGGTGTATTTATAAATATTATTTTTCCACCCGCAGTTCCTCCGGGAAGAACTCTTTTGCGGACAAGTTATACCGCAACCCATACTCCTGAACAGTTGGACTTTGCCTTAGATGCTTTTGCTCGGGTTGGGAAGGAATTAGGAGTGATTTAGTGAATTGGCGGATTGGTGAAATAGTGAAATGGAAGTATTTCTTATGAAAAATTACAAAATGCCAGAAAAGGAGGTGTTTCCAGTAAAGAATAAAAAGGAACTTAATGAATTCATAAAATTTCCCTTCCAGGTCTACCGCAACGACCCTCATTGGATACCTCCTCTCCTCAGTGAACAGAAATTTATTTTTAGCAATAAAAATCCTTTCTGGGAACACGCTGAGAGAACCCTTTTCTTGGTAAAAGAGGAAAAAAAGGTTTTGGGACGAATTGCGGCAACCATTGATTCCAGTCATATAAATTTTCATCAGGAAAAATGTGGTTTTTTTGGTTTTTTTGAATGTGTAGAAGATTACCCGGTTGCTGAAAGATTGCTCAATGCGGCGAGAGATTGGCTTAAAGAAAAGGGAATGGAAATTATGCGTGGACCGATGAACCCTTCAATGAATGAGGAATGTGGTTTTTTAATTGAAGGGTTTGATTCTTCGCCAACCTTAATGATGACTTATAATCCACCTTATTATTTAGAGTTTATGGAACGGTATGGATTACAAAAGGCAAAAGATTTATTTGCCTACCTCGCCCCGGTAACTGGTGAACAATTAGAACGGTTAAACCGTCTTGCGGAAATGGTTAAAAAACGTGAACCAAACTTGTCCGTGCATGCGGGTGACTTAAAAAATTTTCGTCAAGAATTAGAAAATATTAAGCGGGTATACAATTCTGCCTGGAGTGAAAATTGGGGTTTTGTTCCATTGACCGATAAAGAAATAGAAGTTATGGCTGAAAAATTAAAACCGTTAATTGTTCCCGAGATAATCCAGATTGCTTTACTTGATGGTAAACCAGCAGGTTTTTTAATGGCTTTCCCCGATTATAATCAGGTATTAAAAAAAATAAATGGTAAATTGAATCTTATCGGAGTCATTAAATTTCTTTGGTTTAAAAGAAAAATAAATACAGTGCGTTTAATGACT
>CAZRHN010000013.1:7213-8298 GCA_964599925.1 uncultured bacterium
GGTAAAGAGTTTACCAAGGAAAGATTGTTTTAGTTCTATCGCCCCTTCCGGACAATTTTCACTACAACACCAGCAACGAATACAGTTCTTTTCCAGGATAAAAGCTTTATCATCTCGTAATTCAATTGTTTGTTGGGGGCATCCTTGAATACAGATTTTGCAACCGATACATTTTTCGGGAATAACTATCGGTTGGGAAAGTAAATGGTAACCAAACTTATCCCGCAGAAATTTCGGCACCCAGCGAATAGCAATAAGTCCATCTTTAACTCTACTTGGTGGGGGTATATGGAAATCAGTGACTTGTATATCTTTGAGATTAGTCCCAACAATTTCTGGCGGTTGAAGATTATCTAAATAGAGTATAGGAACAGTTTGCGGATTGAGCCCGATTACTTTACAGGCTACCCAGTCAGCGGCAAGCGCATCGCTACTGGCAATAATTACACCAACTTTTTTTGGTTTACCCCAGGCCGGACCGTTACCTTCCATCCCAATAACTCCGTCAATAATTGATAGTTTTGGCTTAAGACAATTGTAAATATCAAGTAAAACTTGTGAAAATTTTTCCGGGTCTTGAAATTTAGAATGATAGGCAACTTTTACTACTCCGGGAATAGTACCGTAGAGATTTTTTGTTGCTCCACTAAATCTTGTGTAAAGATGTGTCTTCAGTTTAGCAACATTGACTAACACATCGGTTTCAAGTATTGATTTAAATATGGTAAGATGTTTAATCTGTTTACCTTGCGGATAAAAAATTTCTTTTGCTTCTGTATCACAGACAAGTTCACTACCAGTTTCATTGACAATTTCTTCCATACCAGTTTTTTTGTAGACTAATTTTAAATAAGTTGGATTATGGATTCCCGTAGGACTATCGCCAATGGTTGTTTTACCGTCAACCGACTGAATAAGTTTTATTACCGATTTTACAATCAGTGGATGGGTGGTTACTGTACGCTCTGGCGAGAAAGGACCGGCTAAATTTGGCTTAAGAAGAACATTTTGTCCGGGTGAAATGAATTTTTCTATTCCCCCAATGAGGTTAATTGCTTCACGAATTGCAAAATCAACATCTTTAT
>CAZRHN010000013.1:8398-12714 GCA_964599925.1 uncultured bacterium
AAAAAATGAAACGGCGTAAACTTTTAGGTTTGATTATTTTAGGAACCCTTCTTTTAGGAGGTATTTTTGTTTTTAAGCCTGAGAGAGTAATTCAGGCAACTGAAGAGGCGTATGGCCAGATTAAACTTTTGGTTGATGTTCTCACTCTTATTCAGGAACATTATGTAGAACCGGTGGAAACAAAAAAAATAATTTACAGCGCGGCTGCGGGTATGACTAAGGCATTAGACCCTTTTTCCCAATTTATGGAACCGGAACTACACAAGGAAATGAAAACGGAAACCGAAGGACAATTTGGCGGTTTAGGAATTCGCATTGCTATTCGGGATGATCTTCTTACTGTAGTCACTCCCCTTCCGGGAACACCGGCGTATCGTTTAGGTGTACTTCCAGGGGATAAAATCATTAAGATTGAAAAAGAATCAACCCAGGGTATTACTATTGAGCAGGCAGTAAAAAAATTGCGCGGTACCCCAGGAACACAGGTTACCATTACGATTATGCGTGAAGGGTTAAAAGAACCCCTTGACTATACAATTACCCGGGAATGGATAAAACTTGAAAGCGTAAGAAGTAAAATGGCGGACAAAGACATTGGCTATGTGCGTTTGATTGAATTTTCTGCAAAGACCGCTGAAGACTTGGACGGGGCATTAAAAGAATTAGAAGATAAAGGAATGAAATCCTTGATTGTTGATTTACGAAATAATCCCGGAGGACTATTAAACAGTGCCTACGGAGTGACAAAAAGATTTCTCGGCGACGAAAAGATGATTGTTTATACTCAGGGACGTAAACCGGAACAGAAACAGGAATTTCGCTCTGAAAAAAAGGCACCTTACCAAAATCTCCCTCTAATAGTTTTGGTTAACAAAGGTTCCGCCTCAGGCAGCGAAATAGTTGCCGGTGCATTACAGGACCATAAACGTGCGGTAATTATCGGTTCGCCGACTTTTGGTAAAGCCTCGGTGCAAAGTGTATTCCCTCTTCCTGACGGCTCGGGTTTACGAATTACTACTGCAAAGTATTATACTCCTGCCGGGCGAGTTATCCAGGATAAAGGTATCGCTCCGGATATTGTCATTGAAGTGTCTAAAGAGACGGAAGTAAAACTAATGGCTCAGGAAGAAATGCTTTATGCTAAAGAAAAAGAACCAGAGTCGGTAGTAAAAAAAGATTTAGTTGAAGATGTTATTTTGAAACGTGCAATTGAACTTCTCAAAGCAAAGGAAATATTTAGCCAGATTGAAAAAGGATAATCCTACCACCTAAAGGTAGTGGGATAACCAAGAAACAAAGGTGAAAAAGGAAAGGTATTGGCTATTAGTTTTAATCATTGCCATTATTGGAATAATCTTATGGCAGTTAAGAAAATTTTTTTTACCCGCGCCGGTAAATTTTGTTGTTTTATCAGAAAAAATTGACTCCGCAATCAAAAAACAAATCTTCCTCTGGGGGATAGATAGAAGCGATATCTTAAGGACGCAATGTGAAACGAAAATTATCGGCAAAGATACTATCCCCCAAATCAGCGAACAAATACTTATCCCACCGGCCGCATCCCTTGAACAATACCGAAGCACACTGATAAAAATTCTCAAAAAAGCAGGCGCTCAAATCTACCATGCTGAAATTAAGAATAATCGGTTATATCTTGAAAGCGGTTTGAGAAAAAAAATTCTTTCCTACCTCACCTTTATCCCGGTAATCAGCAAAGTCGCTATTGTTATTGATGACCTTGGCTATAACCGCAAACAGTTGGAGCCTTTCCTCAACCTGAATATCCCACTTACCTACGCTATTCTCCCTAAAGAAAGATATTCAAAAATATTAGCCCAGGAGTTAAAAGGTCAAGGGAAAGAGACAATTTTGCACTTGCCCCTTGAACCGAAGAATCGTAAAGAGAATCCTGGTAAATACGCAATTCTTACGAGAATGACCGATTATGAAATTGTTAACAAGTTCAAGGATAATCTATCGTCAGTACCAGGGGTTATCGGTGTAAGTAACCATATGGGCTCAAAATTTACTGAAAATGAAGGGAAAATGGCAATTTTACTGCGTGAGGTAAAGAAAAATAACCTACTCTTTTTTGATTCCTATACAACTAAGCATTCAGCAAGTAAAAAATTAGCAAATAAATTTGAAATACCGCATCTTGAAAATCAAATATTCTTAGACGTGGGTACCGAACCCACGGAAATAGAAGCAAAATTTGAACAACTATTTAAAGCAGCAAAACAAAACGGTCAGGCAATAGCAATCGGACATATACATTCGCCAGAGACGGCGAAAGTATTGGCCTCACTTATACCACGTTTTTATAATGAAGGGATTAAATTTGTTAGATTATCCCAGCTGATCCAGCATTAATGTTAATTTTAGGTATTGAGACTTCTTGTGATGAAACAGCAGTAGCAGTTTTAGATAAAACTGAAATTCTTTCTAATTTATTGATCTCCCAGATTGCCATCCATAGAAAATATCAAGGTATAGTTCCGGAACTTGCCTGTCGTAAACATCTGGAGAATATAAATTCCTTAATTAGTATTGCAATCAAAGAAGCGAAAATAAAATTTTCTGATTTATCGGCAGTAGCAGTGACTAACGGTCCGGGTTTAGTCGGTGCGTTGTTGATTGGCGTGATGGTAGCAAAAACAATTTCTTATGTTTACCAACTTCCTTTAATTTCAGTTAACCATTTGGAAGGACATATTTTTGCTAATTTTTTGCAATCACGAATTGCACGAATTAGAAACACGAATTACACGAATAATAAAGTTAAGCCACCATTTTTAGCGTTAATCGTTTCTGGCGGACATACGGACCTATTAATAGTGAAAAAAATTGGTCAATATCAGATTTTAGGTCGCACTCGTGATGATGCAGTAGGTGAAGCATTTGATAAAATTGCTAAATTGCTTAACCTCGGTTATCCCGGAGGACCGATTATTGACCGCCTGGCAAAAAAGGGTAATCCGGAAGCAATAAAATTCCCTCGCCCTTATCTCTGGGGTTCTTGGGATTTTTCTTTCAGTGGTTTAAAAACCGCAGTAGTAAACTATGTGCGTAGGCACGAGGTACGAGGCACGAGGTATCAGATAAAAGATATTGCTGCTTCTTTTCAGGCGGCGGTAGTAGAAACTTTAGTGAAGAAGACCTTGAAAGCAGCAGAAAAATTTAAAATAAAAAAGATTGTTCTTGGCGGCGGTGTAGCCGCAAATTCAGCATTGCGGGCTGCTTTTGCCGAAGAAAAGAAAAATGGATGGGAAATTTATTATCCCGAACCTGAGTTTTGCACTGATAATGCGGCGATGATTGCTTGTACAGGATACTATAAAACACGAATCTATGCGAATAAGAGAATTCGCGAATATTCGCGAATAGAAAATTCGGGTAAATTCGTGTCAATAAAAGTTGACCCTAATTTACCACTGACCAACTGGCAATGAAGAAAGAAATTCGTGTGCATTCGTGTATAAAAAATTCGTCTAAATTCGTGTTTGAGGATTTAGAATTTGCCAAACTAGATATCTCCAGAGAGAAACGACAGGATTTCCCCGAAGCGATATATTGTCCGGGAAAAACTGTTGAGCAGATTATTAAAATTGCCAGCGGCCTTGAGAAAGAAAATAGATTGATTATTCTAACTCGGGCTGAACGAAAGATTTACCAGGTGATAAAGAAGAAATTCTCTCGGGCGAAATATCATAAATTAGCCCGGGTGATTGTCATTAAAAAAAGTCCGAAGTCCGAAGTCCGAAGTCAAGTTAACAATTTTATTAGCGTGATTACTGCGGGCACTTCGGATATACCGGTTGCCGAAGAAGCAGCAGTTACCGCAGAAGTTTTAGGGAATAAAGTTGAGCGAATTTATGATGTAGGTGTAGCGGGTATACATCGTCTGCTCGCTTATAAAGAGAAAATCCTTTCTTCTACAGTAGTTATAGTTTGTGCCGGGATGGAAGGTGCGTTACCAAGTATTGTTGGTGGATTAGTTCCCTGCCCGGTAATCGGTGTTCCGACATCGGTTGGCTATGGAAGTTCGTTCCAAGGATTAACTGCGTTATTTACTATGCTTAATTCCTGTGCGGCAAACGTATGTGTCGTAAACATTGATGATGGTTTTGGTGCAGGTGTAATTGCCCACCTCATCAATAGTAAACGCAGATGACCGCAGTGAAACAGTGAATTAGTGAAATGGGGGGACAAGGGGGGTTAATCAGCGGTAATCAGCGAAAATGAGAATTGCATATTTTAATTGTTCTTCAGGGATATCGGGTGATATGATTTTAGGTGCTTTTATTGATGCGGGG